>JAPLFM010000080.1 GCA_026390675.1 Candidatus Kapaibacterium sp. | reverse complement strand
TACTTGGGTTTGAATTGAGTGAAATATTTCATAATTTAGATTAAAATAATTAATCAATCTTGCAATATGTAAAAAGTTTAAATATATAATTTGGATTTTGCTTGATTTGTTAATAAATTTGAAATACGATTGCTACAAAAAAAAATATTTAAAGATATGACTTCTCTACAAACAAAGACACAATATAGCTATTACAATAATGCTTCTTTAGTTTCGAGAGTGCAAGTGGCAAAGGGTGTAGCTCCTCTTATTAATCTTTGGAATAAGAAGTCTGAGAATTTCTTTTATGACCATAGAAACTTACTTGATAAGTATTATTTCAATAGTCAATATTCGAGTGGTTCTATGAATCCAACTGATAATGCTTGTTTTGTGATTGACCCAAATGCTTATCAAAACCGTACAGAATGGCAGTATGTATATAATGCAAGTATGGCAAGAGAGCAGAAACGTATGTATTATACTCCATCAGGTTTGCTTAGCGACCCTGCAACTGGTGCTGGTGGTGCTTATCCTTGGCAGTATAGCTTACTTGATGCAAGTAATAAAGAAACTGTAATCTATCAAGGTTTTGTGAATAAAGATGCAATGATTAAGGTGAAGAATGCTTCTGATGTATCAAATAGTACAGATGAAGTATTAAATTCTTGGGAAGCTTATTACCACTCTGAACCTTTTGAAATGACTAACCAATACGCACTTTTATATCCAGTAGAATTTAACTCAAGTCAGTATGCTTCTTGGAGAGTGAATAATCAAGGAGACTGGGTTAAAAGCTACAAAGTATTTGACCACTTAGGTTCTTTACGAGTGGAAGGTATAGGTGTTAATAACGATTTGCAATCATATTACGACTACAAACCTTTTGGTGGCTTAGAAGCATCAGGAACAAACCAACCTTTCAGCAAAGCAAAGACAAGACTTGGCTATGTGGATATGCCAAAAGACAAAGAAAGCAACTTAGGCGACCATGGAGTAAGGAAATATGACAGCGAAGTGGGTAGGTTCTTGGCGGTTGACCCACTTTGGGAGAAATACCATACACTAAATCCGTTTCAGTATTCAAGAAATAGTCCTATTATTAAGATTGATGTGGATGGTCAAGCTGATAAAACATATGACTTGAACGGAAACTATGTTGGGAGTACAAATGTTCGGTCTGGATTATTAGAGACAATACACCCTGATAAATTTTATCTTATTGATAATCAAAACGTGAAACATGAAGCCAATTCTTGGGAAACTATTTCCAAAAAAGATGAAATGGGACCTGCAAAAGACATAGTTTCAGATTCTAAAGAAATAAAATCAAAAATTGATGCTGCATTAGCACTAGTAGGGAAACATGGTCTAATTGGTATAGGTTTCTTAAGACCAGATATAATTGCAAAAGAATCTTTATCTGGTGATTTTAATTTCAAAATAAGTTTGACATTGGTAGGACATTTATATGAAGTAAATAATAAAGTATATAATGCAAATGAATTCGGAAATTTTTTATGGGGACTTGGTATGGCTTCAATGAAATTTGGAGTATTTGATACTAAAATGCTAGGTCAGTTAGGAACTCTTTATAGTTCTGTACATAGGTTTGATGAGCCAAATGAACAGAAAGCTATTCAAGATGGAGCTGAATATTACAAATTAAACTATTAATAAGTCTATGAAATACAAATATATTATTAAATTTATAAAGTTTACTTTAAAATCTATAATTTTTTTACTAATATTTTTATTTATAGTAAGTCTTATTAGAGACTATTATTTTAAAAGTATGTTAGGAAAAGCAGATATATTCTACAATAAAAACAGGAATGAAATTCAAAAAATCAATCTAAATAGATTAAATAATAATATTTTGCATATTTATTTGAGTCGTAATTCAAGTTATATTTCAATTATTGATACCGTTTCTAATTCAAATTTAGATTCATTAAAAGAAATAACTTATTTTTTTGATATTTCAAATGATTTTATAAATATACAAATTAGTAAAGATTTTTATTTAGATAATGAACTTAATGAATTTTTTCAAAAAGTTCTAAAATTAAGAAAAAACAATAATGACTTATCCATAGTAAATTATTATAAAAAAAATTATAATGATTTAATAAATGATAGATTTATAGTGTTAGGTTTAAATGGAACAAAAGTTTGTTATTATCAAAATGGTTATAAAAAAATCCCAAATAAAATATCTGGTGACGAAATAGTTTATAAATATACGAATAAACTGGACTCATTTGCATTTTCAACAATACTAGTATGGTTCTAAAAGATTTAATTTTATTATTAACTTTATGTAGATATGCCAAAAGACAAAGAAAGTAACTTAGGCGACCATAGAGTAAGGAAATATGATAGCGAAGTTGGTAGGTTTTTAGCGGTTGACCCACTTTGGGAGAAATACCATACACTAAATCCGTTTCAGTATAGTGCCAATAGCCCTGTGATGAAAGTAGATATAAATGGAATGAATGAGGAACAGAGACTTGAGGCTATAAAGTTAGCTGAAGAATACATAGGTAGTGGTTCAACATATGTAATGGGTAAAAAGGGATTACCAGGGGATCCAGTAGATTGTTCTGGATTAATTAGTAATTGTGTAACAGCAGGAGATGAACCAGATCCAAACAAAGGATCTCAAACAAGTGGAATCTTAAACATTGAGAAAAACAAAAAGTTATCAGAAATTGAATTAAAAGATGTTCAAAGTGGAAATATTATAACTTTTAGAGGTTTGAGTACATATCCATATCATGGTGGTATAATCAAAAGTGTTAATAGAGATGAAAGTGGAAATGTTATTTCTTTAACTGTAGTTCATGCTTCATCTTCAGCAAATAAGACAGTAGAAAAAAATATTGATATTAAAAATAATGATTTTTGGGCTAAACATATTAATGGATTTTATAAATGGGATTCTATACCAGATTAATTAAATTTAGTATTTATAGTTTATTGTTTTTAACAAAATTAGAATTATTTTGTTATAATAATCATGATTCAAGTCAAATTGAAGAAGTAGGATACTATGATTATATTAAAGATATAGGTGAATATAAGTTAAAATATAAATCTATAGATACAATATTTTTTAATATAAACAACTTATCAAATTCAAATTTGAAAATAATTCAGAAGGCAAATAAAACTAAAAAAATTAAAGTACCTAGTAAGTATCATTTTTTTATTAAAGACAAAAATATTTTAAAAGATTTATTTTTTTATAACTTTGAATTTATCATTGAAATTAGTCATAATAATTTAATTACTTCTCATTATAAAATTAATAAAAAATATTTACAAAAATTAAATACTAATAAAAGTGGTATTAAAGATTTAGATCAATATGGTATATTAAAAGATTTAAAATTTATAAAATTTGACTTAAATTCACAACTTTACGTCTTCCAGTATTATTTTAATATACCTCTAACTGACTTATCAGAGTTAAGATATTTTGGGATTGATATGAATGGAAAATTTAAAGTTTTAACAAAAAATGAAATTAAATAAAACCAATACGTTCTTTTATATCCAGTTGAGTTCAACTCAAGTCAATATGCTTCTTGGAGAGTAAATAATCTTGGTGACTGGGTGAAAAGCTACAAAGTATTTGACCACTTGGGTTCTTTAAGAGTAGAAGGTATAGGAGTTAATAACGATATGCAATCATATTACGACTACAAACCTTTTGGTGGGCTGGAAGTCAAACACCCCGTCTTTCTAAGCTTTTAGCTAAGAAATTCACCCCTCTATAACAAACTAAAGTCTGTCCGACACACAATCGTGTGAAAGGGTAATTTAAAGAATAATTAAAATACTTTAGGTTTAAAATTTTTAGGAGTATCTATCACAACCATATCATTTTTTAGAGTAGCAGGATAGAAACCAGCTTTAAGAATCTCTTTAGCTTGACTTTCGTTTAATTGAGGAATAGCAATTACGCCAAATTTCTTTTTATCCTTATATTCTGGATAAAAAGTATCAAATCTATCCATAATTTCTTTTAGTTGAACTATAGCCTTTGAAGAAAATCTACTTTTAATTTCAGTCAGAAATACAGAATTAATATTCCCATTAACAATTCCTATTGCATCAATTTCAATTGTACCTTTCCCAATTAGGTTTCTATTTCTATTTGGATCAAAAGATTGAATACCAAATTTTTCAAACATAATCTTTTCTAAAGAATTATAAAATAAATCTTCAGTAAACTTACCAAAGTTATTATGCAAACCACCAATTTGATTACCAAGCTCTTTAATTTGTTTTTCAGTTTTTTCACTTTCTAAAGCTAATTTATTTAATCTTTCGTCTGTTTTTTGAAATAGATTAATTAATTGTTCGTATGTTATAGTTTCTTCGTTCATAATAATTTGAATTTATTTAATTTATTATACAAATATACGAAAAACCAAATAAATTATTATATTGAAAAATCAAAATTTAAATGCTTCTTGGAGAGTGAATAATCTTGGTGACTGGGTGAAAAGCTACAAAGTATATGACCATTTAGGTTCTTTGAGAGTGGAAGGAATAGGAGTAGGTAACGATTTACAATCATACTATGACTACAAACCTTTTGGTGGCTTAGAAGACTCTGGAACTAAACAGTCTTTCAGCAAAGCTAAAACAAGGCTGGGCTATGTGGATATGCCAAAAGATAAAGAAAGTAACCTTGGCGACCATGGTATAAGAAAATATGATAGCGCGAAGTGGGTAGGTTTTTGTCTATAAACCAACTGTGAGAAGATTATAAAATAGAATTTAAAGTTATACATTTTACAAACTACGAAGTATTTTCCAATTAAAAATAAAATAATAAGTCCAAATAATTGTCAAAGAAATTTTAAAACAAACAAATTATAAAATGGCTGACATTACAAAAGATTCTGAGTTAATAAAAAGTTTAGAAAATAAAATCAATCAAGTTAAAAGTGAAATTGCAAAAGTTATAGTTGGACAAGATCAAGTAGTGGAAGAGTTAATAATTTCATTATTTGCTAAAGGTCATTGTTTATTAATAGGTGTACCAGGACTAGCTAAAACTCTCCTTGTTAAAACAATTTCAGAAGCAATGGATTTGAAATTTAGTAGGATTCAATTCACTCCAGATCTAATGCCTGGAGATATTACTGGTAGCGAAGTAATTGAAGATGATATTTCTACAGGTAAAAAATCATTTAGATTTGTAAAAGGACCTATTTTTGGTAATATAGTATTGGCAGATGAAGTTAATCGTACACCACCAAAAACTCAAGCAGCACTTTTAGAAGCTATGCAAGAACATGAAGTAACAGTTGCAGGAGATACTTACATACTTGAAGAACCATTTTTTGTATTAGCTACTCAAAACCCAATTGAACAAGAAGGCACTTACCCACTTCCAGAAGCACAATTAGATAGATTTATGTTTAATATAATGCTTGACTACCCTAGTTTCAAAGAAGAAATGGAAATAGTTAGATCTACAACTGTAGAAAAAAAAGCAAAAGTAAATAAAGTAATAAGTGGTAACGAAATTATTGCTTTTCAAAATTTGGTAAGAAGAGTACCAGTAGCAGAAAATGTAATAGAATTTGCTGTAAAACTTGTACGCTCTACTCGCCCTGCATTTAATGATTCAAAATTTGTTAAAGATTACATAAGTTATGGTGCTGGTCCGAGAGCTTCTCAATATTTAATATTAGGTGCTAAATCTCGTGCAGCAGTCCGTGGTAAGTTCACTCCTGATATTGATGATGTAAAAGCTGTAGCACTTCCAGTTTTGCGTCATAGGATAGTTCCGAGCTTCAGTGCAGAAGCAGATTCTATCTCAGCAAGTGACATTGTATCGAAATTAATAGCTGATATTAAATAAATTGTAATACAAATAAATTATAAAACAAAAAGCCATCTTCAAATTTTTTGAGATGGCTTTTACATTTTAAGTTTTATTCATTAGCTATATTACAACAATTCAATAACTATAGCATTAGCTTCACCACCACCAATACAAAGTGAAGCAACACCATATTTCAATCCACGATTTTTCAAAGCGTAAATTAATGTTGTTAATATTCTTGCTCCACTTGCACCAATTGGGTGACCAAGAGAAATAGCTCCTCCATTTACATTTACTTTGTTTCTATCCAAGCCAAGTTCTTTGATTGAGTGCATTGGCACTACTGCAAATGCTTCATTAATTTCAAACAAATCAATATCACTAACTTGCATATTTGCTTTTTTCAAAGCTTTTTGAATTGCAGAGCTAGGAGCAGTTGTAAACCATTCGGGTTGATGAGCAAAAGAAGCATGGGCAATAATACGAGCAAGAGGCTTAATACCATTTTGAGAAGCATATTCTTCAGATGAAACAACAAGAGCAGCAGCACCATCATTAAGTGTAGAAGCATTGGCTGCAGTAACTGTTCCATCTTTCTTGAAAGCAGGTCTCAAAGTTGGGATTTTATCAAACTTTACTTTGCTTGGTCCTTCATCAGAATCAACAATAATATCACCTGTTTTGCTAGAAATAGTTACTGAAACTAATTCATCATTGAACGCACCTGATTTTTGAGCATCTAAAGCATTTTGAAAAGATTGAATAGCAAATTCATCTTGGGCTTCACGAGTGAAAGTGTGTTCACTTGCACATAATTCACCAGCATTTCCCATATGGAAATTATTATAAACATCCCATAATCCATCTGCTATCATTGAATCGATTAACTCTTGATTTCCCATTTTGTAACCAAAACGAGTACCTTTCAAAATATGAGGAGAATTAGTCATTGATTCTTGACCACCAGCAACTATAAGATTTGCATCGCCACAGCGAATAGCTTGATCTGCAAGCATAACTGCTTTCAAACCTGAGCCACAAACTTTATTGATAGTCATACATTCTACTGACTTTGGAAGTCCAGCATAAATTGTAGCTTGGCGAGCTGGAGCTTGACCAACACCAGCAGTTAAAACATTTCCAAAGATTACTTCTTGAATATTATCTTGATTAATTCCTGCACGTTCTACTGCTGCTTTTATAGCAATAGCACCAAGCTCAGGAGCTGTTTTTGCAGATAATGCACCCATAAAAGACCCAATGGGAGTGCGAGCTGCTGATAGAATAACTGACATTTTTTATTTCCTAAAAGTTTTTTTAAAAAACATGTGTAATTTGATTTTTGAAGTAAGTATATAGATATTAGTGTATAAATTCAAATTATTTTAAATAAATTTTGATAATTTTTAATTCTAGATTATACAGACTTAGATACTTATTTTGATTTATATAAAAGTATTTATAATAGTTTAAACTTATACCTCATCTAATTTACAAATAAAGTGTAAACTTAGGATATGTAATATTTACTTTACAGTGTCAGCCTAATTACACACTTTTATTAAAATTTAATTAGTTATTAAATTGTGATACAAATAAAAATCAACTATAACAACTCATTTACAAAAAATCGTAACACTATATTTATAATATACTTACAATTAAAGTGTAAATTCGATATGCTAATTGTTGAAAAGTATGTTAGTTATCTTTAATAATTACAAAGTTTGGCATTTAGATTGTATTATTAAAGAATAATCATTAAAGTTACTAAATATTTGGTTAGAACTAACCGATATATAATTTAATCATAGGAAGAAATGAACATTATTCTACATTGTTCTATCAAGGATGTTCTCAATGAAAAAAATATCTGTAATATTCGCAGCAATAATGCTGATTTTATTTGCTTTACCTAATAATAAAGTAATTGCAAATAGTAATGAACTAATCGAATTAACTTTCGAAAAGAATAATGATGATTTGCAAGCCATAAACACAAATCTTAGTCCTGACAATAGCATTACACTTGAAGAAGCTGTTAGTCAAAAAGAAGTGCTTTCAAACAACAATCATTTTGATTCTAAAATTCCAATTAGTAAAAAAGAGGTTAAACAATCTAATACTATATCAGCTTCAGAATGGCTTATAGTGGTTGTTTGGGGGATTTCTGTATTACTATCTTCACTTTACATCAAAAAAATCAAAAGGTTTAATTAAATATTAATATTTATTAAACCTTTATTTTACTTTGATTATTTATTTAAGTACTTACAAATACACAAACTATAACTATGCTTATCGTACTTTGAAAGTAGCAATAGCAATAATTGCAAGCATAACAGCTACAATATAGAAACGGGTAACAATTTTTGATTCGTGAATCCCACTTTTTTCAAAATGATGATGAAGAGGAGCAACTTTGAATATTCTTCTGCACTCTCCATACTTTTTCTTAGTATATTTATAATAACTAACTTGTAAAATAACCGAAAGAGTTTCTGCAAAGAATACACCACCGAGAATTGGAAGAAGAAATTCTTTTTTAATAAGTATTGCAAGGCAACCAATAGCTCCACCTAAGCCAAGTGAGCCAGTATCACCCATAAAAATTTGAGCAGGATAAGAATTAAACCATAAAAAACCAAGTGCTGCTCCTACTAAAGCTGCTACGAAGATTGTTAATTCCCCACTACCCTGCAAATGCATAATATTTAGATAAGATGAAAATACGGCATTTCCAGATACGTATGCAATAAGAGCAAAAGCTAAGGAAGTGATACCAACAGTTCCGATAGCTAATCCATCAAGCCCATCAGTTAAATTAACTGCATTGGAAGTTGCTGTTAAAATAAAAATAACTGCTGGAATATAAAAAATTCCAAAATCAAAGCTTACATTTTTTAGGAAAGGTACAGTTGTAAGAGTTTTATACAAATGAAAGTCGTTGGAGAAAAACTGAGGGAAAAAGTAAATTGTTGAACCTAAAATTAATCCTATAGAAACTTGTCCAACTAATTTATATCTTCCAATTAGTCCTTTTGGCATTTTTTTTTTTATTTTTAAATAATCGTCTAAAAAACCAACAGCACCAAGCCAAGTAGTAGTTATAACAATTAATATAATATATGCATTTGCTACATTAGCCCAAAGTAAAGTTGGTAATATTAAAGAAGTTAAAACTATAAGACCTCCCATAGTAGGAGTTCCAGCTTTATTAACGTGTAAGCCAATATTTTGAAGCTCAGTTTTGGCTTGCTCACCAATTTGCATTTTTTTGAGCTTCCTAATAATCAATGGGCCTAATACAAAACTAAATATTAAAGCAGTTATTGCGGCGGCGGCGGCTCTAAAAGTTATATATTGG
This sequence comes from Candidatus Kapaibacterium sp., assembly GCA_026390675.1. Lineage (GTDB taxonomy): Bacteria > Bacteroidota > Ignavibacteria > Kapaibacteriales > UBA2268 > JAPLFM01. The sequence goes on along the minus strand of JAPLFM010000080.1, from coordinate 3,570 downwards.
AAAATCCCTATACCGGGCGGATCAAATGTAGTTTTAAGCCATAAAGCTAAATAGTAGAACATATTATACTGCTTATGTGATGGAATATATTCAAAAATAAATTAAAAAATTATAAAAGAAAAACGTTATTTGTTATTTGATTAAAATTAAATTATTTATTTCTTAAAATAATTGATTTTCAAGCATATAATTCATTTTGTTTTTGATGCAAAAGTAAAAAACAGATTAAAATTTTCATTGTTGGAAATTAATATATGTTTTAAGTTTTTTAGTTTTTGTAAATTGTAAGATTGTAGTTGAGTGTTTTCAAAAAAGTTTTTAAAAACAAGTAAATTAATTATTAATATTTAAGTGGTTTGCATTTATGGATTTCAAACAAATGAACAGAACCTTTGGTTTTGTTGCTCTAATAGTTACTGCTGCTGTGTATTGGATGACAGCTCAACCAAGTGTTCCTTTTTGGGATTGCAGTGAATTTACTGCAGCAACAGTTTGGCAACAAGTACCTCACCCTCCTGGAGCTCCTCTTTTTCTTATGATTGGTAAATTATTCCACTTATTAATTCCATTTGGTGAGCCAGCTTGGAAAGTTAATTTAGTTTCTGTTTTTTCCACTGCATTTACTTCTTTTTTCCTATACCACATAATTGTAATGGTTATTAGAAACTATCGTGGTAAAATTGAAGATATGGGAACTGCAATTGCAACGTTTGGTGCAGGTCTTGTAGGATCACTTGCTTTCACTTTTAGTGATACAGTTTGGTTCAATGGAGTTGAATCTGAGGTTTATGCAATGGCTACGCTTTTTGTTTGTATTGTAGTTTATCTTATGATGAGGTGGAATGAGGAAGCAGATAATCCTGGACATGAAAGATTTTTGCTATTAATTGCTTATGTTATAGGTCTTTCAACTGGTGTTCACCTTCTTGCTGTGTTAACAATATTCTCTATTGTTTACTTAGTTTATTTTAGAAAATACAAATTCGAATATAAATCTTTTGCAATTGCTACAATTATTGGATTAATGATTTTTTATGTAGTTTACCCAACTATTGTAAAATCTATACCGGCACTTTTAGCTGGTCATACACCGGGTAGAAATGAAGCGAGAGAATATTCAATTGAAAATAGTGATGCGTTAAGATATATTACAATGTTAGTTATTGCAGGAGTTGGTTTCTTATTTTATTATGCAAGAAAAACCAAGCATGATTTAGTTAGCTTAGGTGCTGGAATGTTTTTAGTTCTTCTTCTAGGATATACGACTTATACTCAAATCTTAGTACGTTCTAATTCAAATCCTCCAATGAATGAAAACGAACCAAAAACATTTAACAAACTAGCTGCATATCTTGGTCGTGAACAATATGGTGATGAGCCAAGCTGGCCTCGTAGAGTTAAAAACGAAGATATGTTTATTCGTAATTATACTTCTAAAGATGAAAATGGTGAATTTGTATATGGACCTTGGAACCCACCTGGGAAAAAAGAAGTTAGAAGGAATGATGGAAATTCTATTAACGTAAATGATTGGGATAATGTTGAGATTGGTGGTGAACTTAAATATATGTTCAAATACCAAATGAATCACATGTTTTTTAGGTATTTATTTTGGAATTACGCAGGTCGTTCATCAGATGAACAAGATGCAGGTTGGACTATTGCTTCCAAAGATGAAGCTAAAGAATTGAATAATGGTAATGGATATGCTCATTTATTTCCGATTAGATTTTTTGCAATTCCACTTATTTTTGGTTTTATTGGAATGTTTTTCCATTTTTACAGAGACCCTAAAATGGCATTTGTATTTATGGTAATGTTTTTAATGATGGGAGTGCTTGCAGCAATTGCACAACAACAACAAGACCCACAACCTCGTGAAAGAGATTATTTTTACACAGGTGCATTCCTAATTTGGTGCTTATGGATTGGACTTGGTACATTTAGTATTATAGAACAAATAGACATAAAGCAAATTAGAACTGATATTGCTGCTGCAGTTTTTGGAGTAGCTATGCTAATTGTTCCAGTAAATATGGCAATTGGTGGATGGAAAATGCATGACAGATCTGGAAATTTTATTCCTTTCGATTACTCATATAATATTCTACAAAGCACTGAACTAGATGCTATTCTATTCACTAATGGGGATAATGATACATTCCCTCTTTGGTTCTTGCAAGATGTAATGGGAGTAAGAAGAGATATTAGAATTGTAAATTTAAGTTTGGGTAATACTCTTTGGTATGTAGATCAATTGAAAAATAAAATGCCATGGGGTGCTAAAAAAGTTCCTTTAACATTTAATGATATGTCTTTAAGAGTTGATGAAGAAACTGATACTAGAGCTTTGAGTTATGATTTTAATCCTGCACAAACTTTAAATATACCTATTAAAAAAGAAATTCTTGCAAAATTTACTAAAGATACAAGTATTATTAATGCAGGTACTTTTGTAAGCCAATTTGTTGGAACTTCTTATGGTAAACAAGAGGGTAAGGAAATGTTTTTGTATAAAGTTCAAGATAAAGTTATTAAAGAAATTTTGGAACAAACTCGATTTGAAAGACCTATATACTTTGCAAATACTATGAGTAGTGATAATTACTGTGGACTTGATAGATTTATGAGATATGAAGGGATGGTATTACGTGTTTGTCCTGTACAGCAGAGATCTAAATCTGGTGGAGAACCAATTAATCTTGATGTTATGAAAAAGTGTCTTATGGATCTTGATAATACATCAAATTTCAGTACAACTCCAAAATATGGTTTCAAAATGAGAAATCTAAGTAATCCTGCTGTTTATTATGATCCAGTTCATAGAAGACTTACTAACACTTATAGAATGTTATTTTATACTTATGCAACCTCTTTAGTTTTAGATAATGCTGATACTACAGGGGCAATTGCAGCACTTGATCAGTTAGAAAGAACAGTTTCAACAAAACAATTCCCATTAGGGTTTGATTTTGCTCATAGATTTGCTCAACTGTATAATAACTTAGGACAAAAAGAAAAAGCAAAAGAATATGCAGAACAAGGTATTCAATCTTCTTTAGGAATTATTTCTACACCCAAACTTGAAAAAGAATATTTTATGGGTGAGGCTACTTTAAGATATAGAGGTCCATATAGTGTAGCAACTCAACTTTATGAAATGAAAGGTGATTATGCTGGAGCTAGAGATATATTAACTAAGCTAAAAAGCAAATTGAAAATGGTTTTGAGTCAAGTGGAAGGTAGTCCTGAATCTGAAGATACTAGAAGAGTATTTGCAGCTGTAGTTGGAAATTCTTTTGATATACTAAGACTTGAAATAGCAGAAGTAAAATCAAAACAAGGTGCAAAAGCTGCTCTTGCAAAAGCAAATGAACTTATGGCTAAACTTTACACTGAAAAAAGTGCAATTAATAGTCAGGTAGCACAAGATTTGGCAAAAGAGATTTCAACATTACAAATTGAGTTAGGTATTAAACCAGAAATGCAAAATGTAATAGGTCAGGCTCAACCTCAAGCTATGCCTCAATAAATTTTGTTGTTTATAGAATTTCAAGAAAAAGCCACTTA
>JAPLFM010000330.1:22872-23732 GCA_026390675.1 Candidatus Kapaibacterium sp. | reverse complement strand
TCTTCTTCATCAAAATCATCTATATCGTCACCATATTCTTTCCATTCTATTAACCCCTCTTCTAAAAACTTTTGAAATTTATCTTTTCCGGTTCTCCATCGACTTAAATAGTCAGTAGGTCCAATAGGGTATACTAAGCTATCATCAGGTGCATTTATAGGAAAAAACATCCCTTCTCTATCTTCTTTTCTGTCAGCGTTTCCAGTCTTTCTCAATTGCAATAATGCATACTTGCCTCTATCGTCATTGTCATCATTGCTGAATCTATTAAGGTCTTTACCTTTTAACGGAATACCATTTAACTGAAATGTTTCTGACTTAGAATAACACAAACAAGAATCATATGAGCTTCCAATTTTAAGTGCGTCTTGACCAGTTGTCGTCCCAGTGGCTCTAATAATATTGCCTCTAAAATTTTCCTCACCAAAAATTTCATCACAAAGCAACTTTAAATTTGCCTGTTCATTGTCGTCAATACTTATGAAAATAACACCGTCATGGCTTAGCAAATCTCTTGCTAGGAGCAGTCGTGGATACATAAAAGCTAACCAACCGTTGTGGCTTTTTTTAGTTTTGAAACTAAATTCCATTCGCTCATAATCACTATCACTCAAATTTGACAAACCCAATACTTCAGTTTCTTCTTTATTAAATTTATCAGGATAAACAAATTCTTCACTATTTGTATTATATGGTGGGTCTATATAAATACATTTGATTTTACCGTTATAATGGTTCTTCAATATTTTCAGGCTGTCTAAATTGTCGCCTTTTAAAACAAAGTTTTCTGTTAAATCAATATTTTTGCTTAAAGATTTATTAATACTTAATTCCTTTTCTGTTTTTTGAGCATATTTAGC
>JAPLFM010000330.1:5272-22815 GCA_026390675.1 Candidatus Kapaibacterium sp. | reverse complement strand
GTTTATTTCATTGTCTTTTATTACATTTGGGTAATTTTCATTTAGAAATGATAATAATTTGTTTTCATTATATTCTGAATCAACAATTATATATCCAGCTTTTATAAATTCTTCTTTTTCCATTTTATTCTGCATTAATTATTAATTCTGCTAATTGATTTGTTTTTATACGTTTATTAAATGAAACCTTTATTTTTTCATTTTGATTTTTGTAATGTTCGTTTAGAGCCTCAAAATACTTTACAGCAAAACCGATTTTTGAATTTTCATTTTCGGGTATTTCTGTTGACGAATTGTAGCCTTTTGCCTCCACTATTAGAAATATTTTACTGCCTTTTGTGCCATTTATTACATAGCAAAAATCTGGATTATATTCGCCTAAAGGAGTTTTAATTTTTAGTCGTGGTAATTTGCCGAATATTTCAATGCTGTCAATGTCAGGGTCTTGTTCTACAATATCCAATTCAAAATCGCTGTCGTATTCAATCACTTCTTCAAATACCCATTTTGATTTCATTGAAAAATCATTTGGAAGCTTCTTTTGAAATTTACCTGTACTACCAATGTCTATAAAAGTTTTACCATTATCAATTCCGAATACGTTTGGCAATGCTTTACCATTGATCCCATCATATTTCAAATTAACTTTAATCATTTCTACTAAGTTTCTATTAATTATTTCCTTAATTTCTCTTTGAGCTTGTTCAGGATTATTGCAAAGCATTTTAGTTTTGAAATCATTAGATAAATCATTGAAAACCTTTACAACAAATGAAATAGGTGTTTTAGTGTTGTTTGATAATGTGCGAACCAATTCTAAATAATCAACTTTGCTTTTGTAAGTAACTGTATCTATAAGTTTTTCTGTAATTGCTCCTTGCTCATCAATTTTATTTACGTTTAGTTCTGCCCTAATGGTTTGCAACAAAATTTCTTCAATTTTTAAGGCTTCTATATCTGTTTTTATGTTTTGTACCAATTGATTTTCTTGTTCATCGCTTAAAGTGTCTAAAACATAAAAAGCGTTTTTGTTGATGGTGTTCCATAAGTTTTGAAACTCATGCAAATGTTCAGCCTTGATGAAAACCTTCTTTTTCTCTATTTTATTTTCTGGTTTTTGAACGAAATTGTTTGTGTCGCTTGCAAACAGGCTTTCAATAGCTTTTACTTGTTCTTCGGGTAAATTTTGTTTTTTTAGAATAGAAGAGAACTCAGGTGATTTCTCGTAAATATCTATTCCGTCGACTGTCGCTTTAAAGATAATTATTTCATTTCTATCAAGTGTTTTGAAAATATTACGAACTGTCATATCATCAAATCCCGATTTTTCTTTAAGTATTATTTTTAGCTCTTGTTCTGTAAATGTTTCGGAAATTAAGAAAGAGTTATTTAAAATCTCGTTTTGAATTGCTTCAACAAAACCTTGTTCTTTGCTTGAAACAACTACATCAAGATTGTTGATTTTCCAAAATGCCTCTTGGTCGTCATTCAAGTTTTTCAGGGTGTACCGTTGTAAATTTTGATCAACGCAAATGCGTAAACCTCGCCCAATTTGTTGCATTTTTGATATTTCGCTTCCCTGATTAGATAGTTTACAAATGGTGAAAACATTCGGGTTGTCCCAACCTTCTTGCAACGCCCAAATCGAAAAAATGAAACGAGAAGGACTTTCAAAAGAAAGCAATTTCTTTTTGTCTTTCAGAATTAAGTCAACTCCAGCTTTTATTTTTTCGTCGGCATTCCCTTTGTCTCCCGAAAAATACCCATCGTGGACAAGTAATTGATTTTCACTATCAAAATCGTTTTGCAAGAATTTGTAGTAATCACTAGTTTTGTCAAGTTTATCTATAACTTCTTTATATTGATTTTTGTATTCTGCTTCGAATATTTTTTTGATTTTAGGTTTTTCGCCACGAAATAAACTGGTGTCGCTTTCAATAAAAAACAAAGTGAGTGCTTTAACTCCTTGCTCAAACAATGTTTTTTCTTTCTCAAAATGTATTTTGATTGTTTCTTTAATCATTGCCCGCAATGATTCGTCCGACAAAGAATAATCAATCTTTTCAATGGTTTCGTCAGTCAACACAATGTTGTCTTTGTTTATTTTCTTTATGCTTTTACCGTTGAAAACAGCACCAACGCCTAATTCTCGTCTTGCAATAATTCCGTTAGTTAATGTGCTAACAAAGGCTTTCTTAACTGTTCCAACTTTTTCAATTCCAATGAGTGTATCTGTATTTTCAATTACGTCTTGCGTGTAAACCACAATTTTCTTTACCAAGTTTTGTCTGAAAGAAGAAATGCTATCTAATACATAAGCAACATTTGATAATGGCAAACTGTCTTTTTTCTTTGGAAACGTTGCACCGAAACGCAAAAAGAAATTATCAAACCCTTCAAAGTAGGTTTTAAAGGCATTGCCTTCAAAGCGGTGAGGTTCATCCATTATTACAATTGGATTTAAGCGTTTCAAACATTCCAAATACGATTTGGGTGATTCATAATTATTTACAAATAATTCAGGTGCATTCATCTCCCTTTCTAATGGACGATTTAGAATATTGTCCTTGCTATTAAATGAGCTTGGTGTCATAACCAAAACCGATAAATGCGAAGTTCCGATAAATTGTTTTACCGCAGAAAGGTTTCCGCCTTCATAAACAAAAGTTTCAATTTCTTTTTCTCTTTCATTAGCATAAAAACTTTTAAAATAATCTTTAGTATCTTCTAAGTTTGATTTTGTACCCTCTCTAATAGCAACTGATGGAACAAGAATTATAAATTTTTTATACTTAAAATGTCTATTTAGTTCAAAAATTGTTTTGATAAAAGTGAAAGTTTTTCCAGTTCCAGTTTCCATTATTACATCAATATTTTTTGTATCTTGGACTGGAGAAATGTATTTGTTCTTATCTTTATGTGTTTGAAATATATTAACAAAATTCTCATTTTGGCGAAGACTTTCAAAAAGACTGATGATATTATTTACACAGTCCTCTTGAAAAGATTGTATCTCGTATTGGAACTGTTTTGTTTGCTTGAAATTTTGCATTATTATTTTTACTACTATTCACTTCCAAGCACAAAAAAAGGGCATTTTCAAATTTGCCCTTTCTTGAGGTATCGTCCAAGAAACCTGTTATGAGAGCAAAAAAGAAAACGCCCCGATTACTCGGAGCGTTGCCTTTACTACTGTTCTCATAACTTATAAAAATTTGGACGATTTTCAAGAAAGAACTAGTATAAGACTACGCTTACTATTATATTTTGAAATTTATTAGCTTTGAGCTAGTTAGCTCAGAGCTTGCTCTTTTTATTTGCCTTTTTGTTTTTAAAAATTGTTTGTTTTCGTTTTTTGTAAATTAAGAATAATATCTTAATTTTATTTTTTTTTAATATCATTAAAATAAGAATATAAATCACTTTTTTTAGCTTTTGATTTTAATAATTTTATCAATTGATTTAAATCACCATTAGCTTCTTCTATGTATTTATTTCTAATATCTCTTTGATATTGTACGCAATCAAATGTCTTATTCATTTATTAACTCCCTTGGTGTTCTAATTTCTATTTGTTGATATTCATTCATCATATTAATTGAATTATACAAATGAATTCTTCTTAAATTTACAATATGTTTAAAATTCCAACTTATTAGGACATCAGCTTTTAGTATAGTAGCCATCGCAATATGTAAGGCATCTTCCTGAAAGTTTCTTGAAATTGCATTATGTTCAATATATTTAGCAGCTAAATCCCGAGCATCGTCACTTATATCATAAAACTCAGTAAATTCTTTTGGAATTTCCTTAATTTTATTTCTAACTTTTTCAGGTGCGGGTACCAATTCAGATATTGTTACTTCAGTGATTATTGCTATAAATTGACCTTTAATTACTAACTCAAACAGCTTATTTGACCATTCAGCAAATTCTTCATCAAAGCAACCACCTATTACAGATGTATCAATATAAATTCTTTGTTTGTGCATTGTTTTTAAAAATTGTTTGTTGTTTGTTAATTATGCAAAAATATCAGTTTTTAATCCAGATTGTTTTATTATCTCATATAAGGTTCCCTTTGGTAAGTCCTTTTTATGTACTGGAACTACTAAACGAATTTTAGAGCTTTTATTAATTAAAACATGATGACTTCCATTTATTCTATCTATTTCAAAGCCATTTTTAAGCAATATTTTAATTAGTTCTGCTGGTGTTAAAACTGGTAACTTAGGCATAAGATTCAATCATAATATTATATTCTAAAGTTTCATTATCATTAGGAATTACTTCCTTATTCTCATATAAACTTTCTAAATATAGCTCTATTGCTTCTTTTGCCATTCCTTTTGCTTCCAATAGATCAGATCCATAAGAAATACAACCTGGCAAGGAAGGTACTAAAATAGTATATCCTCCTTCAGGTTCAGGTCTGAAAAATACTTTGTAATTGTTAATATTCATATTTCCTCAAAATTGTTATTTTCGTTTTTACAAATTAATCAATATTTAGATGAATTTATAGTATTTTTTTATTTTAAGACGCATAATTATTCGTCTCGACGAGTGCGAATATAACACCCCGTCTGGCAAAGAGCCAGCCACCCCTCTACAAAGAGGGGAATAATACCAAATACTGGATACCGAATCTAGCACACGATTGTGTGAGGAATGACAGGAAAATTCGAATACAAAGACTGGATTTCTCGCAAGCTCGAAATGACAGAAAAATACAAAGAACCACTTCCGTCAGTCATAGACTGACACCTCACGCCAGCGAAGGACAAAGATTAGCTCCCTGCATACGCAGGAATGACAAATCAAAAGACAAAATGTCTGTGCTAATAATACGAAAGAAAAATGTGAAAGATAACAATTGATTTAAAAGAAGATTGTTTAAGTTTGGGTAAATTTTAAAAATATTTGATAAAGCTAATAATATGACAAAAGTCATAATATCTTTGTTTTATATTTAATTATATTTGTAAATATTTGATTTGCAAATTATAAAATTATAGGTAAAAAATGGAACAAGGAATTTGCTATGGTGGTATCCCTTCAAGAGTACCAAACAATACTATGGGGATTAGAGGATATGATTATGTAGAATTTTATGTAGGTTCTGCAAAAATGGTTGCTTACTGGCATGCTAAGTGTATGGGGATGGATATTGTTGCTTACCAAGGTCCTGAAACTGGAGTAAGAGATAGATGCTCGTACTTACTTGCAACTCCAACAAATTTGAAAATAATGATTACATCTGCACTTCAACCCTCTACTTATGACATAACAGGCTTTCAAACTAAGCATGGTGATGGAGTAAAAAGGTGGTCAGTAGAAGTGGTTGATGTTAAAGAAACATTTAAAAAAGCTATTGTAAATGGTGCTGTTCCAGTTAAAAAACCTTATAAAATTGAAGATAAAGATGGATTTGTAGAAAAAGCAGCAATAAGAATTTATGATGATACAGAAATCCAATTTGTAAATTATGATAATTACAAAGGCTTATTTATGCCTGGGTTTGATACCCCAATGCAAGATATTAAATTTGAACGAAATGAAACTGGCTTGAAATATATAGATCATATTGTAGGGAATGTACATATTAATGAAATGGATCATTGGGCAGATTATATCAATAGATCTCTTGATTTTGAAACATTTATTCATTTTGGACCAGGAGATATTTCAACTAAATATTCTGCCTTGCTTTCTAAAGTAGTTCGTTCTAAAGACTCAGTTATAAAAAATCCTATAAATGAACCTCTTGAAGCAGCTAAAAAATCTCAAATTGATGAATATACAGAACAATATCTTGGCTCCGGTATTCAACATATTGCATTAGCAACTACTGATATTATAGCATCAGTTAAAAATTTAAGAGCTAATGGAGTAGAATTCCTTTCTGTACCAGATACTTACTATGATGCACTTGCTAAAAGAGATTTTGGTTTAGAAGAAAATATCGAGGAATTAAAAGAACATGGTATTTTATGTGACGTAGAGGGAAAAGGATATTTACTTCAACTATTTACAAAACCAATTTTTGATAGACCAACATTCTTTTATGAAATTATTCAAAGAAGAAAAGGTGCTACCGGTTTTGGTCAAGGTAATTTCTTAGCTTTATTTGAAGCAATTGAAAGAGATCAAGAAAGAAGAGGAAATTTGACAAGTTACGACAATTAACAAGTTGAATGTTGTGTACAAAATTAAAACCCCTCAAATATAAATGTTTTTGAGGGGTTTTGTATTTTTAATAAATATTAGTTTATAGTAATTTCAACGTCTTTAGGTTTTTTTGGTAATATTTTAACCAGTGTTAAATATAAAACACCATTTTCAAACTTAGCTTTTATACTTTCTTTATCTACATTTAGTGGCAAATTAAATGACCTAGTGAATTCTCCGAAATTCCTTTCTATTTTATGGGATTTAAATGCTTCATTTTGTGCAGGTTTGAGCTTTGTAGCTTTTATGTGAAGTATGTTCTCATCATTGATTGAAATTGTAACATCTTCTTTTTTAATACCTGAAAGTTCAGCATTAATGTAAATGTGATTGTCATCTTCATTTATATCTAATTTGGGAGAAAGATTGCCTAGTTCAACTACCACTCCATTTTCAAATCCATTTACAAATGAATTTACTTTACAAGCAATTGCATCAAATCCTCTAAAAGGATCTATTCTTATTACACTCATTTTGTTTTCCTTTTATTATTAATTAATCAATTGAAATATTTACATCTTTTGGTTTTATTAGTTCCTTTTTCCCAATTTCAACTAATAAAGTTCCATTATCATATTTTGCTGAAACTTTTGTAATGTCAGCTGTTTCTGGTAATTGAAAATTTCTTGAAAAGTCACCAAATACTCTTTCTGTTCTGTGAGATTTTACATTATCACCATAAGAAACATTTTCTTTTTTTCCTTTAACAACTAAAAGCCCTTCTTCATTAAGGTTAATTGAAACATCTTCTTTTTTTACACCAGCAAGCTCTAGGTAAACTAAAAAGCTTTCAGCACTTTCAGAAACATCTGCACGAGGATTAAAAACACCACCTCTTTCGATAATAATACCACCATCCAATTGGTTTATAATTTCGTTACCAATTTGGTTCATTTTATTTGCAAATGCATCAAACGATCTATTTGCTTCTTTTTTTGTATAATACATACTAAACTCCAATAATTTATTAAAAAATATTTATTTACACTTTCAAGTACAAAATGATACTTTGAAAAAGCGTGCCAAAGGATTTAGTATGTTAAAATAGCAGGAATTAGAGAATAGTTGTCTTGAGCAATGTCAGAGATTATTAATACTTTGTCATAAAAACAACATTTGTGTAAGTAATTTTATTGAAATTATGACAGCAAATAATGACAGTTAAAATATGTTAAAATAATATTAAAATGAGGGATAAAATGTAATTCCAAAATTAGGAATAGAATAAAATGCCGATGCTGGTACTTTTAACCATTTTGGATTTAAAGGGTCGTTTGGTTGTTTATAATTTGGATTAGCACTATACGTGTTATAATCATTTAATAAAAAAGCTAATTTCCATTGAGCTGTTAAAGTGAAAAGTCCAGCACCACTTACTGGGATATTAATAATAAAACCTAACCCAGCATTAAAACTTGAAGCTTTACTTATTTCAAGTCCATCTTTAATATCAGTCGCAGAGGTTGGAATTTCTTTTAGTTTATCACTAGTTAGAGTTAGTAAAGAAAACCCTGTTGAAAGATAAAAATTTATTTTACTTTGAGGATTAGCCATCCATATAGAATTAAAATCAATCATATCAATTGTAGTATTAATTAAATCTCCTCGTTCAGGCTTTTCTTTTTTCTTTGCTTGCAAAAAACCAGCTTGAACTACCAAAAAATTGAATGGTGAATAATTTAAGCAAGCACCAACAACACCAATCCCTTCATATGAAACATCTCTTTGACCTTTAGATGTTTTTTGTCCTTCTACAATTGTATTTACTCCACCGATTAACTCAATACCAATCAATTTCTTATTAGGAATTACAATAATATCATCTGCATCATTTGTTTCTTGAGCAAAACCAATTGAAATTGTTAAGAAAAGAATTACTATACTTAACTTAAATAGCTTAATAGCATTATCTGTGGTCATTTTAATAACTTCCTCTAAAGAAATATTTTTTAATTCAGCAATTTTTTGAGCAGTGAATTTCACATAAGCCGGTTCATTTCTTTTACCTCTAAAAGGTGTAGGAGTAATGTATGGCGAATCTGTCTCAATCATAAATCTATCATTTGGTACTAATTTTACTATTTCATCTAAAGTAGATTTTTTAAAAGTAATATTGCCTGTAAATGACACATTGAAACCTAATTCCAATGCTTTAAACATTACTTCTTCGCTACTAGAGAAGCAATGTAAAACACCATTTAAAGTTCCATCTTGTTCATCTTCAATGATTTCTAATATATCGTTGTCTGCTTCTCTGTTATGGACGATAATAGGAAGATTTAGTTTTTTTGCAATGTGGATTTGTTTTCTAAATACAATCTTTTGTTGCTCTTTGGGGACAAAGTCGTAAAAATAGTCAATACCAATTTCACCTATTGCAACAACCTTTTCCTTTTTTGCTCTAATTAAGATATCTTGTTCAACTAAATCTGAATACTCATTAGCATTGTGAGGATGTACTCCTAAACCATAAAAAATATTAGGGTAAGAATTTGCAACTCGCTCTAGATTATCAAAATCATTTGGAGAGATAGCTGGGATAATAATTGATTTTACTCCAGCTTCTAAAGCTCTTGTAATTACTTCATCCCTGTCTTCATCAAACTTATTAGTATCAATATGTGCGTGAGTATCAATCATAATAATATAATAATAAAAAAAAAGATTCGCATAATTTCACTAGATTTTGCGAACCTTTAATAAATCTAAAACCTATATGTTAAAAGTTGTCCAAATCTACAATAGCATTTTCAACTTTCTTATGGATAGGTATAGAGAAAGAGAATGTTGAACCTTTACCTAAAGTTGATCTTACCCAAACTTTACCTTGATGTGCTTCAACTAATTTTTTAACAATCCAAAGTCCCAATCCTGTTGAAGATTCTCCTTTAGTAGGTCTTGCACTTAGTTGAGCTCCTCTTTGGAAAGCATTTTTCAAATCTTCTTCAGTCAGCCCTAACCCAGTATCACTTATTTCAAAAACTACAGTATCATCAACTTTAAGTAGTTTTAATTTTATAGCACCATTTTCATTGGTAAATTTAATTGCATTTGAAATTAAATTGTCTAAAACCTCATCAATTTTTTGGTAATCCATATCTACATCAGGCAGTCCCTGCTCGAGATCAATTGTGAGATTTATCTTCTTTTCTTTTGACCTCACTTGATTTCTAGTAAATACGTCTCTAGCTAGTTCAGTAACATCATTTGCCTCCATATCAAGTCTCATTTTACCACCTTCGAGAGTAAGCACTCTAGAAACTTCGTGAGATAGAGAAACAATTTTTGAAGTTGTTGTTAAGATATCATTCATTATTTCTTGCTGTTCGGTTGCTGTCAAATCATAAGATCTAAGTAATTCAACCAAACTTTTGATAAGTGCAGCTGGGTTTTTAATATCATGTATAATAATTGCAAAAAGCTCGTCTTTTTGAGTTTGTAGATTTTCAAGTTCTTCTTTTCTAAATGTAATTCTTTTTACACTTTCTTCAAGTTCTTTATTTCTTTCTTTTAACTCTTCTCCACGATATTGCATATTATCAATTTGCCCACGTAGAGCTGATAGTTCTTGCTTGAGATTTTCATTCTCATCAATTATATTTTGAACTTGAGCTGCGCTTAAGTCTTTTGCATTCATAATTTTACCAATTAATGTTGACGTAGTTTTATTAGTTTTAGATTTAGTTGCATTATATATAAAAAAGACAATACCTAATATTAAAATAGCACCTAAAGCTCCATAAATTATTAACATAATATCAGAGCTGGATGTAGATTTCACTTCATTTTTTTTAGCATTGTTTTCAGCAATTAACTTGTCTTTAGCCAAATGTTCTAGTTTTAAGGTTTCAATTTGTGATTTGAGATCTGTTTTGTATTTTGATAGTTTGTCATCAACTATAAAACTTAATTCAGTAGTATTAGTTTCCCATTTACGAAGCTTGTCTCTTGCCCCAACTGCAATTCTATATTTACCTTCTTTAAGATTTAAATATTTTGCTTTGGTGGCGTTTATTCCACCATACTCTATTGAGTCTTTCATGTTAGAAAAAACTAAACGAAAAAGAAAAGCAGTTTTGTCATTTTCCCCTGCATCCAAACTATATGAAACTTCTATAGTGTCTTGTGAAGACAAAACTAATCTTCCAAAATCTTCTACTGGGATTGAAACTTGATTTATTTTTACTTCGGTAAAAACTATTTTTCGTTCTTCTTCAGCTTGTAATGCAAAAATTGATAAATAACACAATCCAACAATTAACTTGAAGTACAAACCTATTTTTTTAAACGCAATTTTATTCATATATAAATGCTTTTTCTCTCAATAAGAAAGCTTGATTTCTTTTCTTTATTTTCTTATTTTCAATTATCGACATCAAAATTCTTTTAACATCAAAAAAGTTTTTAAATGGATGGTAAGGAATTTTTTTTCCACTTAAATAAGTTGCTAAGTTTTTCTTTGCAAAAATTATATCACAATGTTCAGCTGCACAATAGTCTGAATATCCATCACCAATATAGACTAAAATACTTTCTTCATTGGAATTGTTTAGAATTACATTTCTTTTACAACTTGCACTCAAACAATTACAAGACTCACTAGCACCTGAATAAACAGGTATAAAACTTGTTCCAATTTTTTCTAGTTTGTTGCAAGTTACTTGTAGATAATCCAAATTATGCTTTTTTAAAATTGGATTAATATATTCTTCAAAACCATCGCTAACAATAGAAAGTTTCCAATTCTCTTTTAAACATGTATTTGCAAAATTAACAAAATTTGAATCAATTTCAGCAGAAAAAGCGAATTCTTCAATTTCATTAATAGTTAAATCTTCTTTTAAAGTTTTACAAACCAAATGCCAATATTGCTTAACGTTTATAAAACCACTTTTCAATTGAGAATTATATGGCTCCAATTCTCCAAATTTGCGAAATATTTCATCACCTAAATCTATTGAAGTAATAGTGCCATCAAAATCTGAAAATACAATTATTTCAAATTTATTCATATTCATTTCCAAAAATAAAGAAAAATGAATTAATTTTAAGCATATTGATTACAAAATAAGTACTTTTATTAAAAAAACAATGCATTTTATTTGATTAATTGTTATTTTTGTTTAATGAATATTATAAACTTTAGGATTAAAAATTGAACGAATTAGCAAAAAGAGTTTCTGTTGCAATTTTTGGTATCCCATTAGCAATAATATTAATTTTAAAAGGTGATGTTTACTTTTCATTTGCAATTTTAATTTTGTCTTTAGTATCAATGTATGAATTCCAAAATTTATTTGCTTCAAAAGAAATAAAGATAAATAAACTAATTAGCAATTCATTTAATGTTTCAGTTTTTCTATTGATTATTGCATTTCTAAATTTTAAAATAAGTACCTTTAATCCTAATTGGTATATAGCTGTTTTTCATTGTATAATTTTGATATTTGCTACAATTGTTTATTTAAATCAACTTTGGTCTAAAGAAAAAGAACCAATCTTAGCAACTGCATCTACTCTATTTAGTTTTTTCTATATTACAATTCCATTTGTATCATTACTAATAATTCGAAATATTGAGTTAATTTCATTAAATATTAATTCGATAACTACTGATAATGTTTTTAATTCTGCAAAAGCAGGATTCATTGTTTTAACATTTTTTATTTCAATTTGGTCGTGTGATAGTTTTGCTTATTTTATCGGCAGAAAGTTTGGCAAACATAAGCTATTTCCTCGTCATAGTCCAAAAAAATCATGGGAAGGTGCTATCGCTGGTTTCATTGGCTCTATTTTAGCTTTTTATATTTTAAATATAGTTTTTTCAATTAATTTAAAACCAATTCATTCTATCTTTCTGGGTACACTTATTGGCATTTTAGGTCAAATGGGGGATTTATTTGAATCAAATCTTAAAAGATGGGCAGAAATCAAAGATAGCTCAAATCTAATACCAGGTCACGGTGGGTTTTTAGATAGATTTGATAGCATTATATTTACATCCCCATTAATTTTAGTTTATTTAATTTTGGTTTCTCTTTAGGCTCACTAGCTTAAAGCCAGTAACCCCTCTAAATCAGACAAAGCCTGTCTAATCAAACGATTTTGTTATAAGTGAATTTAATGTTTTTCTTTTGTCACCCTGAACTCGATTCAGGGTATATTTGGTTTTGTTTTAAAAAAAGCAACTAATTAAGAACCCCACCTCAGTCCTCCCCATTTTTTCAAAGTTTCTGAGAAACTTAGAAAAGGGGAGGAGGTAACCAATACAAAAGTAAATTTTAAAAATTTTTTTAAATTTAATAATTTATATGTTTTTTTGTCTTATTAATTTCATAAATTGTTTTGTTGCTTAGTTCAAATATAAATTATATTTTTGAAAAGTGATAGAAATGTAAAATATTTACTCAACCTAATATTTGTACTATACAAATGAAAACCCTAAAAAGACATATTTTAATATTACTTTTACTTTGTAGAATGAATATATTTTCCCAAATAGATTCAGTAATTACTTTAGGTGGAGGGCATACAAACGGTGTCTCTAGTGTAGCCTTAAGTCAAGACGGTAGTAAAATATTAACTGGTAGCTATGATAATTCAGCTAAGATATGGAATGCTTATACAGGCTCTGAGATAAAAACACTAAAAGGGCATACAATCTATGTCTTAAGCGTTGCTATAAGCCAAGATGGTAATAAAATAGTAACAGGAAGTTATGATAAAACAGCTAAGATTTGGGATATGAATACAGGTGTAGAGTTACGAACTCTAATGGGGCATTCAAGCTATGTATATAGTGTAGCTACAAGCCAAGATGGCAGTAAGATAGTAACTGGAAGTGGTGATTTTACAGCTAAGATATGGGATGCGAATACTGTAGAGATACGAACACTAAAAGGGCATACAAACGGTGTAACTAGTATAGCTATAAGCCAAGACGGAAGTAAAATAGTAACTGGTAGTTATGATAAAACAGCTAAGATATGGGATGTGAATACAGGTGTAGAGATACGAACCCTAAAAGGGCATACAGACGGTGTTTATAGTGTAGCTATAAGCCAAGACGGTAGTAAAATAGTAACTGGGAGTTTTGATAGCACTGCTAAGATATGGGATGCAAATACAGGTGTAGAGATACAAACACTAAAAGGGCATACAGATGGTGTAACTAGTGTAGCTATAAGTCAAAACGGTAATAAGATAGTAACTGGTAGTGGTGATAATTCAGCTAAGATATGGTTTGTTAGTTATAAAACAAGTGTTGAAAACAACCCAACAACAATTAACAATATAAGCTATTACCCAAACTCATGTAAAGAATATTTAAGTATAAAACTTGATAGTGATCCACTAGCAAATGAAGAACTTGAAATATATGACTTGATGGGACAGAACTTATTAACTCAAAAAATTGAAAATATGCAAACAAATGTAAATATACAAAAGCTAAATACTGGGATTTACTACTGTAAACTGAAGCAAAATGGAATTGTTTTTAAGTTTGAAGTGTTGAAGTAAATATGAATTATAAAAAAACCACCTTTTTTTGAGGTGGTTTTTTTATTTTTAAACTGTAGTATTGACAACATCTCTAAGTCTATATCCGACTCCTCTAACACTTTGAATCATCGGTTTCTCGTTTTCACCATCTACTTTAGATCTAATTCGTTTGATATAAACATCAATAATATTTGAGTCAGGATCAAAGTTATGTTTCCATACATGCTGAGTAATTGTGCTTCTACTTAAAATCCTATTTTTATTTCGCATTAAATATTCTAACAAAGCATATTCTTTAGTTGTAAGTTCGATTTCCTTACCTTTTTTAATAGCAATATGTGAGACAGTATCTAATACTAAATCGTGGCATTGCAGTTTAGTAGTTTTTTCGGTAGAAGATCGTCTAAGAATTGCTCTAAGCCTCGCCGCTAATTCATCAAAGCTAAATGGTTTAGGTAGATAATCATCAGCACCCATGTCTAATCCACTAATCTTATCTTCCATTGTGTTTCTGGCAGTAAGCATAATTACAGGAGTAGCGATGTTTGAAGCTCTTAATTTTTGCAACACCTCAAATCCATCAATTCCCGGTAACATTATATCTAACAAAATAGCGTCAAAATGATTATTGACAGCTAATTCTAACCCAATATGTCCATCTGCTGCGGTTTCGACAATATATCTTTCTTCTTCAAGTGCTTGTTTTATAAACTTAGCAACTTTTTTTTCGTCTTCTATTACTAGAATTCTCATTTTATTGTAACTCTTATATAAATGTAAATTATTTTCTTACAAAAATTGTATATATTTCGCGAGTTCCATTCGACATTTCTATCCTTAAATAATAAAGACCATTTGCGGCAATTACACCATTTGCAATTCTGCCATCCCACCTATCAGTATAAACTGTTTTGGCGGCTCTCTGTTGGTTAATTACTGGTTCAGCAACAATCCTATTGCTTTCATCATAAATTCTAATATCCACTTTCACATCTTCAGGCACTTTGTAAATAATCTCAAGTGCTTCATCAATAGGACTAAAAGGGTTAGGTGACACTATTTGTATGTATTTTGGCACCATATCATTTATTAAAGTATCTGTTCTTAAACAAGAATTCTCACAACAAATTCTAAGTACAACACTATCTGGCAACCCCAATGGTATATTCCATTGAAAATATTCATCTTGAGCTTTCAATTTTTGAATGAATCCAAATTTTTGACCACCATCAATTGAAAAGTACAATGAAACACTATCACAAGAATATTTAATATCACTTTGTTTCCATTTCATTACTTTATTTGGGGAAGCAGTTGCTAAAGTATCAATCTTAAATGGAAATAGTGAAGGTTTAATTGGTAAATTAAATAAAAGTGAAGTCAAAGACAAGCCTGCTTTGTGATTTACAACTCTAATTCTTAATAAAGAATCAGCATCTTTGCCATCACAATTAAAAATGTTTAGACAAGGTACTTGAGCATTTAATTTAAACTTCCCACTATTATCATAAATTACTGTTTTAAGGAGTGTCCAAGTACCACTACTTTCCCAATAATCAAATGAAAGTGAATCAATACATGCAACATTACCTGTTAAATTAAAATTTTCGCCTGTCATCAAAACTTTACTAGGAAGAGAATCTAAAATTACTTCCAAAGTTTGAAATTTCAAAATAGATGTTGTATCATAAACAACTTTTGGATTGGAAGAACTAGCTACAATGAATAAACCAATTTTTCCTAAATAAGTAGTATCTACATTTAACTTATATGAAGCTATATCAACATTGTTTGCAATGTTTTTTCTAATAATTTTAGGAATTGTATCAACTAGAATTAATGTATTGGAAGTATCATTTAATTTTTTAAATCTTTGAAAATAGATATCAACTGTACCAGATTGGGCAAGTACATTTCTCCACTGAATATTAATTGAATCTCCCAAACAATATTGAGTTTTGGTAGCTGGAGCTCTAGGAGCCAATACTTGCAAAGTATTTTGTAAAGGCATCCCAATTACATAGGTTTTCTTGTAAGTAGTTACAATAATATCATTTTTACCATCACCATCCATATCAGCAATAGAAGCTGTAGAAATTGTTTCTTTATCAAATTCTTTTACATAAACAGTATCAAAAGGTCTTCCGAACTTAAATTCAATGTTGTTGTAATCTCTCAATCTCAAAATCATTATCTTAGAGCCATCAACTAATAAAATCTCATCTTTACCATCAGGGTTTTTATCTAAATCATTTACAGCAGCAACCCAACCATTAATTCTTTGTGTGCACAAAGTATCAAATGGGTATAATACAGTATTTGGGGGAGAAGGTTTGTCTATTGTTTTAGTATTGTATTTTAGGATCATTAATTTACTTGAAGGAAAAGCAAATTCTCTACTAGATTGAGTGATTACTAACTCATTACCAATATTATTTGGATAATAAGGTTTCCAATCATTTGTAGCATTACCATCAACGTTGCCAGTAGCAACAGACCAAAGATGATTACTTCCACCTACAATCGGTGGGTCAGTAAGATCATTCGGCAAAGTAATTGGATCACCTTGGTAGTCATAAAGGTGCAACCTTGCTGTACCAATTGAGCCTTCTATCCCTTTATATTCTTCAGCGACCAAAATATAACTTGATTCAGGCAAATCGCCATTATTCAGTTTAACAAAATAGTTTCTAAGTTGGGGTCTTGATCCATTAACTCTTTGAGTCATTGCGTTAGGATCAAATAACTGATCTATTGGATTGGAACTTAAATTAAATCCTAACAAGTAAGGTTCATTGGTAGCTGTTTCAAATGTTACAGTATTTTTAATTTTAACATTCATACTCGGGTTTGGATAATTTGGGAAAATTATACCATTTTTGTTAATGCCCAAATCAGAAATGGAAGGTTGAGAGAAACCAATTTCAGGTCCAAAAGTTAGTCTATAAGCTATATCATCCGCTACATCATAAGATGGATAGTTTGGCAATTTTGTATTGCTATGAAACTGAGTAAATCCTCTTAAAAATGGAGCTATAATTGGAGCTCCATCAGTAGCATTAGGTTTTGAAATATTCATAGTAGCGTATATTACTAAATCATCACCATTTTTTTTACTAAAAATTGGTTTTACACCTGCATAAATATTTGGTTTATATAATCTCATATCAATTGCAAGTCTTTTGAGGATTTTAGAATTATTCAAAGTGCCATCAAATCCAGCTAAATATGCAAAGGCTAATGTATCTTCTGATTGGCTTTCAATTGTTTCAAGTCCCATAACTACAGGATTTTGAGTAAGATTGTTAATTCCAGTACTTAAAGTATCTAATAAAACAGAAATACCTTTTATTAATTTTATATCATCAGATTTTCTTCTAATGTAAGTTCTACCAGTTCCATCAACTACTATTATATCATTGCCAATTACAGCTGCAATTTCATTTGGTGCATAAGGGAAACTATCAAAAAGCTTTACATTATTAATAATATTCCCAATAAGTGGCTCAATATCGCCAGCAATTGCATCTGTTGACCATTTAACGACTATTGAATCTAATCTTTGAGCTTGTGAAGGAAATATGACTCTTCTTGTGCCTTCTGAATTGCCTTTAGGATAAAGCCAATTTGCAGGACTAGCTGGATAAATTTGTGAATTAGCATCATTGAACATAAAAGATACTAATAATAACAATTCAACTAAGTATATCTTGTATATAGATATTTTTGCCATACGTAAAAACTTTATACAATTTTTCATTTCCATACCAATGCAAATTAATGAATTTCATCAAAACTTCATAATTATT
>JAPLFM010000330.1:0-5258 GCA_026390675.1 Candidatus Kapaibacterium sp. | reverse complement strand
AAAACTTCATAATTATTTAATAAAACTAAATGTATTAATTTTAATTTTACTTAATATTACGACTATTTTAATTTATCAATAGCATAAATTATACCAAATGTTTTTTGCTTTAGTTTTTTTTATTGAGGTGAGAAATTTCAAAAATACAATTTGACGCTTTAATCAGTTGCACCTGATATATTAAGCATAAATCTAGGAACAGAATATTGACTAATTCTGGCAGTTATATCAAATCTAAAAAACAAAAGTAGTTTGTTAAGTCCGATTCCTGTTTCATAATAATATCTATCTAAAGAATATGTTGTGGTTTTTGTTAATAATTCTTGCTGCTTAATCATATTCATAGCACCATTAGAAAAATCTGTCCAAGCAATATTTCCAAAAGCAATTAATTCTATACCAAATGAAGCTATATTTGGAATTCTTAGCATACCAGGGAAAACTTCACCAAAATTATGTTCAAATGAAACACATGCAAATCTATCTCCGTAAAACTCTTTTACTTTTGCTCCTCTCAATGCACCACCTGCAACTATATTAGCAACTGAAGATTCTGTAGAGAAAAATCTTTGAATTGGAACATTGCCTTCTGAATATCCTCCAGTTAATTTTACATCTAATTTCCAAAGTGGCATAGTGGAAGTTCTTAGGTTCATTTCACCATAAAGCTGTTTAAAAGCAAAATCACTAAAAAGTTTGCTGTCTGAATATTCTCCGCTTAAAAACATTCCAAAATTAGAAATTCTTCTTTCTGGGGTGTAATTCAAAGCTAATTGAAAACCAACTGATTTCATTCTACCATCATTAATTTGAGGATTACTTCTAAATGGTTGACTCCAATTAAACAATGAAAAATTAGTATTCACATTTGCAGTCGATTCAAACTGGTCTTTATAAAATAATCTAAGGTAATAAGGACGAACAAATACTTCTCTTCTAAGAAATATCAATTGCCCAAAACCTATCGAAGTTCCAATTTCAAACCCTTTAGAATAAAAGTAATCACCATAATCTGACTTAAAAAGAGCTGCTAAATATGTAATACCTCTATTAGAAATTATATATGGTTTGTCTCTTCTAAAAAGATTATCGTATATATTAATGTCCAATCCATATCTCCTTTTAGAATCTACAAATTGTTCAATTTTGAAAGTATAATTCAACCTATTATCAGCAAAACTATAGCCAGCATTGCCAAACAAGTCTAATGTTTTGTAAGGTGAGTTTTTTAATCCTAATCCTAAGTATGGTCCCCAAACTCTATTGTATTTCAACAAATCATCTATTCCAGTAAAAGGAGCTCTAGTAAATCTAACAAAAAAACGATTAATTGGAGCCAAATATTGAGTAAAAAGGTTTGAACCTGCTACTGAATCTGGATTGTCTCTTGCTTTACGGATTTGATCAAATGCTAATTCTTCTTCAGCTCTTAGAGGTACTAATTCATTCTTTCTCCAAAACTCAACATCAAAAATATCAGCAGTTTCTGATGCTTCAACCCTTCTTTCTGAAAACAAATCATTGCTCAATTTGATATTTGTTTCATAATCAAATGCAGCAGTTTCAATTAATATATCTAATCTAGGTGCTATTATCCAAAAGAGTTCTGCTTTTAGAGTTGAATAAATTCTCATTCTGGTTGGTAAAACATATTTTGAATTGATAATTTCAAAATCTTGATTGTAATTTAACTTTGCATCAAAAGGTAACTGAACGGCTATATTGGGAACTAACTCTACTGATACAGGAACTAATTTCACTTCATCTATATTGATATATCCTTCAAAAAGCCTTCTTTGGTCAGTTTTTGGAGTTACTTTTACTCTTAATATTTTTGTTTCAATATCACTTTTAAAATATCCAACAAATTCATATTTATAAAAATCAATAGCATCGGGATGGAAAGGAGAATAAATATCTTGATTTAAAATTGAAACAATATCATCATAAGCATTTATATTTGTGCCAAATGATACAAAATTAGCTTCGGGTGGCACGTTTACACTTTGCCTTTTTTGTATTATTTCATTAAAATAATTATCTTTAGCCTTATAATAGCCTTTTGAATAAGATTCTAAAATAGAATTAATAGTAGTATCTTTAGGTGCGTCAGTTCTGCCTGCAGTAAGAGTATCAGTTGCTACTACAAATTTTGTATATAGCATATATGTATAGCTTAATAACGAATCTTTTTGAATCAATTTTTTAGCTATCACTTTCCTCATAAATCGAGTTGCTGGATCTTCGGCATAAACTATAACGTCTTCAGTTGAAAGCTTAGCTATGTGCATCAATATTTCAACTATAGTAGTATCATTTTCAAGTTTAAATTCTATTTCTTGAGATTCGTGACCTACCATGGTAAAGCGAATTTTGTTTATACCACGATTGCATTTTAAAGAGAACTCACCAATATTATTAGTAAATACACCGCCTTTTCCTGATAGGTTTCTAACAGTTACG
Source organism: Candidatus Kapaibacterium sp. (assembly GCA_026390675.1). Taxonomy (GTDB): domain Bacteria; phylum Bacteroidota; class Ignavibacteria; order Kapaibacteriales; family UBA2268; genus JAPLFM01. Next base: position 2,795 of record JAPLFM010000330.1, on the reverse strand, counting down.
GCTTTGAGACTTTCTTTGGAATCTAAATCTAAAATCTTACCTTTCAAGATTACTTTTTCTTGAGATAAAGTAAAATTAAAAGATAATGTAAATAGAACTAAAAACAATATTTTAGAATAGATTTTTGTGATAATAAAAACTAATTTTTAAAAAAGTAGATAACGAAAGTGCATTAACTGATTAATACGAAAATAATTTTGTTTGTATAAATTACTTTTGCTATTTTTTCTTGTCACCCTGAATTTATTTCAGGGTATATTTGTTTTTTCTTTCAAAAAGCATTGCAAAGAGACCTCACCCCGACCCTCTCCGAGCGGAGAGAGAGTAAAATCAAATTGTTTTTTTGTCATTTTGAGAGTAACGAAAAATCCAGAAAATTGAAGTTGCTTTCAATCAACTTTTGGAAAAATGAGAAGGAATTTTAACAGTTTTTGAAATTGGAAAGTTCTTGATTAGATAATATCTTAAAAATAAATTAACTTTATCAATTATTATGTTTTGTCTTAATAATTTCATAAATTGTTTTGTTGCTTAATTCGAATATAAATTTTATATTTAGATAAGCGATGAAATTGCAAAATATTTACTAAACCTAATATCTGAACTATAAAAATGAAAAACCTAAAAAGACATATTTTAATATTGCTTTTACTTTGTAGTATGAATATATTTTCCCAAATTGATTCAGTAATTACTTTAGGTGGAGGGCATACGAGACCTGTCATGAGTGTAGCTATAAGCTCAGATGGTAGTAAAATAGTAACTGGTAGTTTGGATGGAACAGCTAAGATATGGGATGTCAAAACTGGTAAAGAGTTATATACATTAGCAGGTCATTCACGTGAAGTCAATAGTATAGCTTTTAGTCAAGACGGCAGTAAAATAATTACAGGTAGTAGTGATAATACAGCAAAAATATGGGAATTTAACACAGGTAAAGAAATTCTTACATTAGTAGGACATACAAGTGGTATTACTAGTGTATCAATAAGCCAAGATGGAAATAAAATAGTTACAGGTAGTAGAGATAAAACTACAAAGATATGGAACGCTAATTCAGGTATATTGATACAAACATTATTAGGACATACAGATTATGTAACAAGTGTAGCTATAAGCCTTGACGGCAGTAAAATAGTTACAGGTAGTAGAGACAAAACATTAAAGATATGGGATGCTAATTCAGGCGATTTAATAAATACACTAATAGGCCATACAGATTATGTTACTGGTGTAGCTATTAGCCAAGATGGCATTAAAATAGTTACAGTGAGCAATGATAGTACTGCAAGGATATGGGATGCAAAAACTGGTGTTTTAATTAATATATTGTCAGGGTTTAAATCTAAAGTAACTAGCCTATCAATAAGTCAAGATGGCAGTAGGATTGTAACAAGTGGTTTTGACGAAACGGCTAAGATATGGGATACAAGTACAGGTAAATTGGTAAGAACATTATTAGGACATTCTAATGTTGTAACTAGTGTTGCTTTAAGTCAAGATGGCAGTAGAATAGTAACAGGTAGTGCTGACAATAGAGCTAAGTTATGGGATTTGGTATCAGGCAAAGAGTTGCTTTCATTGTTAGGACATTCAAATGTTGTGTCTTGCATAGCAATTAACAAAGATTTTAGTAAAATAGTAACTGGGAGCTTTGATTATACAGCGAAAATTTGGGATTATAAGCTTGGAGTAGTAAAAAATAACTTAGCAATGAATTCTAGGGGAGTTACAAGTGTATCCATTAGCCAAGACGGTACTAAAATAGTTACAGGAAATGATGACAAAACAGCAAAGATTTGGGATGCTAATACTGGCTTAGTATTAAAGACCTTGTCAGGGCATACTAGGAATGTTTCTAGTGTAGCAATAAGCCAAGACGGAAGTAAAATAGTTACCGGCAGCGATGATAATACGGCTAAAATATGGGATTTAAATAAAGGTGAAGTGATTCGCACTTTAATTGGTCATACAGATTATGTTACAAGTGTGACTATGAGTCAAGATGGTAGTATTATAGTTACTGGGAGTCTTGATAGTACTGCTAAAATATGGGATGCAAATACTGGTATATTGATAAAAACTTTGACAGGCCATTCATATTCAGTAAGTAGTGTAGCATTAAGTTATGATGGTACTAAATTATTAACAGGCAGTTGGGATAATACAGCTATGATATGGGATGTAAATACAGGTGTATTAATAAACACTCTCATAGGTCATACAGATTATGTTACTGGTGTGGCTATTAACCAAGACAATAGTAAAATAGTTACTTGTAGTAAGGATGGTACAGCTAAAATATGGGATGCAAATACTGGTGAAGAGATAGGAACACTAAAAGGGCATAAAGGTTTTGTCTATTGTGTAGCTATAAATCTAGACGGGAGTAAAATAGTAACTGGAAGTGACGATAAAACAGCGAAGGTATGGTTTTTAAGCACAAAGTCTTCAATAGAAGACAACCCAACAACGATTAACAACATAAGTTACTACCCAAATCCAAGTAAAGACATATTAAATATCAAGTTTGATAGTGAACCACTTGCAAGCGAAGAGATAGAGGTTTATGACCTCATGGGACAGAACTTACTATCTCAAAAAATTGAAAAAATACAAACAAATATAGATATACAAAAACTAAATACTGGGATTTACTACTGCAAGCTAAAACAAAGTGGTTCTGTCTTTAAGTTTGAAGTGCTGAAGTAATTATGAATTATGAGTTATGAATTATGAATTGAAAGCTGTCTGAAATGGCAGTTTTTTTTTGTTTTGATTTAAAAGAAAAGAAA
>JAPLFM010000143.1:7859-9441 GCA_026390675.1 Candidatus Kapaibacterium sp. | reverse complement strand
GGATTTAGATTAACAAAAGTCTGATTAAATTTAAAATGTTGAGGCAAATCCAAAACTCTAATTCTTGCTTGACTTCCACAAAGCGAAGTATCTGTAACTGTAATTGTATATACTTTAGTTGTAGAACATCTAACTGTATCTGGAAAAACAGGAGCATCAATAATATAGGGATACGAATCTTTTCTATCACTTACATCACATCTGGCACCACTTCTTAAAAAACCAACATTATTATTATTAGATGCATCGCAAAGTTGAAAAATGTTTGGGTCTTCGTTACATCTATAATACAAAACTAATCCAGGAGTTGGGTCATTTAAAGATAAGTCTTTTTGACAAATTAACTCAGTAGTTGATTGTAACTTATTCCAAATTCTAATTTCATCTAACATCCCTCTAAAAGTTCTTGCATTGGTATTATTAGAAAGAGCATTTGTACTTCCAATTTGCAAACCTAAACTTAACTGTTCCCTAATCCTTAATTTTGATATAGGATATGCAGGATTTGTTGTTCTATTTATCAATATCCCATTAATAAATATTGAAGCATATTGAGTTGCCCCATCAAATTCTGCTGCAATATGAAACCAATTACCTAAATATCCAGATAAATCTGCACTTACAATAGTATTATCTTTTTGTCCAAGTTTAGTAGTAGTTCCATTTATTTCAAAAACCAAATTATCAGTTTCATCAATATATAGTTGCCAAACATCATTTACATCAACACCTGGACCCCACATACCAGCAATATATTGAATGTGTCCAGCATCAATATCTGGTTTCATCCACATTTCAACAGTCATTTTATCTGACAACTTATCTAATGTGGTAGAAGGCTCGATGTCAACATATTGTGCACCAAGCCCTTGATTTACTTTAATAGCTAGTGCATTACCAAGACATAACTGCAACTTACCTGTATTATCACAAGGTGCTGTTGCAAACAAATTTGCAGAAATAAAAATTAATATTAAGTATAAATGTTTAATTATTTTACCACATTAAATTGTTCAATATATCTCATTCCATTTACTGATACTGTAGCTATATATGTTCCTATAGGTAATGAGCTAATATGATAATTGTAAATACCTGCTTCTAATTTACCATTATAAAATTCAAATTGTCTAAAACCTTTAAGATTATATATTTCAACAATTACATTTGATGAAGTTTTTAATTCAAATCCCATTTGAGAATCATTTTTCATTGGATTAGGTGCTATAGTAATTGCTTTTTGATTATAAGTTTCTAAATAACTTTCCACACCTGATATTCTCGGTTTCAATACTCCAATTGGAAATATTTTTTCACCAAATAATGCTTCAGTTTCTTGAGGAGTGGCACCAAACCAAGATTCTAAAAAGTCAGTATATAATCTTCTAAAATCAAATTGATGTCTGATATTAGTATTTTCATCTAAGTCATTTAAGTCTGGACTTAGACCTTTTTTACCACCGTCAACATATTTATTTGATCCAAAAACAAATTGAACACAGGCTGAACCATGATCGCAACCTCTGCTACCATTTTCATGTGCTCGCCTACCAAATTCACTAATTGTCAAACCAGCAACTCT
>JAPLFM010000143.1:6118-7810 GCA_026390675.1 Candidatus Kapaibacterium sp. | reverse complement strand
TATCATAACCACCTTGTTGTATATAATATACTTTAGTTTTAAGTCCACCAGAAATTAACTTAGCAATCATAGATAATTTATCACCCAGCCCACCACCATATTGCACCATATTTTTACCTTTATCGTTTGCAACTTTAATGGCTTTTGAATATTCTTCAGCTTGTTTGGCAACCACGTGAACAAAGTTATATTCATCAGCATAATATCCAACTTGACTTAGTTGAGAATCTTTAGGAGTTAATCCTGCACCCTGTTGGTAAAATTTGTCTATATTATTTATTGCTATTCCAAATTCACCCTTTTTACTTCTAAAAGCAAGAGGAACATACCCACCAATATTTATAGCTAATGGATGTTCTGGAATTACCATTGGATAATTTGGTAATTTTGTTGCAAAATATCTTCCTAACCATCCATCTAAAAGCTTTACTTGAGGATCTGTACTTAATTTTCCACTTCCCCAAATATCTTGACCTCTAAAATGTGACATTGTATATTCATCGTACCCAACTGCTTCAATTACTGCTAGATTACCATTTTTAAGTAATCCTAACATTCCTTCATTGTATAAATTAGTAACCATTGCAGGATGCATAAATAGTGGAAATTTCTCCCATTGCTTTGCATCTTGCTGTGATATTCCTATTTCAGGTCTAATATTATGATACACATCACTATCTGCCTGTATGATTGTATTCAATCCATCATTTCCACCAGCTAATTCTATGATAATCATAATGTTATCATTTGTCATAAAATCTAACTGATCTACTTGTTGAGTAACAATTTGATCCCCTTTTAAAATATAAGGAGCTGCAAATGTAGCAACACCAAGAGCTGATGTTGTTTTTAAAAAGTCTCTTCTTTCCATTTTGTTATCCCCTTATGCTAATTGAAAATCAGGTACACGAACTATTTCAAGTAACAATGCTTTTAAGCCATTAGCCACTGCATCACTACCAATTCCAACTTGTCCAGTCCAATTCGCTTCTGAAAGTCCAGAAGCTGTAAGCATTACATTCAAAAGTCTATCTTTTCTAATTGTCGATAATGATTCTGGTAAAGTGAGTTCCAATACCCCATCTAAAAAAGTTTTAGCATTATCTGAATTTGGAATTTTCTTTGCAAATGTAATTAATTCAGGATTTTTTGCACCATTTATTAAAGCATTTGAATGGATAATCCTCAAAGGATAAGTTTTAGTACTTATCCAAGTATGATAGCCTTTCCAACCGCTTACATCTGGTGGATTATAAAGTTTTTGCTCCATTTCAATCATTGCTTGATTGGTACTTGCATATTTCACATTCAAAAGTTTCCCTAATCCAACAATTAAATCTGCAGGAGTTTTGATTTGTATTCCAATATTTGCATCATCATAAAATGCTTGACTTGAAAATAAAGTAACAAATACTGGTTTTAAGTTAAAATTACTTGATTTAAATACATCTGCTAAATTTTTAATTATTGTTTCATCCACTGCTGATGGATTAGAATATACAAAATAACGATAAATTTTGTCACAAATAAAATGTGCTATTGGATCTGGTCTTCGTTTGAATAATATATCAATTACTCCAAATACCTCTTCGAGTTTTACTTTATCAATATTATTATCTGCATCAGTTCTTGCTAATATTGTTTCACCCATTAAAGATTTAGATGTTATATCGTGATCTGGACCTGAGAAAT
>JAPLFM010000143.1:0-6099 GCA_026390675.1 Candidatus Kapaibacterium sp. | reverse complement strand
ACCAAGATGTGCTGTTACTCTCCAGCCTGTTAACGCTCTAGCACCTTCTCTAATATCACCTTCACTATAATTGCCAATTCCCATTGTGAAAAGTTCCATAAGCTCACGCATATAGTTTTCATTTGGCTTACCTTTTGTAGATTCATTCAAACTTTGATATAGTAAATAAGCACCATCAAGTGTCATTTCTTGAACAAATTTCTTAAAATCACCTAATCTGTATTTTCTTATTTTTTGAAGATTTCTATATAAGAGTGGAGGTGGGATTAAATCATCTCCATCATAATTATAATTTATACACCAGTGTCCATGCCAAAAATGAGTTAATTTTTCTCTAGCTGGATTGGTTGATAAATCATCAATTCGCATTTGCTCTAGCCACCAATTTAATAGCTCACTATATCTACCATTATGAGTTGATTCTAATATCCCTTTTATTTCTTGAGTTACTCTTAGTGGGCTTTCAATAATTTTATCAAGCCAACTTAAACTTGCGTATCCATCAGGCAACTTACTTGCATTTGCTGGTAAATAATCTAGTCCATCACCTAATAACATTTCAACTGCTACTGTAGCAGTTTTACCAACAATTTGATTTAATAATTCCGGCGTGACACTAAAATATAATCTGCGTAATAAGTGTAAGGCTTTTTTTCTATCTAATGTTACCTCTAATGGAGACAAAGAAAGATTTTTATATTTTCCCTTTTTGTCTCTTTTTCGTTTAGAACTTTTGTGTCCCAAACTGCTAGAAATGCTCTTCTATCCATAATACTTCACCATATTAGTATATCAAACAGCAGTTAATTAAAAATATTTCATATTCAATATTGCAATTTACTTAAATAATACACAAACGACAAATAAATTACAAAGAATTATTCAATTTATTAAAAAAGATACATTATGTTGAAAAGTAAGGATATAAATAAAAAGCAGGTTAAAATACCTGCTTCTTAAATAATGAATTTTAATAAAATAATATTCCTAATCTTCAGGCATTAATTTAACATTTACAGATTTAATATCTACAAATCCTGAAAGTCTTTCTCTTAATAGTTTTTCAAAAGACTTTGCTGATTCTTTAACTAATACTTTATCAGCATTTGTTGCTGAAATTAGAATAAACTTATCACTATATCTTGGATCTCTTCTCACATCATTTATTCCAAGACTATTTAATATAGATTTAATGAAATTGAAATCTGATTCATCTTTAGCAGTTGCATATTCTATCCAAAAACAAGGACCTGGGCAACCCATTCCCGGTGGTGCATAAAATTCTGAAGACCCTTTTGCTCCTGGTTTAGGTCGTCCAGCAGTTTCATCAGAAATAACTTTTTTTCCAACTGATTCCTTCATACTTTCAGCTTTATCTTCTTTCTTACTATGTTTTTTACTTCCTTTACTACTATCAGAATTAAAAGTTATTGTACGATTTTTTAAATAGGGATTCAATTCACCACATTTATTACAAACAAATTTACTATCTAATAAATTACTTGGAACTGTATGAACAAAAACCATAACTCTTCTACTACGAGGGTCATTACAAGATTCAGGTTTTGCAGGAGTATTTGGTAAGTCCATTGCAATTATATCTTTCATAATTTTAGGGCAACCAACTTCTTCAAAAACACCAAAATAGTTCATTTGATAATTAATGATTTTATTATATTTCTCTAATAATTGTGGTTTGCTTTTTAGTCTATTTTTAATACCTTCTTCAATTGTAACTTTAGTAAAATATGCTCTAAGCATAGAAAGCATTGCATTACCATTTTCACTTGGTATTGGTAGTTTATATTCAGTTCCTGAAGTAAGTTTTAACTTAGGGTTTTTCATATCAGTTCCTGCAGGAACTAAGACATCATTAAATACAATGTCCCCATCAGAACTAAATTTTGTAAACTCATCATTTGCAGTTGGTCTTAATCTACAATGGTCAGTATATCCGTGAGTAGTAATTACAAGTTTTTGAGTATTAGAACAATCATCAAATTTAATAATAGTTTCTTCAATACTTTTATAAAAATTGTCAAGCCATTCATCATTTTTCTTAGTTACTTCATCATAATATTTATAATCTAAAGAATCAATAAATTGAGAAGTTTTAAGTTCGCCATTCTTACCTTTTTCTTTAAATCTTTCATAATTTTTACTTGTAAGGGGCCACCAATACCCTGTAACAAACATTGAAATACCTTTTGACAAACTTGTATCAACCACTATTGGTAAATTATTTCTAGTATAACAATTTAAAATTATTGGAATAGTATCAGTTACATATATTTTCTCAGGAGTTGAAAGTTCGGCAGTTTCACATTCTGAAGAAAAACAATTTATATTTTTAAGTTGCCTTGAAAAACTATAGGTAGAACTTGTATTTACAGGATAAACAATTTGAGATTTCAAACTTTTACCATTCATATAATAGTCAGCATCAACTATGTTTTCATTTCTACTTATTGTATCATAAACGAATTTTGGCTTTTTTTTAGATTCTGTTGAATCATATCTTTGATTTAATTTGTATTCATTTACTGTAACTCGAACATAAAGTTTTGGAGGTATAATAGTATCTGGTTTTTTTGGTTCACATTTAAAACTTTTATCAAGAGGGAATCTATATATATCATAATTTCCGGCAGATTTCAAAACAGTATCTTGTCCATAAGACATTGTATTAGAATTTCTATTTGAAGAAATATATAGGAATCTATCATTAGTATCGCTTACAGGATTGGGAATAAAAGGAAATCTTTCATCAGCTGAACTATTAAAAGTACCCAAAATATCATTTTGTCCTTTTTTACCTTTTTCTTGATCATTTTTTTCAAACTTAGTTACTTGTCCATCTTGTGCAATTTCCATCAATTCTATATTTTTATTAATCATTGATAAATCAATTTTAATTCTAACATGATAAATATCATAGTCTTCTCTATTGGCATTATTTCTATTAGAAGAGAAAAAGAGAGTTGGGTTATTACACAAACAGAATAAAAATGGAGTTCCTTCATTAGAAAGTGAATCATTTATATCTCTTTGTAATTTTTTTGCACTTGTCCATTTACCATCAACTCTAAAAGAATAATAAATTTCAGTATTACCTCTTTTAATAGTTTTACCTTCGGCAGTTATCAAATCAGAATATGGGTAATCTTTATCTGATGACCATAAAAGTATTGTACATCTTTTACCATTAATAATAGTATCGGCTGCAAATGGATGTGAATCCCAAAACTGTGAATTAACAACACCAATAGATTCTAACCTTTTAAATTTAAATTCATCATTATTATCAGTTAACTCAAACTGAAAAATATCTGTTCCACCTTCAATATCTTTCAAATTCTCAAATGGTAATCCAATTTTACTCAAATAGCTACCACTTGGAACATGTGAAAAAGAAATAAATCCACTATTATAATCTAAAAATGTAATATGTTCAAAATTACTCGTCAAATATTGATATGCTGGGGTATTATAATAATTGGTAAATAATACTTCTTTTGCAAATTTAAAAGAAGGTCTAATTTCTTTATAATTAGATTTTGGCATTAAAAATTCACGATAAAATGGATTAGAAATTGCTTTATCTATAATTGGTCTTAATACAGGTGCAATTTCATCTTTATCAGTATTGTAACTACTATCTATTAAATTCAAATTTCCAGTTGGTCTAATTTGAACGATATTATTTGTAACTTTTTCACTACAATAAATCATATAAAGTGATAATGTTAGGAATATTAATTTTCTAAAAAAGTTCATCAAATCCTCTGATTGATTTCAATAAATTATAAACTACTTAATAGCATTGAACATAACTGTCATTCTACGTTTCCTTGGTTCAAAAGTACCAACACGAATATCTGTTATAGCAAAAACAAACTCACGACCATTTCTTGCTTGATAGTAATAAACTTCACCCGGTTTTACAACAACGTCGTGAATTACTTTTTTAAATGAAGCAGAGGGATTAATTATAGAAGTTGCCACACTTAAAGGCAAAGAAGCAATTACCAATGGATCTGAAATGAATTTCCCAGTAATAATATCTACAATTTTAATATCAGCAAGCGTAAAAGATCCAAAATCAGTAGAATCGCCAAATCTAATTTTATTTGTTCTTAATTGAGTTAATTGTGCTTGACTCAAACTTTTGATAATATCAGTACAGAAATCATTAGAATTTTCTTTTTTAAAGCTCAAAGTAGGAATAGGAGCAAGAAATCCATAGAATCTTAATTTTGCTGACATAGGTAAAAGTGGATTAATTGTAGGTGGTAGCGTATCTACCTGAGTTACAATAAAATCACCTTTAATATCTTCATTAGCAGGAAATTTCTGCAATATAGCAGCATAATAAGTCTTGTTATCAACTAAAGACTTAAAAGCACTTTGATAAATTGGAATCAATGATTTATTATTAAATCTTTCATCATTTGGTGTCATTCCAGAATTAGAATCATCATTTGGAAACTGGTAAGAGTGAATAGAATACTCTTTAACTGGTTCGTAATAAGTTGAATCAGTTACCCCATCGCTTGCTTTAATTACAATTGGTGTAATATCTGGATTGAACTCAGTTACAGTTGCCTCCCTTGGAGAACAAAAAACAATTGGCTTACTCTCAACTAATGGACAGTCAGAGCAAGAACTAAATATAATTGGACTTAAAAAGACTAAACTTAATAATAATATTTTTTTCATATTTTTCTTCTTAATTCTTAGAATGAAACACCAAAACGAAGCAACAACATATTTACTCTGCGTTGTGAAGGCACATTACTAAATCCACCAAGTATGCGAGATTCACCAAAAGCCAAAGAACGATAACCCAAATCAATAGACAAATCCATATATGGAACAACAGGAATATCTAACCCAAATCCAAATCCGTAAGATAAAGGAATAGATAAATCTAAACCAGGATCAACTAATTTTAGTTTATTAGAACAATCATCACTCAAGCTTATTTTACCTAAATCAAGAGTTAATTTATCTAAAGCTACTCCAAATTGAGCATAGGTAAAAGGAAACAAACAGAAGAATCTATCAAAAGTTTTTTTACCGTGAAGCATAACAATTGGTCTTGTAATGCGTTCTCCAGAAAATTGATTTGCAAGAGGTACTCCACTCGAATAAGCCAAGCCCAAAGCCCATTGCTTTTTATCTCCATATCTATACGCCAAAACTAATTCTGCAAAATTAGCGTCAGTGCCTTTCATTTTACTTATTTGATCTAATTTATCTGTAAATGCAGCATAGCCTATTTTTGCTTCAACCAAATAATCAGAAAATATTCTACTTGGACAATCTATTTTAGGACCATTCAATTCAAGAGGTTGACATCCACAATCTTTAGGAAGTGGTATTGAGTCTGGTGTACGAGGGATAGAGTCTTTAGGAATATTAATTTTTATTTCCCTAATCATTCTAAAATTTAAAGGGTTATTATAATTTTCCACATAAAACATTGAGTCTTTAAATGTTTTATCATTGTTCTTAATATTATTGTTTTTTAAAGTATTATAAAATACAGTATCCAATGCTTCGTAAGAAATATATTCAAATTTGTTATAAGGAATATTTCCATCTGGATATGCTTTACAATATATTGAATCTACAAATTTGATAGTCGTCCTTGAATAAATACTTGAATCTTTGCCATAATAAAGCTTTCTATCGACAGATTCAACTTTACCTCTCAATGCCTTACCATTTCTAATATAACTTGTATCTGGAACACGCCCATAATTATAAGCAGAATCATTAGATATTCTTAACACATCATCATGTAATCTAAATTTACTTGATTTTGTGCCTTGATTGGAGCAAGAGGCAAATAATATTGTTAAAGTAATAACAATTAAAACTTTTGAATATATTTTTATCATAATGCTACACTCAAAGCTAGTCCAACATTTATATAATTCATATTTGTTCTACCATCTGCACTTAAAATTGAATTGGGTGATGCATAGAGAAGATTTAAGTCAAGCATCATGCAAGTATTAAATAAAGTAAAACTATATGCAGTTCCCCCACCTAAAGAATAACCTAAACCTAATCTACTTAGTTCATCAGTGT
>JAPLFM010000327.1 GCA_026390675.1 Candidatus Kapaibacterium sp. | reverse complement strand
GGGAAATAATGGGATAGAAAAGATTAAATGAAAATTTATATTTAGTATAAAGTAAATCTTAATCATTAGTAAAATAACTTTTGGAAAACTTATTTGGAAAATTGCGACAGCAATTTGTTTTCCGCCATCTTGATTTTGTATTAGTTTTTAAGAAGTCTAAATTAATTCAAATTAATTATTGCCGTTATTTGACAAAAAACGAATTTTGGAAAACTTATTTGGAAAATTTTTCCAAAAACTGACTTTAGTTTTGGTTTCTTCCTCCCCTTTTCTAAGTTTCAAAGAAACTTGAAAAAATGGGGAGGACTGAGGTGGGGTTCTTAGCAATGTTGTTTGAAAGTTAAAAGTTTTAAAGATGTCCGACACCTCCAAGGTGTCAGACATCTAAACAGAAAAAATACCCTGAAATAAATTCAGGTTGATAAGAAAAAAAAAATAAAAACACATAAAAAAACTCTAAATCACTGCAAAAACTGAAATGGAAAAATTGAAAATTTATTGCTCCCTCTCCGCTCGGAGAGGGTCGGGGTGAGGTCTCTTAGCAATGTTTTTAGAACAACAAAAGTCCTAATTTTGGGGAGCACTTCACTTCTTTGCTTCAATATGTAATTCAGATAGTAATTGTAGTGCTTGAATTGGTGTCATACTGTTTATTTGTAATGTGCGAAGTTTGTCTCTAATTTTATCATCTTGGATTTCGAATATTGCAAGCTGACCAAAATCTTTAGAGTTTTCTTTTTTGCTAATTGAAGAAGTATGGGGCTTTCTTGTTTGGCTTTCATCAATAATTTTTTCTTGATTAGAATCTTTTTCAAGTGAACTCATTACTTCATTTGCTCTATTTATAATATCCATTGGCAAGCCAGCCATTCGTGCCACGTGAATACCAAATGAGTGATCGCTCGAACCAGATAATAACTTATGAGTAAAGATAATTTTAGAATCCGATTCAATTACTTCTACTTTATAATTCTTTATGCGATCAAATCTACTTGCTAAGTCATTTAGCTCGTGATAGTGTGTAGCAAACAAGGTTTTTGCACCAATAGCATCGTGTATATGCTCCGAAATAGACCAAGCAATTGAAATCCCATCAAATGTAGCCGTTCCACGACCAACTTCATCAAGTAATATCAAACTTTTCTTTGTTGCATTATTGATAATATTAGCTGCTTCTTGCATTTCTACCAAGAATGTACTTTCGCCAGCGATTATATTATCTTGAGCTCCAACCCTTGTAAAAATTCTATCAACCAAACCTACTTTTGCATAACTAGCCGGAACAAAACAACCAATTTGAGCAAGCAACACTATGAGTCCAACTTGCCTCAAATAGCAAGATTTACCAGCCATATTTGGACCAGTAATAATATGAATTTGCTCATCATCACAAGTTAGTTTAGTATTATTCGTTGCAAAAGTTTCACCATGAGGTAGAAGTTTTTCAACTACTGGATGCCTTCCATTTGTGATTATCAAATCATCACTTTCGTCCACTATTGGCTCGCAATAATTATATTCTTGCGATGCCTCAGCAAAAGATTGCAAACAATCAATAATTGAAATTAGCTGTGCATTTGCTTGCACTTCTTCGGTTACATAAGCAATTTTTTCTCTAAGTTGATTGAACAAATCAATTTCAAGTGATGAAATTTTTTCTTCAGCACCAAGTATTTTTGTTTCAAGTTGTTTTAGTTCTGGAGTAGTATATCTTTCTGCATTGGCAAGAGTTTGTCTTCGTTCATAATATTCGGGTGCATTCTTCGCTTGCATTTTAGAAATTTCGATATAATACCCAAATACGTTATTATAGCTTACTTTTAGTGTTGCAATCCCTGATTTCTCTTTTTCTTCAGCTTGATATTTATTCAATAAACTCTTGCCAGAATATTTTGCTTCAAGATATTCATCAAGTTCAGCATTAAAGCCACTTTTGAATGTATTTCCTGTTCCTATGTTTACACTTGCTTCTGGATTAATTGCATTTTCAATTAGCTCGACAATTTCAGTAAGGTATTTAAATTTACTTATAATTTTGTTCAAAGAATCATTATTAAATTCTTTAATTAGATTATTAATCTCAGGCAATAGTTTCAAGCTATACATTATATTCAGTACATCTTTTGGATTGGCTCTGCCTGTACATACTTTTGAAATTAATCTTTCCAAATCACTAACTTGATGTAATATTCTCCTTAAATTTGCTCTCTCTTGGTATCTCTCTACTAAAACTCTAACAGCTTTAAGTCTTTCATTGATTTTATCAATATTACGTAAAGGGCGACTAATCCACTTTTTGAAAAGTCTTCCACCCATTGGAGTTAGTGATTTGTCTAAAATATCATAAAGAGTGCCTTGCTTGCCACCCTCCCACATAGAAAAAGTAATTTCAAGATTTCTTCTTGTAGAGAAATCTAATGTCATATAATCAAATGGATTATATTCAGAGAGTTTCTTGATTTGAGGCAGATATGTCTTTTGAGTTTCGGAAATATAATTAATTATTACACCAGAAACAGAAATTCCAATTGTGTAATTTTCTACTCCAAATCCTTTCAAACTTTGAGTTTTGAAATGTTTGAGTAATTGCTCTTTGCCAAATTCAAAATCAAAAAGCCAATCTTCTAATTTAGTAATCGCAGGCTTGAAAGAGAGCTTTTCAGTCAAAGCTAATATTACTTCTTTATTCGACTTATTAATCAGAATTTCAGCTGGGCTAATAGATTCTAATGTGTCAGCAAGTCTATCAAAAGGTAGTTCTGTTAGAAAAAATTCTCCTGTGGAAACATCACAAAATGAAAGAGCAGCCAAAGTCATTCCACCTCTTTGGTAAGCTATATCAATAGCTGCAAGATAATTGTTCTTTTTTGATTCAAGTAGTTTGTCATAAAGTGCCACTCCGGGAGTAACTACTTCAATTACATCACGTTTTACAATTCCACGTGCTAATTTGGGATCTTCCAATTGCTCACAAACTGCCACTCTATGACCAGCTCTTACTAACTTTGGTAAGTAGGCATCTAACTGATGATGTGGAAAGCCAGCAAGAGCCATATCTCCAGCAGCACCATTATTTCTTTTGGTCAAGGCGATACCACAAACTCTTGCTGTAATGCCAGCGTCATCTCCAAAAGTTTCAAAAAAATCACCCATTCTAAAAAGTAAAACTGTATTTGGGTATTTACTTTTTATTTGGTTGTATTGCTTCATCATTGGGGTTTCGTTGCTTTTGCTCATTTCTTATCCCTTTTTGGAATACCCACACCCATTCTACCTTGTATAAAAGCAACTCTCTTTTCAATATATTCAGTTGGTTTTGCTGGAGACCATCTAATTGGATTGGGGAGAACAGCAGCTATTAATGCTGCTTCCCTTGAAGTCAGATTAATCGCAGGCTTATGAAAGAACTTTTGCGAGGCTGCCTCCACTCCATAAACACCTTCACCAAGTTCGACAATATTTGCATAAACTTCTAGTATTCTCTTCTTACCCCAAAAATACTCAATTAAATAAGTGAAATATACTTCCATTGCTTTACGAACATAATTCCTTCCTTGCCAAAGAAAAGCATTTTTTGCTGTTTGCATAGTAATAGTAGAAGCTCCTCTTTTCTTTTTACCAGCATTGCGTTCATTGTATTTTTTAGCATCTTCTACTGCTTTCCAATCCACACCTTCGTGTGTCATAAACCTTCCATCTTCTCCACCAATACAAGCTTTAAAGAAATATGGAGAAATTTCTTCGTAATCTTTCCATTCTTTATCAATTCCATATCCTTCAAATAATCTGAAAAACATGTGTAAAGTGATTGGTGGGTTGATAAATTTATAAGCTACTACCCATACTAATGAGAAAAGTAGAAACCCAATTATTAGACTAAAAGTCCACTTAAATATCTTTTTTATTAATTTCAATTTTTCTTTTATTATAATTTGTCAAATACATTTTAGCAAATTAAAGCATTCAAAAGACTTTATCCAAAAACTAAAATTATTTTTGATAATTTTTTCTTAATTTCTTTATAAAAATCAGATTCAATAAGTAAATCGTTATTTATTTTATATTTCTCTTATTCTGATTCTGCTAAAGCTGGACGCAATTGAACTTATCAAAATTATACTAATCCTTTATCTTATAAATTTCTAATAAATGGTGGCTGTTCGTTAAATCGTCTCTTTTGTTCTAGACTAAATCTTTCAACTCTAACATAAGGTTCATCTTTCAAATATTTAGCTTTTAAATCAGACATAGTTTGATCATTAGGATAATAACCGTCAGGAACTGAATTATATTTATCTAAATTATTTTCAAAACCATTTTCATATAAATAGTTTTTAAAAATTATTTCTACTTGTATCTGTCTTTCTCTTTGAATTTTAACAGTATAAAAATCTAACCAAGCACACCTACTTTCCCTACCTTTGTCTTTACAACAAGTTACTAAATATATATCTTTAAAAATAACATGCTTCAAATTATTCTTAAAACAATCACAGTAATTTTCTGAATTTGAATTTTCTTTTTCACTATTTAAAGAAATAAAATGTAATACAGTTTCTATTTCATTTTCTTCTATTAGTAAATGTTTTAAAAAATAAGTTCTATTTGCGGACACTTTAATACTTTCCAAACCTTGTTCATTATAAAATAATAAATGAAAGCTTAGTTTATAGATCTTTTTAGCCCACCTTTTAAATTTTAAATGAGTTAGAACAAAATTGGAGAGCATAACATAATCTTCATAAATAGCAGTTTTCTTTAATGCAATGTTAATAATTTTTGGAACTAGATGTAGATCAACATTATTATCTAAAGCTGATTTGGCAATATATAAATACTTTATAAACTCTATTTCAACTTTTCTTGATTCATCAAAGTCCCTAATCTTAATAGATTTATATGCATCAGTATAAATCTTGGTAATTTCCTCTTGATATAAACTCTGTGAACTAAAGAAGCCAGCAATCATATCATTGACATTCTCTTCAATGGTTTGTTCCAAATGGTTTACTTTCTCGACTACATCTCCATTGGGAAGTATTTTCTTAATCATTTCAAAACCTTTAATAACTTGTATAAAAGTAAAATGCAAATGTAATTACTAAAGCGACAGGGAGGGAATCTATTGATTTTGAATTTAGTAATTATTTATAATCAACTTAGAAAACAATGTTGATATTAAACAAACGAACATATTCGTTCCTTATATTATTTTGATAAAAGTTTAATAAATCAATTGATAAATCAAAATTAAATTTTACACTTTCATTATAATCCAAATTACCATTTGATTTTGTATTAATTAGTCCTTTTGCATAATCATAAGTAATGGGTAACTCATTTTTAAAAAATTGTGAATGAAATAAAGCTTTTTCACTATCATAAATTGGATTTTCAAAGTTTGTAATAAAAGAAAATTCGTCAGTAAATCCAAAATTAAATTTTACTTTATTTGTATCACCTTTTATTGATTTTGATTGAAAATTTATATCAGATTGATTACTCTGAATTGAATGAATAGAAATATGTGTAGCTCCAATATTTCTAAAACAATTGAATAAATTTGAAGTAATAAACTTCCATTTATGAAAACTATAATCTGATAAAGGTGTAAGTGAATGAAACTGACGATTATAGTTATATTGTCCAACGACTAAATCATTGATCAGAAATACATTTTTGGCGGTATCCAAATCAATTATATATAACTCATTACCACTATATTTTGGAATTAAAATTTCAAAATTCTTATTAGATATTAAATTATTTGAAAATATTTTATTATTAAAGTCAGAATATGATTTAACGAACTGAGGTAAAATCACAATCATTTGATTTATGTAAGGATGGAAATGTTCTTTAAAATATTCGTCGCCTTCTAAATTATAATTAACTTCGAGTTTTCTCAAAATGTCGTCATTTTCACTTTGAATCAATTCCTTATAAATAATATATGGCATTAATAATGGAGATATTAATATCATTCCCAAAATACCTAATGTTGGTTCTTTTACATTTTGTAATATACTTGTGATTTCTTCTTTACTATGTTTTGTGCCATAAAATCCTGGCTCATCATATAGTTTATTTACAATAATTATATTTTGCATATTTTATACTTCTTTTTTTGTATTTTTATTTACAATTAATTTCGTTTCACTTTCATTAGTTTTATTAATAAAATAATGTCCAACTATTAGGTTTATGATCCCAAATATTGCCACACCCACATCATCCAATTGACCTACAACTGGAATAAAGTCAGGGATTAAATCAATTGGACTTACAACGTAAATAGCACTTACAGCAGTAGCACAATATGAACCCCAACCAAATATCTTAAATACAAAATTTCTAAGTTTTGATTTTGGCAAAGATAAAAGGATTAAAACCAATGCCAATAAACTTGCAAATACTATGACTATTGTTTTCAAAAATGAAAAGAACTCACTCATAAAACACCACCAATTTATTTTTTAATACTTTTAATTAAACCTATAACCCCTATAACTATACTACTTAAATATCCTAAAGTTTTTGCAACTTTTTCTCCTTTTTTTAGATTAGGATCAGAAATAGCTTTTTTTACAGTATCACTAACTTTTTTTGAAAAATCTCCACTCATACTATACCTCAATATTAAATTTTATAAAAAACTCACTTCTTCACATTTCCAACACTTTAGTCAAAAACCACAACATCAAAAACGTAACATACAAAAATATCTTAATATTTCATAAATCTATATTAGGAATCATATCAAAAACAAAAACTTTATCGTTCTTCTTCTCACATTCAATTTCAAAAGCATTTTTTATCTCTTTATGTTCAATATTCTCTATTCTATTTATAATTTCCATACTCTTATCAAAGTCTCCTAAATTTCTATAAATCTCTGCTACAATAATTTTGTATTTGTCCATTGCTTTTACATTCTCTTTGTTATGATATATACTTGATTTTCGGTTATGTTTCTCAATTTTGCTAGATTCTTTCATATAATTAGAGAAATCAGCCTGTGTAGGTACTTGAGTTAATCTTGTCCCAACCTGTTTCCATTCTAAGTCTCTTACTCTATCTTTCTTTAGTTCTAAAAGTTCTATTTTTGGATATTGAGTATTTATGTAATCAATTTCAATTTGTAATTTTCTCATTTCTTTATCGTTAAATGAATGTAGCCAGTGTATATTTTCTTTCCAGATTGATTT
>JAPLFM010000134.1 GCA_026390675.1 Candidatus Kapaibacterium sp. | reverse complement strand
TCATACTAAATTTGCCTTGTATTCTTGCATAAACATTACTAATTGATCCTAAATCAACAAATTTTAGGAATAAGTCGAAATTTTCTTGAGATTCATTATCTAACTGACAGATTGGGTTTGTGATGGGTTTCATTTTGTTTTTCCATAATTTTTAAAAAATTTAAAACGAAAATATGAAAAATGAAATTAACACAAAGAAAACCATTTTAAATTTGTTTGCAAAGGATTTGCAAATGGTTTGCAAATTATTTAGTATTATTTCGTAAATTGATATATCACATTGACTTCAAATTACTTTTTTATGAAAAAACTACTTATTATATTACTTTTGTCTTTTGCTCATAGTCTTTATGGGCAAAGTATATCTATATTTGATATAGACACAACCAACTTTCCAACAATGAAAGCGAAGTTTTTTGTTTTTGATATTGATGGAAATCAAGTGCGACCATCTGCTTCAGAGCTTACTATAACTGAAAATGGTATAAATAGAAAAATTACTAATGTGAGTTGTCCCAAGCCACCACCGTTAAAAACAGTTTCTGTAGCAATGAGTATAGATGTATCGGGATCTATGATACTTAACAATGAGGGTCCAATATTTATGCCACTTAAACTAAGTAAAACCACAGTTAAAAATGTCTGTAAATTTATAAAATCTCAAAATTCTGAATTTGCATTGCAAATCTGCAATACTAATGCTTTTATTATAAATGATTTTACAACAGATACAGCAAAGATATTAAATCCACTTAAATACATTTATGAATTTGGAGGTAATGATTTTAATGAACAACTATTAAATGAAAAAACTGGATTATTTAATATAGTCAAAAATGGTAAAAACAAAAAAATTGCTATCTTATTAACAGATGGTTCTTGGTATAATTTAAATAATAATGAATTACAACAATGTCTTGATACTTGTAAGAAGTACAATATTGAATTTTATCCAATTATTTTCTCGGATAAAAGTAATGACTATAGTTTTATAAAATCATCTTTAAAAGAGTTGTCAATAAAAACTGGAGGCTTGTATTTTGATGGTGTTAAATCTATAGAACAAATTGAAGATATAGTTATATACATAAGTAATAAAGTTCAGGGGGCTTTGTCTTGTGAAGTTGATTGGGAAAGTGGTGTTACTTGTAATAATGGTAATACTTTTGTAGAATTAAGTAATATAAATATAAAAAATACTGCGATATATAATAAATATCAAAAAAATAATGGCATACTTACTTTAGAACCAAATAGTCTTTCATTTGGGGAAATTTCAAACCCAATTATCAAAGATACTATAATTAGAATGTATGCAGAAAATAGCGATATTTTGGTTACTAATATTAAATTGAGAAATTCATCAAATGTATTTTCAATATTAAATCAAAATTTTCCAATATTAATTCCGAAAAATACATATAAAGAGCTAAGTATAAGATGTCAACCTATTGATTCAAACTTAAATTATGAACTATTTGAATTTGAAACAGATTTATGTACAAAATATTTAAGCGTAAACTGTGGTTACAGAGGATTCAGAATAAATAAAAAAACTTTAAAGCTAACAAAACCGAATGGAGGAGAAACCTTTGTTTCTGGCTCTGATACATTAATTACTTGGGAAGGGATTTCACCAAAAGATACTTGTATCTTAGAGTATAGTAATGATAATGGTAAAAATTGGAACATTTTAACATCGCAAGCTACAAACTTAAAGTATAATTGGAAGAAAATTCCTTTACCTGAAAGTAAATCTTGCTTAGTAAAAATTAAACAATTTATTCAAGATACCAATGATTCCTTAAAATTAATTCATCATGACTATGTAGGTTATATAAGTTCTTTTGAAATAAGTCATGATGGTACTAAATTATTATATGCCGCAGATAGAGAAATTATTATTTGGGATTTAGTAAATAACAAATTAATTAACACTCTCAAAGGACATTCAGATATTATAACTTGCTTGCTTATAAGTCCTGATGGCAGTAAAATTGTTTCAGGCAGCTATGACTCTTATATTAAGATTTGGGATATAGAAACTGGTAGCTTAGTAAACACTTTAAAGGGACACAATGGATGGATTACTTGTTTAAAATTCAATAAAACAGGTACTAAATTAATTTCAGGTAGCTGGGACAAAACAGTTAAAATATGGGAGTTTGACAATAATATTTTATATAATATTAAAACTTTTATTGGTCACTTAGAATGCATTAATTCATTAGATATTTCACCTGATGAAAAAATATTAGTTTCTGGTTCAGGAGATCATACTGTTAAAATTTGGGATATTGAAAATAGTTTACTCATTAAAACTTTAACTAAACATAATACTGTTTTATCGAATATAAAATTTGATAATACTGGAAAATATTTTGTAAGTGCTGGTTGGGATAATGAATTCTATCTTTGGAATTCAATTGATTTTTCATTAATTAATACTTTTAAAATTAATTCAGCATTAAATTATATTACTTTTGATTTTGATAATTCTAAAATTATTTCAGGAGATATTAAGGGAGAGATATTGATCTTTGATATTAAAGGTAAACTTCTTAATAAACTTAGTGGAAGTAAAGTTTTAATTACTTCTCTATTTGTCTCAAATAATAAAAAATCTCTAATTTCTATTGATGGAAGTGGAATTGTAAATATTTGGGATATAAATAGTGGTAGTTTATTAAATACTTATAATTTTAATATAATGCCACCTTTAAATTCATCAATAGCTTTTTCTAAGAATCAAGAAAAAATTATTGCTTGCGGTTATGAAAATGTATGGATATGGAATTTCAACGATGCAAATCTGCAAGAAGATCAATCAGATACTGTATTTTCAATAGTAGCTCCATCTCCAGTAAGTCAAGATATTGATATGAAGCAGTGTTTGGTGGGGATTTCAAAAGACTCTTTGATTTCAAGCTTTGTAATGAACAAAGGAAATTATCCATTTAGAGTAGATTCTATTTACTTTACTGGAACTGATGCAAGTGCTTTTAGTCAAGTTTCAGGGTTCCCAATGTTTATTGTTGATTCTAATTCTAGTAAAACTGTTGAACTTAGATTTCAACCTAAAAGAGTTGGACTTCATCAAGCTAAAATAAATATTATTACACAAACTGATACTCTTGTACAAAATATAATTGGTGAGGGTGTCCAACCTTCTTTTCAAGTTTTAAACGATTTTATTGATTTTGGAAAAGTTTTAATAAATAACAAGAAAGATTCTCTAAAAGCTATTACAATTATTAATACAGGAAAATTCAATCTAACTATTAATAATGCTTATTACTTAGGTCCAAATGATATAGATTTTAGTACAATTTCTGGCGGTGGCAATTTAATTTTAAAAGCTGGTGACACAGCAAAATTGGATTTGAAATTCAAACCAAGTGATGTTGGCAGAACAAGTGGCAGACTAATGTTTGATTTTGATGCTCAAGGCAGTCCAGCTATGATTCAGCTATTTGGTGAAGGAATAGATAAAGGAGCTGAAATTCAAAGTGTTAGTACTATTTCACTTAGAAATATAATTTGTGAAAATTCAGTTTTAGACTCAGTTCAAATTAAAAATATTGGGAATGGTATTTTAACAATTGATTCAATAAAAATTATAGGGAAAGATAATTCAAATTTTACAATTCAAAAAAATCTACCTTTTGATATTGATTCAATTAGTTTTGCTTATTTACCTATTTTATTTAATTCTAATTCTTTTGGTATTAAAAGTGCGATTTTAGAAATTTATAGCAATTCTCTAAATAACAAAGTTTTAAAAATAAATATAAATTCTAAAAAAGACTCTATAAATATAAGTTCACTAGTACAAAATATTAATTTGGGATATTTATGTCCTAACGAAGCTAAAGATACGAGTATAAGTTTAATAAATTTTGGAAATTTAACTACAAGATTTGGAATCAAACTTTCAAATGAATTTAGTACTTTAGAAACAAAAACAAACTTAAATCAAAATGAAAATTATAAATATTCAATTAAATTTTTAGGACTTCCAAACGAAGGTAATTTTAATGGTACATTGACTATAATTGATTCAATATGTAATAAATCTCAAAATATAAATTATACTGGAACTATTGATATACCAAAAGTTGTAATAGATAAGTTAGAAATAAACACTACACAAGGTAATGCTCAATCAGGTGATATTTTAGTTCACAATAACGGTAATAGAGATATAATATTAAATAATATAAGTGGTTTAAATAGTCCATTTAGTTTGGATAACAATGCATTTCCAATTAAAATTCCAGCTAATTCTAAAACTAAAATAAGTTTTAATTATTTATCTTCAAATACTTTAAAAGATAGTATCAATATTACTTTCAATTTTAATACTTGTAATTTAATTTTAAAAAGTGATATAATTGGAATAACTAAATTTCCAAATATTACATTAAAAGTTGGTAGTATTGAAGCAAAAGTAGGAGATGATGTTGAAGTTCCAATTTATATATTGAATGGTTCTAATCTTACTAATGCTGGTGTAACAATAATAAATGCTGATTTTACGGTAAACAAAACTCTGTTGTATTCTTTAGATAACTTCAGTAAAACTTATATTGACGATAGTTTAAAACTAAGTTTAAGTAATGTATCATTTCAAACCAATAATACAAATGAAATAGCCAGACTTAAATTCAAAACTGCTTTAGGTAACTCTGATTTTAGTTCTTTAAAATTAAGTAATGTTCAAACTATAGGCAATAATATAGATATTACTCTAATTGATGGCAAACTTACTCTTACTGACGTATGCTATGATGGTGGAGCAAGATTTTTGAATGGAACAATACAAACAAATTTATTTACTGTTTTTCCTAATCCAGCGAATGATAATATTGAAATTGAATATTCAAATGCTGATAATGGATTGGCTGAGTTTAAGTTGATAAATGTTTTGGGAGAGGTTGTAAGCATTATTCCACTTGAGAAAACACAAAATGGCAAAGCCAAAATGAATTTGAAGAATTTACCATCAGGTCAGTATTTTGGGTTATTTAATACAGAAAGTATTAATCAGAATATGATAATTAGTGTGATTAGGTAATGGTTAATGTTTAATGTATTCATCCGATGACTTTGAGTCATCGGATGAATCGGTACTGGTTCATCCTTCCGAAGGTTTTGAACCTTCGGAAAAGTTTGAGGAGAAATACAAATCAAAACCCCCTAGCCCCCTTTGAATAAGGGGGTAAAAGAAAATGCAAAGTTTTGATTCCGTAACAAGCACACAATGACGTGAAGATAAAGTCATCGTATGAATATGAGAGGTTGTAGGGGTAGAGCTTGCTTTGGCCCCTACGAATATAGGATATAGATAAGAATGTCCGTTCTACTACATGTTTTGAGACAGGATT
>JAPLFM010000014.1:2080-3828 GCA_026390675.1 Candidatus Kapaibacterium sp. | reverse complement strand
TGAATCTGAGTTCTTTATTAAAATGGCTGGATTAGAAGAACAAAGAACTGCATTAAGTGGAGATAATGCAAGCAAGTCATCTGAATTTTGGTTGAAAGCTCAAATAGCATTTGTAAAAAGCTTTGAAGAAGTTACAAAAACATCAAAAGCAACTTTGGATGAAAATTTGAAAGTTAATCTTGCTAAACAGCAAGAAATAATTAAAAAACAAAAGCCAACAACTGATGCTGTAATGAAAGACCAGAACAAGACTTTTTATGAAGCAATTGTAAAAAGTAAAGAATTTACAGAACAGCAATCAGACACTTTGACAACTTTCGTTCAAGACTCAGCTGGAGTAGCAATTACGCAATTTGGTGGATTAGTAGCTGCAGGGGAGAATATTGGTGTTGCTTTCAGAAAAACTATTTTAGCAAGTATGTTTGATATTGTGAGCAAGTCAATTGATATTTACATACCTCAAATTTTAGCCTCTGCAATTGGAATGTTAGGTCCTGTCGCAGGTACAATTGCTGGATTTTCTGCTATTGGACTTGTTAAAGGGTTATTAGGTGTAGCTAAAAATGCCGTAACTGCATTTAGAGGAGTGGTCAGATTGAAAGGACCCGGAACACAAACTTCAGATGATATACCAGCAAGGTTGTCAGTTGATGAATCTGTTGTTACAGCTCGTGGTACTTTAGCACCAGGCAATGAAGATGCTTTACGTTGGGTTAATAAAACAGGTGGTTCTTTATCTGATTATTTCGTAAAAGTCAAACCTGAATTAATTACTAACAAGTTAGCTATAACAGCACAATTAGAACAGAAAAAGTTGCAACTTGAAAATCAAAAAGTTTATTTTTCAATAGCACTTGAAAGAGAGCTTGAGAAAAAAGACAAACACAGTTCAATGGAATTACGAAAGATACACGATAAGCTGGACATTACAAATGATATGCTATATCAAACTATCAAACAAAACGAACAACTTATTAAAGAAAATAAGAAATTGCATAGTACTTTCTCTTCAAGACAAGCAATTGAATTAAGTGGAAACTTAACAATGGATAGCAATAAAATATCTGCTGAGTTTCAAAAATCTAAAATTAAAAAATTAAGTATTGTAGGTTAATATGCCAGTTCACACACTTGATAATTGCAGTATGTCTTATGGGATTTATTCAACAAATGGAATAATACCTGGTTTATCAGCACCTGGATATATGACAACATTTGATATAGAATCTTTAGTTTCACCTTTAATTGGGAAGCAAATATGGGGAGTCTCAACTGTGCATAAGAAAGAAGCTTTGGAAATAGAAAGTAGTCAATTTATATCTAATGAAATTAAATCATTTAAGCTTAAAAGAACTATGTTCACTATAACTTTTTTACCATTTATATTTGACAGATTTTATAATTTTGTTGAGAATGGTAGATTGTTTTATGGTCAGTTGGCTTATAATATATTAATGGAGACACTTGACTCAAATCAACTTCTTTTATTTGGGGATAATGCTGGATGGGCTAATTATATAAATCCAGATTATTGTCTTGCAGTGGAATTAATGAGCGTAAATACAGAAATAGATGATGCTGGGAATCGAATTGTTACAGCTGAATTTCAACAAAAGTTTTTAGGTAATTTCCCTTATTAATTTAGAAATCTAATATGCCAACAGAACTACTACATAGAGAGACCATTTATTGTAAAGAATGGTACAATGCTCAAACAAATGATTATTTTAGATTATTTATTATTCCTG
>JAPLFM010000014.1:0-1996 GCA_026390675.1 Candidatus Kapaibacterium sp. | reverse complement strand
ACTATTTTAAAAAATGTAGCTGATATTGAACGCAATGTCGGTGAGCTTAAAATAGGTATGATGGACACACCAACTTTGGAAATACAATTAAGTGCTTATGAAATGCCTGCTGAATTGCAATATATCATTGTCAATTTGGAAAATCCAACTATGGATACAGATAAATATTATACAAATACTTGGATATTGCAAAGCGATAGGAATTCAGTTAGAACTAAATGGTATAATGAATTTGCTGGAATTCAAAGGAAAACACCAGGGATTAAATCCATAATAAGCAGATTAAACCAAGAAGGTATTCCTATTAAATCTGAAATTCACATAGTTCTATTTAATATTGGTAGAGCTGTTTTAGAAAATGTAAAAATGTTTGATGCAGTTAAAAAAACAAGAGATACGAATGATACTACTGGTTTAGGTTTGTTAGCTTCTTCAGGTGTTCTTGCATCTTATCCATATACATTAAAAGGAGTGGCTAATAGAACCCATGTACATGAATTTGTAGATGGTGCTGATACTTATAAATTATTTCAAGAGCCTGTAACAGGCTATTTAGAATGCCATCCTTTCTCAATATTGTTCTATTGGATTTGTTATTTACAGCAAGAAATAAGTAGAAGTTATCTTAGAAGCAACGAAATAAATGTTAATTATAATAATGCAAATGGTGATAGAAGATTCCCACATGATAATATAAAATTTAGAAATAATGTTGGTTCTGCATTTTTGACTCCTGACCAATTATATATAATTGGATTTATTCAAGGCAATGGAGAAAATGCAGGAGGACATTTAGATTATTCAGATAGATATAAAAATGTATCACTAGCAAAATATCAAAATGTATATGACTTTTACAAAGACATTAGTGAAAACTTTGCGTCTGCATTAGTTTATTATGATAATCTGACAATTGATGTTGAAACAATGCCAACAGGTACTACTATTATTACATTAGAAACATTGCCTTGTATTGGGAATTTGAAATATAATTTTAGTAGAATAAAAGAAAATTTTAACACAACTGATGATGTAGGTAGTGATTTTGATATTACTAGTACAGAAAGAAATATTGATTACTTACATTCAACTAATGAGACTGTTGAATTAGAACAAGGATCAACTTTAATACGCTCTGCTGAAGTTAACATTGATTCTCAGTTTAAGAGAGGCGATGATGCTGACAAATTCATCACAGAAACAACTTCAATACTATCAGAAAGAAAATATGAAGCTAAATGTATATTTGATTCTCATCTTCATATACCTGATGTTTTTAAGATAGATGGCAATAATATTACAGATGAAACAATTTATGCAGCTAGTAATTTTTATTATTTAGATGGTACAGAAACATATAATTTTTTACTTAGAAACAAAGTACTGAAAGTGCATACAGCAGTTGATTTTTTGATTGATGGTATTGATACAAGTGTAAGTTATGATGATATAACTGCAATTAATACACAAACAAATAATATTGTAAAATCTTTCATATATTTCTGGCTGGGGATAACATTTAGCAGTAAATTAAATTACAAAGATAAAGATGGTATAGTCGTTCAGCAGGCTAAAAATATTAGAAATGCATTTTGGTTTAGACTTCAAGAAGATTACGGTTTATGTGCTTCACTTGCCAAATATTTGTTGAATACATTTAGTAAACCTAATCAAAGTTCAATTGAGTTGAGTTATGATACCAATACTAAAATATATGTTAATTGGGTCGGAGATTATTTTAATATAAGTTATTGGGATATAGTGAATGATTATATGAGCTTTATCAGTACAAACGCTTGTTTAATTTCAGTTAAACAAAATAGATTTACTGGTAAAACAGATACTAAATTTTTAACTGAAGGAACTTAACATGCCTATTTCAATTGATATTTCTACAAGACAAGTTTCAAGGTCCCAATTAGCATTTGAAATTAATCAATCTAAAAGACCAAATCCTTTAAATGTTACTGTAAGTGATAATAAATATTATCTAGCT
>JAPLFM010000222.1:11011-31530 GCA_026390675.1 Candidatus Kapaibacterium sp. | reverse complement strand
TACAACTTTCTCATACTAAATTTGCCTTGTATTCTTGCATAAACATTACTAATTGATCCTAAATCAACAAATTTTAGGAATAAGTCGAAATTTTCTTGAGATTCATTATCCAACTGACAGATTGGGTTTGTGATGGGTTTCATTTTGTTTTTCCATAATGTTTTAAAAAATTTTAAACGAAAATATGAAAAATGAAATTAACACAAAGAAAACCATTTTGAATTTGTTTGCAAAGGATTTGCAAATGGTTTGCAAATTATTTAGTATTATTTCGTAAATTGATATATTACATTGACTTCAAATTACTTTTTTATGAAAAAACTACTTCTACTTATTGTATTACTTTTTAGTTATTGGCTACCAGCATATAGCCAAAATCTCAAATTAACTCAACCAAATGGTACTGAGAAATTTGTTGTCGGAACCAATGAAGATATTACTTGGGAAGGGATTTCAGCACAAGATACAGTTAGCTTAGATTATAGTATTGATAATGGAGTAAATTGGAACATTATAACAAACTCCGCTACTGGACTAAAATACACTTGGACAAATATACCAAAACCAGTAAGTGATAAATGTTTAATTAAAATAAAACAAAATAGATTTAGTAAAGTAAATATGGATTCAATTAAGACATTATTAGGTCATACTAGTAATGTCAGTAGTGTAGATATAAGCCAAGATGGAAATATAATTGTAACTGGTAGTAGTGATAATACAGCTAAAATATGGGATGTAGTCACTGGTAAAGAGATACACTCATTAACTGGTCATACTAGTTGGCTCAATAGTGTTGCGATTAGTCAAGACGGAAGTAAAATAGTTACAGGTAGTGGCGATAATACAGCTAAAATTTGGGATGTAAACACTGGCAAAGTAAT
The DNA here is from genome assembly GCA_026390675.1 of Candidatus Kapaibacterium sp. Classification (GTDB taxonomy): domain Bacteria; phylum Bacteroidota; class Ignavibacteria; order Kapaibacteriales; family UBA2268; genus JAPLFM01. The sequence goes on along the minus strand of JAPLFM010000222.1, from coordinate 30,646 downwards.
TCGTACATTAATAGGACATTCAGATCATGTTTATGGAGTTGCTATCAGCGTAGAAGGCAATAAAATAGTAACTGGAAGTAGAGATAAAACTGCCAAAATTTGGGATGCAAACACTGGCAAAGTAATTAATACTTTTACTGGTCATTTTAGTTGTGTTAATAGTGTAGCTATAAGTCAAGATGGGAGTAAAATTGTAACTGGCAGTTATGATAAAACTGTTAAAATTTGGGATGCAAATACTGGCAATGAAATTCGCACTTTAACAGGGCATAAAAATCTTGTTTATAGTGTATCAATAAGTCAAGATGGTACCAAAATAATAACAGGTAGTTATGATAAAACTGCTAAAATTTGGTATGCAAATACTGGCAATGAAATTCGTACTTTAACAGGGCATACAGATTATGTTACAAGTGTAACTTTAAGCCAAGATGGCAAAAAAATAGTAACAGGTAGTAACGATAATACTGCTAAAATATGGAATATCAACACTGGTGAAGAAATTCTCACTTTAGCGGGTCATAAAAGCAGTGTTAATTGTATTGCAATAAGTAAAGATGGTATCAAAATAGTAACAGGTAGTTTGGATAAGACGGCTAAAATCTGGGATTCAAAATTTTTTATTTCAGAAGTGGACACTTCAGATATTCTATTTTCAATTGTTGCACCTTCTCCAAAGGGAATTGATATTGATATGAAAAAATGCCTTGTAAATAAAAGCAAAGATTCAATTATAGTTGATTGCTTAGTTAATAATGGTAATTATAAATTCACAACTGATTCAGTATTTATAAGTGGTGCTGATGCAAAAACATTTCAAGTTATCAATTTAATAACTCCATTCAATTTGGATTTTGCTCAAACAAAAAATATAGAATTTAGATTTATTCCAAATAGAGTTGGCTTGCATAGTGCAAAAGTGAATATAATTACTCAATCTGATACTTTAGTTTATAATATTATTGGTGAAGGAATAAGTAATAAAGATACTGCAAAGCTAACATTTAAGATAAATAGAATGGAAGCTAATACTGGAGTGGTAATCAAAATTCCTATAATTTTAGAAAATGCAATTAGTCTTAGCACATCAAGTATTACTAGTCTTCAAACTGATTTGATTTTTAATTCTTCTATGTTATATCCAATGGATTTCAAATCCGATTCTATTGGATTGAATTTAGGAAAGATTACAATAACTAATATGCCTGCAAACAAAAAGTCTGGAGATACTCTTGCTTTAGTGAGGTTTATACCAGCTTTGGGAAATGCTCAAGAATGTGATTTGGTTTTGGCTAATCCAATTGCTAGTGGAGGAGATGCCGATTTTACTTTAGTGAATGGAAGTTTTAAGTTGCTGGATGTATGTTATGATGGTGGTGCAAGATTTTTAAATGGAACTAAACAAAGTAGTTTATTTGCAATTTATCCCAATCCAGCGAATGATAATATTGAAATTGAATATTCAAATGCTGATAATGGATTAGCAGAATTTAAGTTAATTAATGTTTTAGGTGAAGTTGTTAGTTCTATTCAGCTTGAAAAAGTACAAAATGGCAAAGCTAAAATGAATTTGAAAGATTTACCATCAGGTCAGTATTTTGGGGTATTCAATACAGAAAGTATAAACCAGAATATGATAATTAGTGTGATTAGGTGATGGTAAATGTTTAATGATGTAGGGGTTGAGCATGCTTTGGCCCCTACGAATACAAAATATTTTAAAACTCAGACAGGAGTGTCTGTGAAACTGAATGTCTTAAGACAGGATTGAATCCTGTCTCTACAATACAAGAATAAAAAGGGTAGAGCAAGCTCTACCCCTACGAATATAGGATATAGATAAGAAACAGACAAGAATGTCCGTTCTACTACATGTTTTGAGACAGGATTGAATCCTGTCTCTACAAATGCAAGAATATAAAAAGGGTTGAGCATGCTTTGGCCCCTACGAATATAGGATATAGATAAGACTCAGACAAGAATGTCCGTTCTACTACATGTTTTGAGACAGGATTGAATCCTGTCTCTACAAATGCAATAATAAAAATATATGAGGGATTAATGTTGAATAGAATTTTGTTGATAATATTATTTAGTATTAGTGTATTAAATTTGAATGCACAGAATGTTAAATATGGTCTTTTTGGTGAATATGGCATTGATCAAACAACTGCAGATTTCAAAAAGCTTAAAGACATTCCTAATTGTTGCCCACAATTTAGTATTGGTAATGGAAATGGAATTACATTTGGAGCTTTAATTGATATACCAATTGAAAAGCAATATGGTTTTCTAATTAGAGCAAGCTATACAAGTTTTTCTGGAAATATGTCGAGTATAGAAACAACTCCTATAATTGTAAATGGTTCATTGAAAACAGGTGAATTTAATCATTTACTTGATGGGAACTTTTCAAAAGTAGGTATAGATCCTCTATTTTATTATTCTATTTTACCAAATTTAAATTTGAATCTTGGTCTTAGATTAGCTTTCAAAATTTCATCTAAGTTTAATCAAAAAGAAATAATTGCAGGTGCTTATGGCTCTTTCACTGATTCTACCCTACTTGATTTGGGAAGAGTAAGAAATGAATATTTGGATAAAGATATACCAAACGCTGGTGCATTTAGTATTTATAGTTTAATTGGTTTGAGTTATGATTTGCCTATGAACAAAAACAAGTCTTTATTTCTTTCACCTAGCGTATTTTACTATTATAATGTGAATTCCCAAGTTTCTGATGTAAATTGGAGTATTAATAGTATTAGACCAGGCTTGGCAATAAAATATACACCTCAAGAAGAAGTTAAAATTATCAAGAAACAAAATGAAATTAGAAAAATTGATACTGTACATCAAGAATTGGAGGTAATTACTTCAAACTTTAATTTTGGAAGAGAAGCAATAACAGAAGAAGTGAAATTATTTGAAGATGTAGAATTAACTACTAAATATTATTCAAGAACTGATACTATTTTTACAGCAAAGGAATATACTATGGAAGGTAAAATAGACGTAGTTGGTATAGACTCACTTGGAAACGAAATAAAATCAGCTGTTTTTAACATTGAAGAGTTTGTTTCAAATAAATTACAGCCACTTTTACCATACATTTTCTTTGATAATAATTCGAGTGAAATACAAAATAAATATGTGAAGATAACCAAAGATGAAGTTAGTAATTTTGATTTTAAACAATTATCAAAATATACAACCTTAGAAACTTATTATCAAATTTTGAATATAGTTGGAAAGAGAATGGTTGAAAATTCAAATGCAAAATTGAGAATTGTTGGATGTAATTCTGGAATTGGAGAAGAATTAGATAATACTTTGCTTTCTGAAAAGCGAGCAACTATGATAAAAGAATATTTTGAGTTTGTTTGGGGTATTGATAATTCTAGATTAAAGGTTGAAAAGAGACAATTACCAGATCAAAAATCTACACCAATTACAGATATTGACAAAATGGCTGAAAACAGAAGAGTAGAGCTTATTAGTGATGTTTATGAAATTACTTCTCCAATATTTTTGTATGATACTTTAAGAAAAGCTAACCCTCCAACAGCACGTTTTTACACTTCAGCTACAACTAATTCAAGTTTGAAAAACTGGACTTTGAACGCAAAACAGAATTCAAGTAATAAATCAAATTTTGAACAAAGCGGAAACGACATTTTACCTAAAAGTTTTGATTGGCAATTGAATAATAGTCAAAAGCTGATACCTACTTTGGCTCAACAAATAGAAGTAACTTTAAATTTAGAAAATCTTAAAGGCATGAAAATGTCAATTAGTAGTATTTTGCCAGTTAATTATTTATCAGTATCAAAAAAGAGAATTGAAAAAATTAATGATATGGAAATAAGTAGATATAATTTAATATTATTTGATTTTAACAAATTTGATATAAAATCAAACAATCAAAAAATAGTTGATTTTATTAAGAAAAATTTGAATCCTGAATCTATAGTTAAAATAACTGGATATACTGATAAAACAGGTGAAGCACAATTAAATTTGAAGTTAAGTCAAAATCGAGCTCAAGCAACAAAAGACATTTTAAGTCATCCAAATTCAACTGCTGTAGGTGAAGGTAATAACATTTCATTATTTAATAATGAATTTCCTGAAGGGCGTTTCTATTGCCGTACAGTTGATATTTATGTTGAAACACCAATTAAATAATAACATAAATGCTTATTCAAATTAAACAAAAAAAAGCTTGTCTCAAATTAAGACAAGCTTTTTTAGTCGGAGTTACAGGATTCGAACCTGTGGCCTCTTGGTCCCAAACCAAGCGCGCTACCGGACTGCGCTAAACTCCGTTTGTAAGAGAGCTACAAAATTAAGGACTTTTTCTTAATTATACAAGTTATTTCTGAAATAATCATTATATTTTTAGAATTTACGCTTCGCCAGTTATACTAGCAACTCTACTATCTCTTCTTTGTTTTGCTAATTTTCTAAGGTCAACTACTCTATCAGCTTCATCAACAATTTCAGCTCCAAGGATGGTTTCCATTACATCTTCCATTGTGATTAAACCATCTACTCCTCCATATTCATCGACAACTATAAATAGATGTTGCCTTTTTTCAAGGAATTGTTCTAAAGCATTATTCAATTCAACATTGTCTGGTATAAAGTAAATTTTCCTAACTAAATCTTTAAGCTTTTTATCCATTTTATTATTTAAGGCAGAGTATAAAATGTCTTTAGTTAAAATGTAACCAATTACTCCTTCATCAAGAGAATCTCCTTCCCAAATAGGAATTCTAGAAAAATGTTTGATTTCAGGTAAATTAATTACTTCACCAATTGTTTTATCTGCATCTAAGCTAAAGACAACTGTTCTAGGTGTCATCACATCTGTAACATAAACTTCTTTAAAATCCATAATGTTTTTCAAAAGTTTGTATTCGTCAGCATCAAGCGAACCATCTTCCATTGCAGACTCAACCAAAGCATTGATTTCTTCTCTTGAAGCTTCGCTAATAGATTTACCACCTATTGTTTTATTCATCCAGATAATCAAACTAATGAAAGGTTGATTTACAAGATTAACTATAGCTAAAAGAGGCAAAAAAAATGGAGCCAAACTATCAGCTAATCTGATACCTAAAGCATAAAAAAAAGCTCTTAAAATTAGAATGAAAATAAAAGAAAGGATTAAGTAAACAATATTTAGATGAAAAAATCCATTAAATTGAAGAAATTTTGAATCTATAATTGAGATAGAGATAACATACAAAACAGTTTCTAATATATAAAAAGCACTGTTTTTATCATCGAAATTATGTTTTAATTTTGATAGATTATCAATTTCAATATATCCAATCTCAGAAAGTTCATTCAATTTTTCCAATGAAATATTTGAAATTAGAGCAGATAAAAAAGAAATAAAAATTCCTAAGAACAGAAAAAGTAAAAGCAGTGCGGAATCGATGTCCATTAATATTTAGATTATCCAATCTATATGTTTTACAAAGAGTTACAAATATAATTCATTTTGTTAAAATAAAAAAGCCCAACTTAAAAATAAATTGGGCTTTATAAAAAAATAAGTTTCAATTTTAAAGTTCAATATTTTTTTCAGCTAATAATTCATCATAAGATTTGCCAACTTTACTTCCAGCTAAAACATCTTTTAATATTGAAGACAAATCCAAAGAGTTCATGTGATGTATATTAAAATCAGAAAGTAAATGAACTTTAGCTATAAGCAATTTTTCTTCAATTGGCTTACTTAAAAAATCATCAGCACCAGCTTCAATTGATTTCAATTGATTAGCAACATCATTAAGAGCTGTAACAATAACTACCGGTATATGTCTAGTCTTTTCACTTTCCTTAATTCTTCTAACAGTTTCATAGCCATCCATACGTGGCATCATTACATCAAGTACTATTGCGTCAGGCAATTCCTCTTCTACTTTTTCTAGACAGTCAATACCATCATAAGCTTCACGAGCTGAAAAACCATTAGCTTCTAAATATCTACGCATTAATTTTGTAGTAATTTTATTATCATCAACAACTAGAATATTTGCTTTTCTCATTAATATCTCATTATGTCTTTATATATTTAAACAAATTTATAAAATATTTATCATTTTCCAAACAAAAATATACTATAAACACAAAATATTATTTAATTTCTAAATTATTTAACAAAAATTTCAATTCTAAATATTTATTTTCAATTCTTTTTTCAACTGATTGCCCCGATCCACCTGAGCCGTGACCAGCATCAAAATCTACAAATAGTAAAGCAGGTGCTTTTTGATTTGGCAATGATTGTAATGAGGCAGCAAATTTCTTTGCGTGTAATGCATCTACTCTACTATCATTTTCTCCAGCAGTTATTAGTATTGCAGGATATTTCACATTTGATTTTATATTTTGATAAGGAGAATATTTGCTTATAAAACTATAATCTTTATCTAAATCTGCATTACCGTATTCAGGTATCCAATATCTTGCAATTAAGAACTTGTGATATCTTAACATATCCAAAAGTGCAACCCCGCATATAGCTGCTTTGAAAAGTTCTGGTCTCTGAGTGATTGTTGCACCAACTAATAAACCACCATTACTTCTACCACTTATAGCTAATTTATTTGGGTTTGTATATTTTTCGTTTATTAAATATTCTGCCGCTGAAGCAAAATCATCAAATACATTTTGCTTTTTATCTAACATACCCATTTTATGCCAATTCTCACCATATTCATTTCCACCTCTTAAACAAGCTACAGCATAAACTCCACCTCTATTTATGATTGAAGCTATTTCACCTAAATAACTAGGTTGCATAGACACATTAAAGCCACCATAACCATAAAGTAAAGTAGGGTTATTCTCGTTTAGGTGTAAATCTTTTTTATGAACTAGAAACATTGGAATTTTGGTTCCATCTTTAGATGGATAAAAAACTAATTTTGAAGTAATATTCTCAGTATTGATTGGAGATTTTTCTTGATACAAAAGCTCCCATTTCAGTGTTTTCCCATCTAATTTATATAACTTTGAAGGTGAGGTAAATGTATTAATACTCACAAAAGCAACGTTTAAAGTTTTGTTAAAAGATACACTTGAAACATCACCAAATTCGGGTAACGCAATTTCATTTTTAAATTTTCCGTTCAAATCATAACAGAAAAGTTTTGTCATAACATCTTTTTTTTCAGAAGTAATACAAAAGTCACTTGTAAAAATATAACTTTCTAATACTGCATCTTTCTTTTCTGAAATAAAAGGTTTCCAATTTTTAAAATCAGGATTATTAATTTCAGTTACCATTATTTTGAAATTAGGGGCTTTTTCGTTTGTAAATATAAATAACTTACCATTATTTACTGCTGGTTCTGCATTAAATTCTTTACTTTCAAATATCAACTTCGGTTTGTCTTTTGAGTTTTGTTTTTGAATCATAATACTACGAGAATAGAAATCACCATCAGAATAAAATGTAAAATCAGATTCATTATCATCCCAAACAACTGACCAGTTTTTAGCGTCTTTTGCTACAAACATTAATTTATCATCTTTTCTATCATTATTTAATTTGTGTTTGTAAATTGGAAGAGGCTTTTGATTATCAATCATTTCTTTAGTTCTGATTGTTATATAAGCATATTTTTCATCTTTAGCCCATTTGAAATCACGCAATTCTTTAATTGAATTACCAATTATATTTCCATTTTGGGTGTCAATTATTCTAAACTCGGCAATTTCATTGCCTTTATATTGAAGTCCTATTGCAACTTTGTCTCCCTTTTCTGTAAAATCAACTCCATTCCAAGAAGATTTGCCACTTGAATCAATATCCATTGGATCAAATAGTTTAATTTCTTTATCATCAATAATTGTAAATAAAACATTATGCTGTTGCCCTCTTTTCTTTGAATAAAAAAATTGTCTTTTTTCAACAAAGAAAGGAGCAGAGCGGTAATCTCTATCAAAATAAGATCTTAATTCATTTTTTAGTCCAACAATTTCATCACCATTTTTATTAATGTAATCAATTGTAAACTTATGCTGTTCTTCTGACCATTTTCTAACTTTTGGATTTGTTTTATCTTCAAGCCATTGATAATTATCAATAATCTTATTTCCATGTAAGTTATATTCAAAACTTACTTTTTCGGTAGGTGGATAATTTACATTCATTTGTGAATATGCATTTCCTATTGATAATAATAAAACTATAAACATTAATTTCATTAATAAGCTCTTTAATTGGTTAAACTTTAAATAAATTAGGCTACTCTACTTTTGAGCAGAATAGCCTAATAAAATATTGACTCTTAAGAATTTACTATTTAGTAATAATTAAATCTGTATCTTTACTAAAAAATCCTGAAGTCATTCTTAATCTGTATATACCCGAACTTAACATATCTGTGTTTACTTGTGTTGTATAAACTCCAGATTTAGTCATTTCGTTTACTGGTACTGCTATTACTTGTCCTTGCATATTTACTATTTCTATTCTAGTAAATGATTCCACACCTACTCCAAATTTCAATTCAAATGTGCTTGCAGAAATTGGATTTGGTGAAATGCTAGAAAGTGAATAAGTTAATCCTGTTTCAACTACTCTAATTGGCTGAGCACATACAGAATATGTAATTTTCTTTAGACTAGTAGTTGAATCTATACAAGTTAATCTAATATTTGTATTTCCAAAAACAATGTTTGAAATTTGAGGTGTAAACTCACCTGTTTCAGAAAGTAAATTAGAAACAACTAAATTAAATAACACACCGTTTTTATCAACCATTTGACCAGAATTAGATTTAGCAACTACTTGCATTAATACATAATCTGCTGATAATGGATCGATGATTTGTATAGGTGTCAAAGTCCAAGCTCCAGGAAGTGCATTACCCTGAAGTACAGTAATAGTTGAGTTTACTTTTGAAGTCATCCATGTTTTTTTAACTCTTAATGTTACTTCGAAATAATCCAATAATCCATCTGTAAATACATTAGGGCTATTTGCTTGTGTTAAGAATTCAATATTTACAGGATATTGATATGATATTCCAGGAGAAATGTTTTGAAATTCATTAGTTGAAAGTCTAATTGGTACCTTGTAAATATTGGCTTTTACAGTGTAGTCTTTAAAGCCCAAACCATCTGACAAATATGCTCTATAAGTATTAGTTATATTTCCTGATTTGCCAGTTAAGCCATAAGTAAGTTGTAATTCACCATTCGCTGCTATTACTTTGCCATTAGGGTTTACTCCACCTAATAAACGGAAAGCTGTATCATCACCTGAAATAAATCTTACACTATCAACTGTTAAAACTTCTGTATCACTTGTATTTTTAATTCTAATAATATCAGATTTATTATTACAAAGTAACACATTACCTAAATCAACATTGTTAACTGTTGCTCCTCGCATAAAACCAACTCCAAATACTTTACCATCTGTATTAATTATGTTAGTTGGTGCTGTATTATTTGGTAATTGCTCTCCTGCATCTGATGAAACATCAAATGTAATTGTACGCAAACCACTTGCTGTTGGTCTGAATTTAAAATACAAAACTTCAGATAAATTTGGTGCTATAACAATTGGGTTATTAGCATTTGCTCTAACCCAAGATTTGCCACCTTTTATTATTTCAAAATAATCAGCAGTGTTTACTCTCGGAGTTATTCCATAAATTGACAAATCGTGAGGAGTAGTTTTTGTTGTATTAGTAATTGTTACAGAACCTTCAGTTAGTACACCACTTGTTTGATGGTCAGTATTTACTAAACAAGCTGGAGTGAATGTGTATGATGATACTGATATTTCAGGCAAATAAGAAATTCCATTCAAGATACCTTTTACTGAACCATCAGGGACATTAAATACTGGATCAACAATACAAATTACACCATTTGTTTGGTTTCCAACTGTTTGTGGAGTATATTCAATAGGAATTGTAATCATAGTATCAGCAGAATTATCACCTTTTTGAAATACAGTTACTTTACCATTGCTAAATCTATTAGGTAATATTTTAAAGTTATTATCTGGAGTATTTTCAAGTTTTATACTTAAAATATCAACAGGGCTTGTACCTAAATTTTTAATTATTAATAAGCCTTTATTATTTAAACCATTAGTTGTATTAGTTGATTTCACCCTTACTGGTCCCCATACTTCAGAGGTTATAGTCAATAATGGTTTTACTACATTTGCTTTCCAAACTGAAATATCTTTACCAATAGCATTATTTGTTATAAACTTAACATTTTTAGTAAACTGACCAATAACTGGACTCATAATACATATATCTTCTAAATTAGCTTTAGCACCTGGAGCCAATTTAAAAGGAAATTTCAAGTTAATTGTAGCTTGAGAGGACATTGAAAAAGGTAACAACTGAGCATCTGTTTGATCAATTGCAGAAACAACTAAAGTATCAGTTCCATCATTTCGTATTAACAAACCACTACCTGCAAAACTTTTTTTACACCTATTTTCATCAGTTGCTACTGTTCCTGCATCCCAATCTTCTACAAATATACGAGGCAATACACCTCTTCCTATTACTGGGAATTTATGAATTAAACATTTGGTTTCAATTATCAAAGAATCTAAATCATATTTAGGATTAAGTTCAATATACTCTTTAACAGGAGAATAAGTTAACTTAATAATTTTGGTTGATCTTGGTGGTAATAAAATCACACCATTTGGATCTGGTTGATTTCCATCTGTTATATTAAATACTTTTCCATCTTTTAATTTAATTGACTTAATTGTAATCAAGCTATCTGATTTACTAAATAAAGTTACAAGCATTTCAGGAGAAGTAGTACCTACTCTTTGAAATTTGAAGTCAACTGGGTTTGGTTTAATAATAATACTATCAGCTTCATATCTAATTGTAAAAATTGTATCATTACCAACTGCATCAGTAGCTGTTAATGTAATTAGCCCATCTGCATATTTGTCTTTTACTTTTACTTTAAAATCAAAACTATGTTCAGCAGGTAAGAATTTTATTGCATCATCAATAAATACCGTATCAACAAAATTATAAGTTCTAGAAGTATCACTTGACATAGTAGGTGTAAATTCAACACCAGTATCTATTTGGCGTGGATCATCTCCTTCTTTTCCATCTCTAAGTTCAGTAACATGAACAATATATTCACCGCATTCACCTTTAGGAACACAAACTGGACTAAGAGTGTCATTTTGTCCAACTCTTCTAAATGCTGTTGCTGCTGGCCATCCATAAGAATCGGCATTTGAATATCCATATACATATCCACCAAATGGAGTATTACCAAAAATTTGATGTGTTCCTTTTTCAATTTGAACAGCAGCCCAAAATAAATCAGTTTTAGGTATTTGCTGTCCAACGAACCCAGAAGCTAAGTTAACAATTTTTTTACCGTCTAATATAATAGATGAAAGTAATTTTTGATTATTTGCTTGATCTACTGTATCACCTACTGCAATTATATTAAAGAAATTATTATTATATTCATTTCCACTTCTATTTGCAGGAGATTGGAAAACTGTACCAGTTGTAAATTGTTCTTTTGGTACAACTAATGTCATAAATGGATCCCACCAACCATTTCCTCCATCCCAATTAGCTGAAAAACAATATTGCATTACCAAACCTGGTTTATCAAATTCAAAAGAAGATGTACCTCTTACTGATGGAGTAGAACTAGGATATTCAGCTTGTATATCATTAAATTCTTCAAAATCTCCAGCTTTTTTTAGAATTCTGGTATCTTCACCAAGCAAATTTTTTGTTTTTTTATCATACCATCTTACGTGTACTGTTGTGTTATCTTCAGAAGCGATTGCTCGGAAATAGTCACCCATATCTTTGCCTCTATCAATTTCAACTGTATAATACTTTAGTCCCCAAGCACTAACAGGTGGCATCATTTCTGATAAGTGATCTCTTCCATTTGTTAATATTGTAACTGGAATCATACATCTTTCGTGACAAGATATTAAGCCTACTTTTTTATTTGAATTAATTTCAGAACCAGACAAGTCAAATACTCCACGAGTTTTTGCGTCACCTCTTACCATATAAACTTCACCTTTATTAAGCGTTATTCTTAATGTTTGTCCTATTTTAGATCCTCTATCAGTAGTAGCAAATCCTGCTCCCCTACCTTTAAGTTGAATTGTAACTTTTGTGTTATCTTCTGCAGCAAGAACTATAAATCCTCCAGCCCATGGCCCAAATTCAGCAAAATCCCAAAAACTTAAATTTATATATCTTGTTCCCCATAATGCAACAGGAATTGCAAGATAACCATCAGTAGTAAACATTTTAGAATTCATCACATATACGCAAATTGGATCGTCTGATTCTAATCTCATTCCTTGACCTTGAGCATTTTGAGAGATTCTTATTTCATCTCTACCCCAGTCAATATCTCCATCTGTATTCGAAAAAGAAGTTACCTTGTTTTTTGCAACTTTTTTAATAATATATAGTCCAGTTACTGGATTGCTCAAAGTTACTTTTGTATCATAAGAAGATGACACAAAAATATCTAATGCCTGAGTAGGTTGAGAAACTATATCATTAGGGGGAATTGCAATATAAAAAAGCCTTCCAGTAGAATTAGCTGATTGCACTGCATTACTTAAAGCTTTTTTTGCTTTCTCTGGTTGAGATTGTAACTGACTAAAAGAGAAGAGAATAGCCAGTAATAGCCATATTTTAGAAAAATTCTTCATTAGATATCCTTTAATTAAATTGATTTATGTAATTTCTATTTTATATAATAACAGATAAGAAGAGTTTTTGTAACACTTCTTTTTTTAATTTAGTTAAAATAACTTTAAAACTAAAGATATATTTCTAAAAATCTTCAACTTTTATTCAACTTTTCAATATTACAAAATATTTAAATAAAAATAGTACACTATAAACCAATTAGGCTACTCTACTTTAAGTAGAATAGCCTAATAAATAAATTAATTTTAATTGTAAAAAACTATTTTGTAATAACCAATTCAGTATCTTTACTAAAAAATCCTGAAGTCATTCTCAATCTATAAATACCTGAACTTAGCATATCTGTGTTTACTTGAGTTGTATAAACTCCAGATTTAGTCAATTCGTTTACAGGAACAGCAATTACTTGACCTTGCATATTAATTATTTCAATCCTTGTAAATGATTCCACACCAACACCAAATTTCAATTCAAAAGTACTTGCAGAAATTGGATTTGGTACTATACTTGAAAGTGAATAGTTTAACCCTGTTTCAACTACTCTTATTGGTTGTGCACAAACAGAATAGGTGATCTTTTTAAGTATCGTAGTTGAATCTATACAAGCAAGTCTAATATTAGAATTTCCAAAAACAATATCTGAAATTTGAGGTGTAAATTCACCCGTTTCTGATAATAAGTTAGAAACAACCAAATTAAATAATACACCATTTTTATCAATTATTTGACTTGAATTTGATTTACCAACAACTTGCATTAAAATAAAATCTGCAGATGAAGGGTCTACAATTTGTGATGGAGTTAATTCCCAACTTCCAGATAAAGCATTACCTGCTAAAACTGTTATGATTGAATTCACTTTCGAAGTCATCCATGTTTTTTTAATTCTTATCGTTACTTCAAAATAATCCAAAGCTGCATCTGCAAATATATTAGGGCTACTTGCTTGTGGTAAAAATTCAATATTAACTGGGTATTGATAAGATATACCAGGAGAAATGTTTTGGAATTCATTAGTTGAAAGTCTTATTGGTACTTTGTAACCATTAGCTTTTACTGTATAATCTATAAAACCAAGCCCATCTGCCAAATAAGTTCTATAAGTATTAGTTATGTTTCCTATTTTTCCAGTTACACCATAAGTAAGTTGTAATTCACTATTTGCTGCTATAACTTTACCATCAGGATTCACTCCACCTAATAATCGGAATGCTTTGTCATCTCCAGAAACAAATCTTACACTGTCAACTGTTAAAACTTCTGTATCACTTGTATTTTTAATTTTTATAATATCAGTTTTATTGTTACAAAGCAACACATTACCCAGATCAACATTGTTAACCGTTGCTCCACGCATAAAACCAACTCCAAATACTTTGCCATCAGTATTTATAATATTAGTTGGTGCGGTATTATTTGGTAGTTGTTCTCCAGCATCTGATGAAACATCAAATGTGATAGTACGCAAACCACTAGCAGTTGGTCTGAATTTGAAATATAAAACTTCAGATGAATTTGGTGCAATTACAATTGGATTATTAGCATTTGCACTAACCCAAGATTTACCACCTTTTGCTATTTCAAAATAATCAGTAGTATTTCCTCTTGGAGTAATTCCATAGATTGACAATTCATGTGGAGTTGTTTTTGTTGTATTTGTAATAGTTACAGAACCTTCAGTTATTACACCACCAGTTTGATGATCAGTATTAACTAACCAAGAAGGTGTGAAAGTGTATGATGATACTGATATTTCTGGCAAATAAGAAATTCCATTCAAGATACCTTTTACTGAACCATCAGGAACATTAAATACAGGATCTACAATACAAATTACTCCATTAGTTTGATTTCCTACTGTTTGTGGAGTATATTCAATTGGAATTGTAATCATTGTATCAGCAGAATTATCACCAGTTTGGAAAACTGTCACTTTACCAATATCAAACCTATTAGGTAATATTTTAAAATTATTGTCTGGAGAAGTTGCAAGTTTAATGCTTAAAATATCAACTGGCGTTGTACCTAAATTTTTAATTATTAGTAAGCCCTTATTATTTAGACCATTACTTGTATTAGCTGATTTTACTCTAACTGGTCCCCATACTTCAGAGGTAATAGTTAATAATGGTTTTACAACATTTGCTTTCCATTCGGAAACATCTTTGCCAATAGCATTATTAGTTATGAATTTAACATTTTTAGTAAACTGCCCAATAACTGCACTCTTAATACAAATATCTTCTAAATTAACAATTGCTTTTGGAGCCAATTTAAATGGAAATTTCAAATTAATTGTAGCTTGAGAGGACATTGAAAAAGGTAACAACTGAGCATCTGTTTGATCAATTGCTGAAACAACTAAAGTATCAGTTCCATCGTTTCTAATTAACAAACCACTACCAGTAAAACTTTTTTTACATCTATTTTCATCAGTTGCTATAGTTCCAGCATCCCAATCTTCAACATATATTCTTGGGATTACCCCTTTTCCAATTACAGGGAATCTATGAGTTAAACATTTAGTCTCAATTATCAATGAATCCAAATCATATTTTGGATTAAGTTCCAGATATTCTTTAATAGGAGTATAAGTTAACTTAACAATCTTGGTTGATCTTGGTGGTAATAGAATTACACCATTAGGATCTGGTTCATTACCACTAGTGATATTGAAAACTTTACCATCTTTTAATTTTATTGACTTAATTGTAATCAAACTATCTGAATTACTTAACAAAGTAACTAACATTTCAGAAGATGTAGTACCTAATCTTTGAAATTTGAAGTCCACTGGATTAGGAGTAATGGTAATACTATCAGCTTCATATCTAATTGTGAAGGTTGTGTCATTACCAACCGCATCAACTGCTGTTATTGTAGCAAGTCCATCAGCATTTTTATCTTTTACTTCAATTTTAAAATCAAAATTATGATCAGCTGGTAAAAAAGTAATTGCTTCATCTACAACTATTTCACCAAAATTATAAGTTCTAGACTTATCATTTGATAAAATAGGAGCAAACTCAACCCCAGTATCTACTTGTCTAGGATTGTCAAGTTCAGCACCATCTCTAAGTTCTGTTACATTGACTGTATATACACCACATTCACCTTTAGGCTTAACAACTGGTTTTAAAGTATCATTTTGCCCAACTCTTCTAAAAGCAGTAGCTGCAGGCCATCCATAAGAGTCAAACGATGAATATCCATAAATATATCCTCCAAATGGTGTATCGCCAAATATCGAATGAGATCCTTTTTCAACTTGAATAACGCCCCAGAACATATCAGTACCTGGTATTTGTTGACCAATAAATCCAGAAACTAAATTAATTACTTTTTTGCCATCTAATAAAATAGATGATAGTAATTTTTGATTGCGAACCGGATCACTTGTATCACCTACTGCTATAATATTAAAGAAATTATTATTATATTCATTGCCACTTTTGTTTGAAGGTGATTGAAAAACAGTACCAGTAGTAAATTGTTCCTTTGGTACAACTAAGGTCATAAATGGATCCCAAAATGAACTTCCACCGTCCCAATTTGCAGAATAACAATATTGCATAACTAGAATAGGTTTGTCTGCTTCAAAAGATGAAGTACCTCTAACAGAAGGGTATTTATGAGGGAAAGTAGCTTGGTTATCATTGAACTCTTCAAAATCACCAGCTTTTTTAATAATTCTTGTGTCATTTCCAAGATTTTTTTGAGTGTTTTTGTCATACCATTTAACAGTAATCTTAGTGTTATCTTCTGATGCTATAACTCTAAAATAATCTCCCATATCCTTTTTCCTGTCTAATTCTACAGAATAATAGTTCTGACCCCAAGCACTTACTGGTGGAAGCATTTCACAAATATGATCTCTACCACTTGTTACAATTGTTACTGGTATCATACATCTTTCATGAAAAGAAACAAGTCCAATCTTTTTGTTTGATGTAATTTCAGAACCTGACAAATCAAAAACACCTCTTGTTGTAGCATCACCTCTTACCATGTAAACTTGTCCTTTACTCAAAGTAACTTTTTTAGTTTGACCTATTTTTGAGCCCCTATCTGTAGAAGCAAAGCCAGCTCCTCTACCTTTAAGTTGTACAGTTATTTTAGTATTATCTTCTGAAGCAAGCACAATAAATCCACCAGCCCAAGGTCCA
This sequence comes from Candidatus Kapaibacterium sp., assembly GCA_026390675.1. GTDB lineage: Bacteria > Bacteroidota > Ignavibacteria > Kapaibacteriales > UBA2268 > JAPLFM01. The sequence continues at coordinate 13,743 of JAPLFM010000222.1, read as the reverse complement.
AATTCTTTAAAATCCCAAAAAGCCAAATGAATATACCTTGTTCCCCACATTGTAACAGGAATTGCAAGGTAACCATCTGTAGTAACGGACTTTGAATTCATTACATATACTGAAATTGGCTCATCAGCCTCAAGTCTCATACCTTGAGCAATAGGTAGTTCTGAAATTCTCACTTCATCTCTAGCCCAATCAATATCTCCATAAGAATTTGAAAAAGAAGTTACTGTATTCTTTTTAACATTTTTAATTATATACAAACCAGTAGCATCATTACTTAAAGTTACTTTCGTATCATAAGATGAAGTAACAAAGAAATCTAATGCTTGAGTTGGTTGTGAAGTTACATCATTTGGAGGAACTGCTACATAAAACAATCTTCCAGTAGAATTTGATGACTGCATTGCATTGCTTAATGCTTTCTTTACTTTCTCTGGTTGAGATTGTAACAGGTTAAAAGATAAGAACAAAAATATAAGGACTAAAAATTTTGAGAAAGAATACATTAAATTGCCTTTAAATTTCAATTGTTAATTAAACTTATTTTAATAAAAAAAATAAAAGTAGAGTTTTAGTACTTTTCTTTCATTTAATATAGTTTATAAAATTTTTATAATAAAGAGATTTCTTATTTTAATTAAAAAAAATTATGGTAAGGTTTTAAAATACAAGTATTTTAATAAAAGTTCAAGCATAAAAATTGCTAATCCTGCAAATGCCCAAGGGAAAAATTCTTCAGTATATTTTGAGAAATATGCTACATCAACTTTTGTTTTTTCCATTTGGTCTATCTTTTTATATATTGCTTCAAGTGATTTATTATTTGTAGCTCGATTATATTCACCATTTGTAGATTTAGCAATCTTATTTAATAATTCATCATCAATTTGTACTTCTACATTTTGATATTGAATACCAATTAGAGTTTTGACAGGATATGGAGCCATTCCTTTTGTACCTACACCAATTGTATAAACTCTAATTCCAAAAGTTCTAGCAATATCTGCAGCTGTTTCTGGAGAAATTACTCCCATATTATTTACACCATCTGTAAGTAGTATGATTACTTTACTTTTTGCTTTACTATCTTTCAATCTACTAACAGAAGTTGCCAAACCCTGACCAATAGCAGTCCCATCAACGACAACTCCAGTTTTAATATTTTTAATCAAATTTTTAACAATACTATGATCAATTGTAACAGGGCATTGAGTAAAACTTTCGCCAGAAAAAATCACTAATCCAATTCTGTCATTTTCTCTACTTTCTACAAATTTAATAGCTGTTTTTTTTGCAGCTTCAATTCTATTAGGTTTCAGATCTTCAGCAAGCATAGAAGTAGATACATCCATTGCTAAAACTATATCAATACCATCGGTTGTAACAGATTTTCTACTTGAATTTGATTGTGGTCTAGCAAGTGCTACTATTAATAAAGAAATAGCTAAAAGCCTTAATACAATATTTAGATGCCTTAACTTTTGCTTTAATGTAGATTTTAAACCATCAAAACCTATTGAAGAAGAAAAAGAAATACTTGTTGTGTTTTTATATAATTTCCAAATATACCAAACTAAGAGAATTGGAACTATAACTAAAAACCATAAAACTTCCGGATTGGCAAACTTTACTCCACTCATTTGGATTCCTCCTCTTCTGGAGCTTTGTAGTATTTAATATTATTATTAACAAATTTTATTGCCAAATCCATACAAAGCGAATTTTCAAAAGGCTCTGGGCTTGCTTTAGCAAATTTTGCTAAATCTGATAATTGCATAATTTTATTCAAGTCTGTTGTGCTTTCAGATTCAATTTTCATTTTAACTAAAGCAATATATATTTCTTCACTAATCATTTCAAAAGCATTTATCACAAAAGTTCGTTCTATATAAAGTCTTAAGATATCAGTTAATTCAGAATAATAGTTTTTAATCTGACCTGATTGCCAAAGTTTTTTATTATCCAATAGTTTCAAAGCTTCTAAAGCACTTATATGAGGTGGAATTTTAGGATCATACCTTGGCTCTTCTTTAATTTCTTTTTTCTTCAATCGATAGTAAAGGAAAATATAAACTGCAAGTATTAGTAAGGCTACAGCCACAAAATACCAAATATAATCTAAAATGTTAAAAGGTACGTCCAAAGGATTTTTAATGTCTTTAATTTCTTTATCTTTATCCACTTGCAATGTATTAAAGTGTAACAAATGAGAATTGCTACTTACTGGAAAAGGTGTATCAAAACCTTTTTTGTCATATAATAAAATATATGCTGGAACTTCATAATTCCCCGAATCAAAACTAGTAATTTCAAATTTATTAATTATTTTAAATTTACCATTTTTCAAATCAATTGTATCAGGTTTGAATCTAGAAACAATTTCTAACTTGCCAACTGAATCAAGTATTTGAGGAAATATTATACTCTCACTTTTGTCATAAGTTGCAACAAGTGTAAACTTTACTTTATCACCTATCAATACGTTATTCGTATCAATAGATGTAACAAAAGTTGGTTGCGATAGTGCAACAAATATAGAAACATTCAATACTAAAAAAGCTAAAACAATTTTATTAATCTTCATATTCATTTTATCTAATTATATCAATAATTTTAAAATTTTCTTTATTATTGGAAATTAATTGCAAATAATATTTACCACTAACTACATTTTTAACATCTAGAGTAAATTTGTTCAATCCACTACTAACATTTTTAGATTCTTGTATTACTAT
>JAPLFM010000222.1:0-10939 GCA_026390675.1 Candidatus Kapaibacterium sp. | reverse complement strand
TGAATTTGCATCAAATTCTATATTAATGAAATCGCTTGAAGGATTGGGATAAATTCTAAAATTAGTATTTTCATTTGATTCAATTGAATTTTTCAAACCAGTTGTAAAATTAGTATTTGCGGAATATGCACCAGAGCTTATTTCATCATTAGCTTTTACTCTAACAAAATACTTTTTCTCAGCTTCAAGACTATCTAAAACCAGCTTTGTTCCTGCAATACTTTTTTTATCAACAACAATTGCAGAATAAAAAGAGTTTTTTGAAACTTGTACATCATAAGATTTTGCTCCATCAATTTTTTGCCAAGTTAGCTCAACCGGCATTGGGACATTTGTTGATGAATTTATTGGATAAGTAATATTAGTAGCACCTATAATGGTTTTAAATCTCCAAACCTCGCTAAATTTACTTTCACCTCCTGAACCAATACCTGCTACTCTCCAAAAATAATCCTTATATCCTGTTTCAAGATTATTTACAAAAATATAGTTTAGCTTAGTTCCTTGATTTTCAAAATCAATTGTTTTAAATAATGAATCTTTGGAAAGTTGATATATATAAAAGTATGAATCTTTGGAACTATTCCAACTTAAACTTACGGAATCTTTTATTCCTTTAGACAAATCCAAAGGAAAAACTAAAATAGGTGCTTGTGGCAAATCAGGTAAGTTCTTTAAATATGTTTGGAATACTCCAGTACCATAAGTTGCAACTACAACATACCCATCAATTGCACGAGAAGATATCATACTAATGTATGTATTACCTATTGCTTCAATTCCCTCTTTTAACCAAACTGTTGAATTGCCATTTAGATAGCAAGTAATGAATAACCCAGCAGTTGTTGCAGCTAAATATACATTTCTGCCTCCAACTTGCATAGTTTCAACCCACAAAATTGCAGGACCTGCTCCACTACCATCAATACTATAAGGATTTTCTTCCAAATTTCCTGAAATCTCTACCCAATTTAATCCTCCATCTAAAGAAGAAAAAATACTTCGAACATTGTAATTTGTAAAACAAACTATTATTTTGTTTGCATCACTTGGATCCACAGAAATACAACCAACATTTCCTAAAGTTGGAAACAGTTTAGATGTAATTTCAATAGGCTTAGGATTACCTGAATTTGCATTGTCTAATCTAAATACTCTTCCATAATTGGTTCCATAATACAAAGTATTTGCTGGTAGAGTAGAAACACCTAGAGCTGATATTGATTCTGAAACTGATACTTGAGTACTTTTATTACAAACTATCCCAGCCAATCGAAACAGAATCTTTCCCACCATCCATTGGTATTTTAGATAAATCATTATTTCTAAATATCAAGTTCCCACATCCTAAATATAATATATTACTATTATTAGGATCAAGCCTAAAAGGAGTTGCCCAAGGCATATCTTTCGCTCCATAAGGGTCTATTCTTCTTTTATTAATAACATTACCGTTTTCACTAATGTCAGATTTATATACATGTATTTTAGGCTGTTCTTCTTTGTTTTTAGATGAAATTACAAATTTGCCACCATTTGCCATATCACAATTAAATCCATCACCACTTATCAAATATTGCCAAGCTTTATTATCATTTTTATTTGAATAGAAAGAAGCATTGTCTTGCATACCACCAACAATTGCTTCATTTCCTTTTGTTTCTTTGTAACATTTGTAGCTAATATATCGTTTGTTTTATGTACGCCTCCATCAGATCCTGTTAATACAATATTAGGATTTGATGGAAGGAAAACCATATTGTGCATATCTGGATGATGATTGGGATATAAATAGTCATAATCGCAATTGCCATATTTACAATAGCCACCTATATGTTGGGCTGTTGGTGTTGAAAAAGCATCATTTGACCTATAAACGTTAGTAGCACCCAAAAATACTATATTAGAATTATCTGGATGTACTCTTAAAAACATATCGTACCCACCTTGTGAATTCAAACTTCCTCTTCTATATACTTTATCAATTGGTAAGTTTTGACTTCTATTTTCCCAAGTGCCATTGCTTCCAGCACCATTACCTGAAATATATGTATATTTATAGAAACTATGCCACAATGAATCACCTGAGTTATTTAAAGTCATAAAACCAGAGTTTGGTGTCTCTCCAAAGAAATAAACTATATTTTCATTTTTAGGATCTATAGCAATGACAAATCTTCCATATTTTAAAGGAAAATCTAAAGGAATAATATTTGTCCAATTGATTCCATCAATAGATCTAAATATTCCTTTGGTTGTAGAAATTCGATTTCCTGCTGCTTCTTGGCTCATTGTAGCATAATATACACCATCAGTACTTATAGCGATTTCAGTATTAAGGCTATTTGTTCCAAAACTTCCTAACACATTTTTCCAAGAATTACCACCATCAATAGTTCTAAATATACAACCGTCAGAAGTAGCAACTAAAACTTCATCAATAGTATTTGGTGCTTTGGTATTGACTGCAATACTGTACGTAAAATCAAATTCATTATCAAAACTACTTGGTGAACCTTTAACAGTTGATTTTAACTGAATCCAAGTTTCTCCATTATCAGTTGATTTAAATACTCCATTGCCAAAACTTCTAGATCCAATTCTTTCACCAGTTCCATAATACCAATTATTTTCTTTTCCTTTTCTAATATCTTGAACAATACAAGTTATAGAATGAATTTGCTCACTTAAAGTCTTTTGAGTCCAAGTCAAACCAGCATCATTAGAAATCCACAATCCCCCATCAACTCCACCAGCTAATATTCTACTTTCATTTTTAACATCTATTGCCAATGCACGTGTTCTACCACCAATTTCAGCTGGACCTCTTTGAGTCCAAGTGTTCAAAGATTGAATAGAATTTGATTTATAATCAAATTTGCCATTTAATGGCATTTTACTAACAAACTCATATTCTCTTTGCTTTATATTATCAGGCATTTTATTAGTTTTAGGATCTCTCAATCTAAAATTTTCCCAAAAAGCCCTTTCACCAATAGAACTAGGAGAATCTTGAGTTAAATTTTGCATCTCATTCATTTTGTTGAAATGACTAAAAGAAATCAAACTAATTATTGAAAATATCAACAAATTTGAAGTTATTATAAGTCTGTTGTAAATTGTCATCTCTTTTTTCCTCTAGTCTTAAAAAAGTTTCTAAGCGGTACTATATACGATTCATCAGTTCTAATTTGTATTAAATCTACTTTGCATTTATTTAAAAGTCTAGTAATTTTTGTTTGTCTATTTTCCCAACTAAGCTTGTAATTATCTCTCAATGATTTGCTTGAAGTATCTATTATTCTCAATTCACCTGTTTCAGCATCTTTGATATTTACTAATCCTAAGTTAGGAATTTCAGACTCTCTCTTATCATATACTTGCATTGCAATAGTGTCATGCTTACGTGATGCAATTTTTAAAGGTTTTTCAAAATCAGAGCTAATAAAATCGGACATAATAAAAGCAATACTTCGCTTTTTCACAACATCTGAAAAATATTTCAAAGCTTCAGATATATCAGTTTTACTATTTACAGGTTGAAATTCAATTAATTCCCTAATTACTCGTAAAACGTGCGTTTTTCCTTTCTTTGGAGGTATATATTTTTCTACTTTATCAGTAAAGAATATTACTCCAATTTTATCATTATTCTGTAAAGCAGAAAAAGATAATATCGCACAAAGTTCCGTAATAAGTTCTCTTTTGAATTGTACTGATGTTCCAAAATTACCTGATGCACTAACATCAACTAATAGCATCATAGTAAGCTCTCTTTCTTCTTCAAATACTTTAATATGCGCTTCACTTGTTCTTGCTGTAACATTCCAATCAATTGTTCGAATATCATCACCTGCATAGTATTGTCTAACTTCACTAAAAGTCATACCTCTACCTTTGAATGCAGTGTGATATTCTCCTGAAAACATTTGATTTGAAAGTCCTCGAGTTTTAATCTCTAACTTTCTTACTTTCTTTATAAGCTGTTGAGTATCCATAATTTACTATATGTATTATTCTTTTTAATACTGTCACCCTGAACATAAGACAATAGTCTCTTTCAGAGTATATTTTTTTCATTTGTCAACCTGAAACAAGTTCAAGGTGACAAAAAATCTTTATCAAAACATCAAGTTTCTAAGTTATCCTAAGGCACTTCGATTGTATTTAATATCTCGTTAATAATATCTACACTTGTAAGGTTTTCAGCTTCTGCTTCGTATGTAATACCTACTCTATGACGTAAAACATCTAAGCAAACAGCACGTACATCTTCAGGTATAACATATCCGCGTCTGTGAATAAATGCATAAGCTTTTGCAGCTTTTGCCAAACTAATAGTAGCACGAGGAGAGCCACCAAAAGAAATTAAATCTTTAAGTTTGTCAAGTTTGTAATCATCTGGGAATCGAGTGGCAAAGACTATATCTAATATATATTGCTCAATCTTTTCATCCATATAAACTTCTTTAACTATATTACGAGCTTTAATTATCTGAGCTGGGTTTAAGATATGACCTATTGTTGGCAATATTTGACCAAGATTAGATCTTAATATCTCTCTTTCTTCTGCTTGACTTGGGTAAGTAATAACAAGTTTTAGCATAAACCTATCTACCTGAGCCTCTGGCAAAGGATAAGTTCCTTCTTGCTCAATAGGATTTTGTGTAGCCAATACTAAAAAAGGTTCTTCTAATTTATATGTTGTATCACCAATTGTAACCTGTCTTTCTTGCATTGCTTCAAGTAAAGCACTTTGTACTTTAGCTGGAGCACGATTTATCTCATCAGCAAGTATAAAATTTGCAAAAATTGGTCCTTTTCTTACATTGAAGCTAGAAGATTGTTGATTATAAATCATTGTACCAATCAAATCTGCTGGCAATAAATCAGGGGTGAATTGTATTCTACTAAATTTTGCATCTATTGCCGATGCAAGTGAAGTAATAGCTAAAGTTTTTGCTAGTCCAGGCACACCTTCAAGTAGTATATGTCCATTGGAAAGTAATCCTATAAGCAAACGCTCAAGCATTGTTTTTTGACCTACTATTACTTTACCAATTTCCATCATTAGCATATCAACAAAAGCACTCTCGTGTTGTATCCTTTCATTGAGCTCTCTAATGTCAGTCATTTTTACTCCGAAAAAAAATTATTAATAAGATTGAATTGTATAATTGTGTTGTAACGAAAAAAACTAAATAAAATTTTTTATGTTTAAAAATTTTTATTTAGTTTTGATTTTGAAGTGGTTTTAAAAATGATTTTAAAACATAAATCCATTCAGCAATTTATTAAATTACTTTCGTCAATTAAATGATTTATTAAAAAGAAATTATGAAAAGTGTACTGATAATAGCATATTATTTCCCTCCATCTGGTGGAAAATATGAAAATGTTTTTGATATTATGCAAGGTGTAAGTATTAATATATTTGTGAAAGGTGGAAAGAAATGAAAACTAAAACAAATAAAAAATTAGAAAAATCTAAAATATTAGACTTAGATATTCAAAATGATAATAATATCGAAAATGTAAATAACGATTATTATCATTGGCTCTTTGAGTTAAAATCTCATATCAAACAAAGTCAAATAAAAGCAAGTTTGACAGTTAATCGAGAGTTGGTTTTACTTTATTGGGACTTAGGCAAGCAAATTAATGAAAAATTAGAAAGTGCAATTTATGGAAGTAAAATTATAGACAAACTAAGCAGGGATTTGAAAAAAGAATTCCCTCAAATGAGTGGATTTTCACGCACAAATCTATACACAATAAAAAACTTCTATCTCTATTATTTTCAAATAGATAGCAACGATAAAAAGATTGTCCACCCACTAGGTGGACAATCTCTCATTCAAAATGAAAATAACCAAGAATATAATTCAAGTGCTGACTATTATCTCAATCTCTGTTGCCAAATCCCTTGGAAACATAATACTCTATTAATTGACAAAGTCAAAGATAAAAGTGAGATTTTGTTTTATTTAATTCAAACAATTCAAAATAACTGGAGTCGCTCTGTATTGGAATACCATATAGAAACAAAACTCCACAAAAGGCAAGGCAAAGCAATAAATAATTTTGAACTTACTTTGCCAAAAATTGAAAGTGACTTGGCTAATCAACTGCTAAAAGACCCATATAACTTTGAATTTTTATCTATGACTTATGATGCAAAAGAAAGAGACTTAGAGAACAAGCTAATTGAACACATTACCCAATTTCTTTTGGAATTAGGAAAGGGATTTGCATATCTTGGCAAACAATATGAAATAAAAGTTGGAGAAAAAGGATACTATACCGATTTGTTATTTTATCACGTAAAACTTAAATGTTATTTTGTAATTGAGCTCAAAATGACTGAATTTATGCCCGAATACATTGGAAAATTAAATTTTTATATTAATGCAATTGACGAAACTCTAAAAGATGATTTTGATAAACCAACTATTGGGATTCTATTATGCAAAAACAAAGATGATTTTGAAGTCGAATTTGCTATTAAAAAAATTAATTCTCCAATTGGAGTTAGTGAATTCAAATATAGTCAAATTAATGATAATAATAATAATGAATTTAAAAATGATTTAGAAAACAAGTTAAAATCTGAATTTACCATAGAGCTAACTTCAGAATTGAAAAGAATTGTGAAAAAATAGCAATATAATATTCATAAAAAAAAGATTGTCCACCCATTAGGTGGACAATCTTTAAAATTCAGTAACTCTATGTATTACACATAGTTACAAAGATTCAAGAAAAATTTGCAATTTGATATAAAATTAATAAAACTAAAAGGAATAAGTACAATAAATTTAAAATAAATTTTGTTTTATTTTATTTATTAATTCAGAAATTTTACAATCAAAAAGCATACAAATTCACTTTTTTTACTTCTCAAAACATAAATCCATTCAGCAATTTATTAAATTACTTTCGTCAATCAAATGATTTATAAAAAGAAACTATGAAAAATGTACTAATAATTGCATATTATTTCCCTCCATCTGGTGGTCCGGGTGTGCAAAGAGTTTTAAAACATGTAAAATATTTGAAAGAATTTGGCTGGAATCCAATAGTATTAACTGTTTCCAATGGTCAGTTCCCAGCAATTGATGAATCATTGTTGGAACAAATTCCAAACGATATTATAGTGGAACGTACTAAGATATTTGAACCTTATGATATTTATAGATTGCTTACAGGTAAGAAAAAAGGTGATGCAATTGATGTAAATGTAATCAAAAAAGAAAATCAAAAATCTAACTGGAAAGAAAAAATAGCTGAGTCTATTCGTGCTACATTATTTATACCAGATGCAAGAATAGGATGGATTTTCACTGCAAATAAAGCTGTAGATGAAATTATCAAAAAATATGATATAAAAGCAGTTTACAGTTCTTCACCTCCATATACTTGCTCAATTATAGCTCGTAGAGCTAAAAGGAAACACAATCTACCTTGGGTAGCTGGCTTTCGAGATCCTTGGACTGGATTTATTTCTTCTCCCAAAAGGTGGTTTCTCCCAGCTAAAATTGATAGAAATATGGAATTTACTACCTTCAATGAAGCTGACTATGTTGAGTGTGCTTGGGAGGGCATCATTAAAGATGCTCTTGCAAAATATCCAAGCTTGGATAAAAACAAATTTATTCACGTTCCAAATGGTTTTGATTCCAATGACTTTCCTAAAGTAGAGCATAAGCGAAATGAAAAATTTACTCTGACTTATACAGGCTCACTTTATGGAAGGCGAAATCCAAGTAGTCTATTTCAAGCAATTGAACAATTAATATCAAATAATAAAATTAGTCCAAATGATTTTCATTTAAGGTTTGTAGGTCGCTTTGGTGATGAAATTGAAGAAATGATTAATAAAACTACTTTCAGATCATCAATTGAAGTAATTGGCTATGTTCCACATCAAAAAAGCATTGAATATCTATTACTTTCTGATACACTTCTATTAATAGTTGATGAATCAAAAGAAAGTGAAGAGATAGTACCAGGCAAAGTTTATGAATATATTGGGTGTTATAAGCCATTAATTGCAATAGCACCTCAAAATTCTGCTATAGCCAAATTAATCAAAGAAACAAATGCAGGTGAAATTGCTCATCAATCAGAAATAGATAAAATCGCAAGTATTTTTGAAAATTATTTTCTGCAATGGAAAAATAATTCTTCGGATTACTCGCCACTCAAAAATGAAATTATCAAATACGAAAGAAAAAACTCTGCTAAAAAATTAGCTGAGTTATTGGATTCAATAACAAAATAAGGTCAAAAATGGAATTAAAAGTTTTAATAATACTTCACGTTTTAAGTGCTGCTACATGGATAGGCTCTCTGCTAATTACTACTTTAGGAGTTTTACCTAAAGCAATGAAACAAAGAAACCCACAGTTATTAGTTGATTTTGAAAATAATTTCAAGATATTGCAAATGATTGCTCTTACATTGCAGTTTCTTACAGGATTTAGAATGGCAATGAAGTATGCTCCTATATCTCAATGGTTTGCTACTGATAATGCACATAGTTATTATATACAGCTAAAACTAATGTTACTTTTGATTACTATTTTAACTTATGTTTTCAATAGAATTTTCGTTGTTAAAAAGGCTTCAGAAGCAAACTTAAATCAATATGCAATTCATTTAATTCTTTTAACATTTACATCAGTTTTACTTGCAATTGTTGGGCTTAGCTTTAGACTTAATATAATATAAATTCACATAAACTGCCTAAAATAATATAAATATGATAATTGGAATTGGTATAGATTTGATTGAAGTAAACCGTATAAAAGAATCAATCGATAAGTACGGAACTCGCTTTTTAAACAAAATATTTACAGAAAATGAACAAGCATATTCAGATCAATTTGGTGTGAAAAAATATGTTCATTATGCTGCAAGATTTGCTACCAAAGAAGCTTTTAGTAAAGCTATTGGAACTGGAGTAACTCAAGGTTTCAAATTTAAAAATATAGCAATTAAAAATATTGAATTTGGAAAACCAATTTTAGAACTACACGATGAAATGTTAGAAAGATACGGTCATTTAAAATCTCATATTTCACTTACTCATACTGATACAAATGCTGCAGCAGTAGTTGTATTAGAAGATATCAATTGATTAAAAAATAGGGGCTGAAATAATTTCAACCCCTACTTAAAAAAACTAATGAAAATTAATGTCCAACTTGTTCTTCGAGCCATCTTTCAGCATCAATAGCAGCAGAGCAACCACTTCCGGCAGCAGTTATTGCTTGCCTATAAACACTATCTTGAGCATCTCCACAAGCAAAAACACCAGCAACATTGGTATAAGTTGATTTGCCAATTGTATTTATATACCCAACTTCATTCATATCAATAATTCCATTGAATATTTCAGTATTAGGTTTATGACCAATCGCTACAAAAACTCCTCCAGCTGCATGAACAGAAGTTTCACCTGTAATAAGATTTTTCAATCTAACAGAAGTTAATTTGTTCATTCCAGTTGTGCTTTTTTCTCCTAAATATTCTTCAATTTCACTATCCAAAATAAAATTGATTTTTGGATTAGCTTTAGCTCTATCTACCATAATCTTTGAAGCTCTAAATTCACTTCTTCTATGAACTACAGTTACTGATTCACCAAACCTTGCTAAAAAGTTTGCTTCTTCCATTGCAGTATCTCCACCTCCAACTACAAATATTTTTTCTCCTCTAAAGAAGAATCCATCACAAGTAGCACAGGCAGAAATGCCTCCTCCCCAATATGTATCTTCGCCTTTAGTTCCAAGTAATTTTGCAGTTGCACCTGTAGAGATGATAACACTATCAGCAGTGTATTCTCCTTTTTCGCTCCATACTTTAAATGGACGATTTGAAAAATTAACTTTTGAAATAGTTTCATAAATTGATTTGGCTCCAAATCTTTGAGCTTGCTTTCTAAATACTTCCATCATTTCAGGACCTTGTATTCCATGTTCAAAACCAGGATAATTCTCAACTTCAGTGGTAATAGTAAGCTGACCTCCGGGTTGTTGTCCTTCAAAAACAACAACATCTAAATTTGCTCTGCTTGAATAAAGTGCCGCAGTAAACCCAGCTGGTCCTGACCCAATAATTATAACTTGATGATGATTAGACATTTAATTCTCTTTAATTTTATATAATATTAATTTATTAAAAGCTATGACGATTTCATTAGAATATTATTAATATGTGGAAATAAAAATAATATTTATCTAGTTGAGTTTCTTTTATTAAAAAAGTAGTAAACTGGCAATTTGTAATAAAGAACTTTATTTGCAATCAATGGAACTCAGTCCAATTAACGATTTGGAATTACGCACTTTACTTCTAGCTAATTTAACTGATGATATAAACAATACAGGTATTATATTTAAAAGCATTGAACAATCATATTATTATGAAGGGTATGTTAAGGGTGAGGAATAATATGTTAAGAATTAAACAAGATTTTTTTCTAAAATAAAAGTACAAAAATATCGTATATAAAACGATTATTCAAGGAATCGAAATGAACAAATTTAAAATAACATATTGGAAAGATGGAGATTTTTATCTTGGCTATATAAATGATTATTCTGAATATCTAACCCAATGTGAGACCTTGGACCAACTTTCAAATAATTTAAAAGATATTTATAAAGATTTAATTGAAGAAAATATTCCCGGTATAAAAAAACTCTTGAGTTAGAATTAGCATGAAAAGAGTTGATTTATTAAAAAAACTTAATGAGATGAATTGTTTACTGATTAGAGATGGTGGGAAGCACGATTGGTATCAAAATATTAATACGTGAGCTTGTCAGCCAATTCCAAGACATTGAGAAATAAATGAAATGTTAGCAAAATCTATTATTAAAAAATTATCTTAAATTTATATCACCTCATTTCATAATTTGAAGATATATAA
>JAPLFM010000096.1 GCA_026390675.1 Candidatus Kapaibacterium sp. | reverse complement strand
TGCCTTTTTTCAAAAATGTCTAAACAATCTTTTCTGCCATTGTTAAATTATGCCTATTTTCTTTAACATAATGCTTTAAGTGTTTCCACATTTCTTTTGAAGTTGTTACATATTTCATTATTGCAATATAATAACTTATTGTGTCAAATCAGCATTTTTTTAAGAACCCCACCTCGTTCCTACCCCAAGGGGAGGAAGTAACCAACTTCTACAAAACGCCTGAGCTGTTCATTTCAGTTTATGCTAGTCAGAGAGTTTTGGCATTGAAAAGTTTTAAATAAAATTTGCGGAGAGGGAGGGATTCGAACCCTCGGTACCTTTTCAGGCACACACGCTTTCCAGGCGTGCCAATTCAACCACTCTTGCACCTATCCCCTATTTTTTTAATTAAACATTCGCTCAGGGGCTGATATGCCTAATATAGTTAATCCATTTTTAATAACTGTTCTAACTGATTTAACTAACGCAAATCTAGATTGCATCAAATCATTTTCAATACCAATTATTCTACATTCGTGATAAAACACATGAAAAGCTGTAGCTACATCTCGCAAATAATCAGCTATCAAATGTGGTTCGTATTTATCAGCAGCTATTTTTATAATATCAGGAAATCTCATCAATTCTTTAATAAGATTCAATTCAGCATTGGTACTTAATAAAGTCAAATCAGCATTGTTGTTAATTACAATTCCTTTTTCAATTGCATTATCTATAACTGAACAAATTCTAGCGTGAGCGTATTGCAAATAAAAAACAGGATTTTTATCACTTTGCTCTTTAGCTATTGCCAAATCAAACTCTAAGTGAGTAGAAATACCACGCATTATAAAGAAAAACCTTACAACATCTTCTCCCACTTCAGTCAAAAGTTCATCAAGAGTATAGCTTTTACCAGTTCTTTTTGACATTTTAACTTGTTCACCATTTTCTGTAAGCGTAACAAATTGGTATATAAGTACTTTTAATTTGCTTGCATCCAATCCAAGAGCCTTCACTCCTGCAAATACATCAGTTACAGTTGCTATATGGTCAGCACCAAAAATATCAATAATTATATCGTAATTTCTTAAAATCTTTTCTTTGTGATATGCAATGTCTGGAAGCCTGTAAGTAGGCTCACCAGTAGATTTTACAATTACTTTATCTTTTTCTTGTCCCAATTCTGAAAGCTTCAACCATAATGCACCATCTAATTCGTAAGCCAAACCTTTTTCTTTAAATTCAGCAATTACAGCATCAATTTTACCTTCAGTATAAAGCGTATCTTCATTGTAAAAAACATCTTGATGAATATTCATTCTTTTAAGAGTTTTTTTGATTTTATCAAAATTCCAAACTTCACCATACTTCTTCAATATTTCTAAGTCACTTGCACTTCCAGTAAAATATTTTTTGCCTTCTTTTGCAAAAATTTCTTCTGCAATTAATCTAATGTAATCACCATGGTAACCATCTTCTGGAAATGGGAAATCAGTTTTACCCAATACTTGCATATACCTTGCAAATATAGATTTCGCAAGAGTATTCATTTGATTGCCAGCATTATTGAAATAATACTCACGAGTAACAGCATAGCCTAGCCATTCATAAAGATTAGCTACAGTATCGCCAATAGCAGCATTTCTACCGTGCCCAAGATGAAGTAAACCAGTTGGGTTGGCACTAACATATTCTACATTAACACTTTTACCTTTGCCAATTTCTTGTTTTCCATAATTTTCATTTTGAGAAACAATCGCCTTCAAAGCATCGAAATAAAAGTTATTTGAGAATTTAATATTAATAAATCCAGCACCAGCTATTTCCAAATTAGTAACAATTGATTTATCGTATTCGATATTTTCAATTATTTTATTTGCAATATTTCTAGGATTATCTTGTAACTCTTTTGCCAATTGCATAGCAATATTAGAAGAAAAATCGCCATGGTCTGGATTTTTAGGAGTTTCAAATTTCAATCTATCAGTAGCATTAATATTCAATTTATTAAGTGCTGAGATAAATATATCTTTAGCATAAGATTCTTTAGTCATCTTTAATTTTTAGTAAATTATCAAATTTTATTTTTATAAATTTATTCTGAAAGATTCTTTTAAATAATTATAGAGCTGACAATTTCGACAGCTCTACATTTTAAACATTCATTATCATCTTAAATTTTATTCGTAAATAGACATTGCTTCTTCAAAAGTTGATAAAAGCAAATCGCCATCATCATTAACTTTGTAAAAATCAGCATCACCCCAAATTTTTTCAATTTTGTAGAAATTCCGGTTATCTTTTAACAAAATATGAACTACAAGATCAAAAAAGTCTAAAAGTACCCATTCAGGCGATTCCAAACCTTCAACTTTAGGTTTTACAAGTCTATAATTGACACAATTTGCAAGAATTAAATCAGTAATTGCAAGAATTTGATTTTCAGATTCGCAACTAGCAATAATGAAATAATCTGCAGGAGAAGATTCTATTTTAGACAAATCTAGTATAGAAACATTTTCAGCGAGCTTATCCTCAGCGAGTTGAGCACAAAGAACAGTTAGTTTTTGGGTTTCGTTGAGTTCAGAGAATAAAGGCAAATAATACCTCAAATATTAATTTTATGATTACACTTTGTGCAAAGTTAACATTTTTCTGCTATTAAATAGGTATAATTAGTTGAAAAGTTTTAATTTGTTATAATCTTTACCAAGTAAAACTGTAGTTCTAAGGTAAAGTGATGAATCCAATTCAGTTTTTACTAAAGAATCGGCAACCCCTAAAGCGTAAGCAACTTTCAATGCAGAGATTCTATCACCTACTCTATCAATAATTATAGTTTGATCTAATTGAGTATTTGAATTACTAGTTTCAACTACGTCAAATCCCAGTGCACGCATTACTTTTTGAGCTTTTGAAGCCAGTCCTGTTTTGCCACAAGCATTATATATATTAATTTGTATAACTTCTTGTTTTGTTGTTTTTGAAAGTTCATTACTAATTTCAGAATCAACAGGTGGTTGAACAAATACTCTTGTAATAAATGCATAAGACATTATCACTACTATAGCAAGCATAGCTAAAATCACTATATTAAAAAGACCAGATTTGGAAAACAATTTTTTCATTATATTTTAAAAGTTAATTACATACTATCATTTCAATTAATCATAGCAAGTAATATGCCTTATTTTACTAAAAATATTTTTTTCAAAATATATAACCACATTAAGTCAAATTTGTTTAATAATTTGGGTTCAAACATCTAAAATATTGAGCTGATAATATAGTCAATACCATTTTAAATAATTAAATATAAAATGAAAATTGCAGTTTTACTTTCCGGTGGAGTTGATAGCTCTGTTGCTCTTAATTTACTTGTTAGAGCTGGCCACGATGTAACTGCTTTTTACTTAAAGATATGGCTTGAAGATGAATTATCTTTCTTAGGGAGCTGTCCTTGGGAAGAAGACTTAGAATATGCAAATGCTGTTTGTAAACAGATTGGGGTGGAACTCATTTCAATAAATATGCAAGCTGAATATTTGAAAACAGTAGTTGAATATACTATATCTGAATTAAAAGCTGGTAGAACTCCATCTCCTGATATAATGTGTAATAAATCTATTAAATTTGGTGAATTTTTCAAAAAAATTGATTCAAGTTTTGATAAAATAGCTTCTGGTCATTATGCAAAAGTAGAAGAAATTGAAGGGAAATATAGATTAATAAAAGCTCCAGACCCAATCAAAGACCAAACTTATTTTCTTACTTATTTGGTTCAAGATCAACTCAGCAAAATTCTATTTCCACTTGGCGAATTTAATAAAAAAGAAGTTAGAGCATTAGCTGATGAATTTGAATTGCCAAATAGAGACAGACCAGATTCTCAAGGAGTATGCTTTTTAGGTAAAATTAAGTTTGCAGATTTTATTAAATTTCATCTTGGCGAACAAAAAGGTAATATAATTGATTTGGACACCCAAAAAGTACTTGGCAAGCATAATGGATATTGGTTTCATACAATAGGTCAAAGGCAAGGACTTGGGCTTTCGGGTGGTCCTTGGTATGTTGTCGAAAAGGATTTGAATCAAAACATTATTTATGTTTCAAATAAAAACACCGTTGAAGAAAAAAGAAGAAAAGATTTTACATTATGCAATTTAAATTGGATTGGTGGAATTCCAGATAATTTGAATGATGATAAATTGGAAGTCAAACTTCGTCATGGTCCTATCACTTACCTTTGTAAAGCTGAACTTATTGGAAATAATAGAGTTGCAGTACATTTAAATGATAATGACCAAGGGGTAGCTCCTGGTCAATTTGGCATTTTCTACAAAGGTAATGTTTGTTTGGGCGGCGGTATCATTGAGTAATTAATTTTTTAAAATAAATTTATGAAAAAATATTTTATTATTATTGTTTTGCTTTCAAACTTTTTGTTTTCACAACAAGAAAAAGTATATGAATTGATAAATAATGCTAATTTAAAAGCGAACAGTGGCAAATATGAAGATGCTATTAAAGATTTGAAAATGGCTTTAAAAATTGATAAGAATAGTTTTGAAGTCTATCAAGCTAGAGGTATAATTTATGCTGGCATGCTCAAAGATAACAAATTGGCTTTAACTGATTTTAATCAAGCAATAAAGTTAAATCCATCAAATGGCGAGCTTTATATCTTAAGAGGAAGAGTATTTACTGAGCTTAATGAATATTTAAATGCCTATAAAGATTTTAAAAAGGCTTATAAAATCAAACCTAAGTCAGGATATGATAAATATGAAAATGAATATATTATTTATAATATTAATCAATCTTTAAAAAAAAGCAGCCCAAAAGCTTACGAATTATCTGAAGATGCAATGAAAATCATTGAGGCGAAATATTATGATAAATCATTCAAATATTTGGATAGTGCTATTGTTTTAGATTCAAATTATTATCTTGCCTACGCATATAGAGGGATGGCATATCAAATTCTTAATTATTTTGATAAAGCAATCATAGACTACAATAAGGCATTGAAATTAAATGAATTTACTGATTTGGCTATGTTTGGTTTAGGTGAAATATATAACTTAAATGAAAAATATGATTTGGCAATTGATATTTACTCCAAGCTTTTACAACAAAAACCTAAGAACCATATTGCAATGAGAGAGTTGGGTCTAACATACTACAAATCTGGAAATAAAATCAAAGCACATGAATTTTGGACAAACTCTTTAGAATTAGGTGATAAAAAAGTATCTTCATACATTAAAAAATATCCAAAATAATTAGTTTGCATAATTTATAATTTATAATTCATAATTCATAATTCATAATTCGTAACTCATAATTCATAATTCATAATTACTTAACCACCATTGCCCTAATATTATGAGTATTAGTTCCATGTTTGATTTGTATCATATAAACGCCAGTGCTAACTCCAGAACAATCCCAAGTAAGATAACCAGAATATCCATTTAGTTTATTTATAGTAATCTTATCTCTATTTGCTATTTTATTTCCATAAATATCAAAAACCCCAATATCAGAATCATCTATATTATAACTCATATCCCAATAAATGAGTGATTTTATTTCATTCATTGCTGGTATAGGGTAAGGTGGATATGAGTAAAAGTAAGTTTGGTCTTCGGTTTGAGATTCGACTTTAGTGGTAGATTGATTGTCATTTCTATATATTTTAAGCAAATTAACTTTATAAATTCCACTAGAACTATTCTTTACATTAAAATGCTCGCCCAAACTTAAAAAAGCAAGCGAATCATTTATTGAAAAACTATTTAAAATTTTTTCACTACTATTCTGCCAATTTCCTAAAAATTCAGCAATATTTATAGTATCACAATTATAAAAATTATTTATGTCATAAGAATAATAAATAGTATTATAATCAGAAATACCAAAAATAATACCATCATAAGAGAATAGTTTGTTATTACTAATAAAATTATTTGTTTTTATAGAATCCACTTTATTAGTATTTATATCTAGAGTTAAAATTTTATTTCTATTTAGAATTAATATCTTATCTTTGTAAATAAAGGGGTTTACTCCTGCTGTATTATCTCCAATATAATAATTATTGACATACTTATTCACAAACAAATCAGAAGGTATCTGAATACTATCCCAGCTTACACCCTTATCTTTAGATTTATAAATAAATGATTTATATTGGTTTCGTGTCGAGAAAACACTATCTGTTAGGTAATTACTTAGAGTGTTTACTCCTAAAATATATACTATATCTTTATTTACAGCAATTCCTTGAATATTACGTAAATTAATTTTACTAATAGTATCTACTTTGAAATCTTTGTTATACCTGATAAAAATGTGAAATCTTTGTAATCCTTCGCTCAAGTTAAGAATTGAGTCGTACATTATCACATTAAAATGAAAGTCACCAAGTTCAATAGAATTCATGTTTATAATTCTAGAAGGACTTTTATTACCATAATTAAATAAATTATCTTTATAATATTTTCTAGAATCGCTTCCATAATTTTGAATTAAAATTATATTTGAATCAGTTTCTGACCTTGCAATTTCTCTAATTACTCCATTGCCATTCTTATCAAAATATCTAGCATAAACATAATAATAATTATAATCTTCATAGTATCTTCTTGGCTTCCATATTATTCCACCATCTAAGCTGGTATATGTTTCATTTTCATTAAATCCATATATTTCTTTTTCAGATCGAAAAAATAAGGATTCTGTTTGATTATAAATCCTGGGTTTAACAATATCAACTAAATTAACAATTTCCCAATTTACACCATTATTACATGATTTTGCTATCATTTTATTATTGCCAACTGCTATAATTGTATCAGAACCAATTTTAACAAAAGACTCTAAACAATCATTCCTTTTTATTGAATGATAATACCCTAAAGTGTCTTTTGATAAATTATTAAAAGTTTTATATTTAATTGAATCTAATTCTAAGTATTTAATATTAAAATTATATCTACTATATATGGATAACATTGATGGCTGAATGATAAAATAATTATTGTTTTCATATAATATACAATTAGTACGATCAATTTGAAAAATCGCATCCCATGACTCACCAAAATCAGTAGATTTTAAAAGTAATATTCGCTTATCTAATTCCTCCAAATCATCTGGTTGATAGTAAAGA
>JAPLFM010000072.1 GCA_026390675.1 Candidatus Kapaibacterium sp. | reverse complement strand
TGTTGAATCTACAAAATTAACTTTATATGAATTTGAACAAGGATCATTAAATATTAAAATAGAAGGAGTAGAGGTATCACTAACACTGATTAAATTAAATGTAGCTAACATTCTTGAAGCACAAGAATCTACAACTAAAAGAGAATCTATTACATTTGGATTTTTTAATGAATTATAACAAACTTGAACTATTTTACTTTTTCCGGGGTCAATAGTTATTTTACCATTGTCTGATAAAGTCATTTTTGTATTACCTATTGCAAATTTTAAATCAAAAGTTTGAGTATATTTGCCATAATTAAACAATTCAATATCATAACATTTTATAGCTTTTGAAGAAAGAGAATCTAAAATGTGTAATGTATCTGTTAAATTTTTAATTCCTACTGTAAAACCTTTAATATTTCTAGTGATTTTTTTGCTATAACCTATTGAATCTTTAATTATTACAGTCATTTTTGCGTCTTGATATTTATCAATTACTTTTGCTGTAAATCTAAAGTTTACTGTGTCTGAGTGTGTAGGTATATTAAAAACAATATTATTATTCAGATTACTAGGAGTTAGAATTGAATCAATTCCAGAGTCGTAAATATTTGTATCCAAACTAAAAATTGAAAATCCATCACAGTCTTGTTTAACTTCTGCAACTGGAGGGTTAAAGTCTATATTCTTAGATGACATTCCCCCAATGTATCCATAGGAGTTAGCTGGCCCATATCCATAAATAAAAATACCAACTTCTTCATCGCAAGTTATATCGTGAGTTCCATCTTTAACTTTTGCTGTTACTACAGAATATCCCGATTTATAAATTTTTTGGAATTGGTTTAATTGAACAGGTACCCCATCAATTTTTACACTTGATAAAGCCAAGTCAGGAGCAACCAAAGTAACATATTGCTCTCTAAATGATGCTTCAACACCTCCATTATTAGCAATATCATAAACTTGAGCATTTACACATCGATAAATTCTACTGAATTGTTCTTTTGGTGGAACCAATACCATAAATGGATCCCCATAATTAAAAGTATTATTCCCTCCCAACCCATCATCACTTGATTTCTTATACTCTGCAACTAATATTGGCCCTGAAGATTCAACTTGATATATTTGATCTAAAACTCCTTCAAAATATTCACCTGCATTGAGCATAGTAACTAAATCTCCATTCAAATAGACTTCCGTACTATCAAAAGCAGCAATAATTCTAAAAAGATCTGTTCCAAAAGAAGTAATTAACTTTATTGGTTGAAAAGGTACTATATATGCGTTTCTACCCCAAAAATTAATGGGCACCATTTGTTCAACAAGAATGTCTCGAGAAACTCCACCTGCATTATAAGGTAGAGTTGCCCTTTGATGACCTCCAAATACTGCAATTGGTTTGTCTGATTTTATATAAGAGCCAGTTAAATCTTCATTTAGGTTTTTGACTGTTATTCGAGCCTGAACTAAATAACTTTCACCCTTATTCAAATTTAATGTCTGTTTTGAGTTACCATATTTTACAGTTGCAACTTTAGGAAAGATTTCAATAGAAGTATTATCCTCTACTGCTGTAATAGAAAACTGAGAAGGAGTAGATATTTCAGAAATACCATTAAAACCGGTATCTCCATCGCTATTATAACTTAATATGTAATATTCTTTACCGAGAGAAGGTGTTGGGAAAACTAAAAAAGCATCATTTGTAAACTTAGCTTTACTATGTGCAATAACTGAAATATTATTATCTGCGACAATGTGAAAACTTTGTTTTGCAACTTCTTCGCATTGATTTAAATTAGAAATATCATCTAAATTGTTAAAACCAATTAATTCGAAATTTTTCCAATAAACTTTAAAAGTGTAAACTTGTTTGGGATTAGTAATTGTAATTTTGGAACTATATTTTAAACCTGAAGCATTAGTATATTCAATTGTACAATTTGTAACAACTTCTGCAGCCATAAAAATTAATAAAGAATCGGTTCTTTCAGAAAAATTATTTTTTGCACCTCCATGTAAGTTTGGCATAAAATTAAACCAAAAATCTTTGCCTCTAGTATCCAGAGAATAAATATTTATTGAGCTAATTAATGTTAATATAGTAAATACTATGAATTTCAAGTTTTTCATAGTTATATCCTTATTCATATTTGAATAGTTAAATTTAATATCATAAATTGCAAAAAGCAATATAACAATTTCTAGACTTTTATAATCAATTTTTAGTTTAATGAAAAAATATCTTTATCAGGAATTATTAAATCAAAGACTAACTAACCAAGACGCAATAAATGCAAATAGGCATCCAATTAGTTTAATTCTTCATAACATTAGAAGCTTATATAATGTAGGTTCTATTTTCCGAACTGCCGATTCTGCACTTGCTGAAGAATTAATTTTGTGTGGTTTTACTCCATTTCCACCTAGAAAAGAAATAGATAAAACTGCTTTAGGTGCAACTTCATCTGTTCCTTGGCAATATAAAGAAAATATTTTAGATGCAATCAAAGAACAAAAAGCAAAAGGAAAAAAAATAGCTGCTTTAGAACTAACTAACAATAGCATTAATTATAACAAACTTTCTTTAAGCGACTTTCCACTTTCTATCGTCTTGGGCAATGAAATTTCAGGAGTTGACGATTTTATATTAAATGAATGTGATTTATCTATTCAAATTCCAATGTATGGAGTTAAACATTCACTCAATGTAGCGGTTGCAACAGGTATAGCACTTTTTGAAGCAGTTAATACTTGGAGAAACCTAAATCATTTATCTTAATTTCAGCAGCTTTAATATTATTAATAACACATTAAACATAAAAACGTTTCAGAAAAATGAAAATTAGAATTGGTATTCCAGATAATGCTATTTTTAGCAAATTATATATTAACTCAGATTTAATAAAAGAAAAATATAATCTAGAAATAATTATACTTCCAGAGCAAGAAATTCTAAAGCTTTTCAAAGCTCGAAGATTAGATATAGCTCTGTTAACTCCACTTGGATATGGAAGTGGTGTTAAAATTGCAGATTATAGAATAATAGACGGACCTTGTATTGCATCTATTGGGTTTACTGGATATGCAAGCATATTAATGAAGTCTGGGATAAAGAATATTCAAAGACTTAATTCAAATTCGGCAGATGATTTTATGATGATAGTAGGTAGAATTTTGCTTGCCGAAAGATACGATATCAATCTCAAATTAGAAAGTCAAAAACTTGAAAATTCCTTGTTATTTGCTAATTCAGATGTTTCAATTATTTGGGGAAACGAAACTGAAGCTCCTATTAAATTTGACATCTCTGAGGATTGGTATGATACTTATAACTTTCCTTTACCTCTGGCTGTTTGGTGTACTTATGGCGATGACCCAATCGAAAATTGCAAATCAATTATTCAAGATTTGGCAGATCCTAGCTTAAAAGAATTCGAAGATATTAAGTTAATAGATTCTTATGGTGAAGAAAAATCATGCGAATTAATATGGCAATGGAATGATGATTTTAAAAATGCAATTGATGAAATGGTGCAATTGTTATTTTTTCATCAATATATAAGCGAAGTGCCAAAAATTAAATTGATAAATAGTGACTAACTTTAAATAAATTTAGTTTTATTTATAAAGTAAGAATAGTTAAATTAAATATTAAAAAATAATTAAACAATAACAATCCCATTTATTATGATAAGTTTACTAGGTAGAAAAATAATAAGTTTTATAAAAGTCTTTGGTGATATTACTATTCTATGTTTTAATGTTTTAGTTTATCTTCCAAGAATTTTTAAAGACAGAAAGTTAATAATTGAACAAATGTCGATTGTAGGTTCCGATTCATTACCTCTTGTAGTCCTAATTGGTGCATTCACAGGAGCTATAGCTGCATTGCAAGCAACCAATCTATTTGAAAAATTTAATTTAATTGGTATAGCTACACCATTTCTCGGTTCTTCAATTGCAACTGTTGTTTTTACAGAATTAACACCAGTACTAACTGCACTAGTAATTGCTGGAAGAGTTGGCGGATCAATGGCAGCTCAAATTGGTACAATGAATGTAACTGAACAAATTGACGCTCTTGAAATGATGGCAATAGATAAAAATAGATTTTTAGCAATGCCTAGACTTTTTGCAGCATTAGTTATGATGCCTTTGCTTGCTGTATTTTCAAATATTGTAGCACTAGTTGGTGGTTATACTCTTACAGCATTAAAATTTGGATTTACTTTTACAATCTTTTTTAGTTCAGTTCAAAGTTATTTTTCAACTTATGATGTTATTTTGGGTTTGTACAAATCTTTTATTTTTGGTGGTGTTACTGCATTAATAGGTGTGTACGTTGGCTTTAATACTACTGGGGGTGCTGAAGGAGTTGGAAATAGTACAGTAAGAGCGTTTACACTTTCAGCAGCAACTATTCTTATATTAGATGCTGTTTTTGGCTATATTTTTTAGATTATTAAAGTTTTTATTAAAAAACATTATTATTTCTAATAAATCTTTGTTATTTTTACAGTAATATCTAAAGTCTTATGCTAATAATATGTTATATTTTATGAAAAAAATCTACTTAGTTTTAATCTTAGCCTCATTTATAGCCTTTCAAAGTTGTGCTTTAGTTACAACTCGTGAGGAAGTTGATACCTATACCATTTCAAAATCTGACACTACTTTTACTCATTTTGTTAAAAATGCAGCTGCTAATAAAGATAGAGGTGTCATCAGTCCATCTACTAAGGTAATTGAAAGCAATAGAGAAGTTAGCACTTTTGATAGTGTTTTAAAAAGATACTATCCAGATTTTATTCGAATTGGGTTACTTGAAACTGTTGGTATTTTAGGTGGGGATTCAAAGAGTGCACTTGGTTTTGGGCTTTTTGGAATTCATCCTGATTTAGGAAGTTTTGATCAAAGCTTTAGAGGTGATACTGCTAAAAGTCATTTAATAACTGGTGGAATATACAGGTTAGGAATTATAGAACATAGATGGAGAGTCTTTGGAGACGATCCAAATTGGACTTGGGGAATTAATGCTTTTGAAATGATTTCGGGAGATGCAAAACTTGAAAACGCTTTAATGGCTTTTGGCACTCCTTATATGCGAAAAAGATTTTTTCTTCGAGATGATATCCCTTATTTAGCTGTTACTGCAGCAATTGGAGTAGGTTATTATCCTTCTCAATATGTTAATGCTTCAGTCTCTTTAGATTTAGGTTCAATAGCTGGATTAAATTTAAGAGCTTATGTTGGTTATGCTGTTGGTTCAAATAGTACTACTACTCCTCAAATTGCAGGTAACGATTTTGCTCCCACTTCGAATCCACTTAATCCAAAATCAGAAAAAGTAGCAACATCACCTTCAATACCTTATGCAGGAATTGGGATTTCCTTCTTAGATTTTTTGAATTTAGTTCCTGAAACATACACAGAATGGAAAGATCACCAACATTCAGGTTGGGAAATAGGATTCTTACAAGTTGGTCTTTTAGGTTCTGGTTCTAAATTTTCAGTAGTAAGTTCTCTAAAAGATACAATTAGTGCTGGCTTTTTTAAAGGCGCAACACTTAAACTAATTAATACATCTGTAGCTATCCCATATTTTGATAATAAATTTTATGTAGGCACATCGTTAATAAATATATTAGCTATGGGTAGAAGTGAATGGGGTATAGGGATTTTACCTATTAGATTAGGTTATTTTTATACTTTAGTTGCTGATGAATTAACAACTGAACCTTTTCTTGAATATAATTATACTCCATCAAGTTTTTTTAATATTGGAAATAGAATTAATCTTAGACTTTCAGATAGACAAAGCATTAATTTTATTATTGGATATGCAAGTGGTTCTTCTGGATTAGAAAAACTGAAAGGTGGTTTTTTAGTAGAGCAGTTAGGACTTAGTACTTCTTTTTCAAATTATTATTTTGGAATAAGTATGAGCCTTTGGGATAATATATTCTTGCCAGCTCAATTGAGATATAATAAGAAATAATCTAAAGTTATTTAATCTTTATTCTGCTAATATTTATAAATTTGTTTCCTATACAGTTGAGAGAATCAAAGCTATAATCAACCAGAACAGCAATTGGGAACTTGCTAGCACTTGATATT
>JAPLFM010000028.1 GCA_026390675.1 Candidatus Kapaibacterium sp. | reverse complement strand
GGTAGTGATTTGCCATAATCGAAGTTTTCGAATAATAGTGAATTAAGTTTAGCAGATTCAATTAGAGCATCATATAGTTTACCTTTATTGCTATTTAACAAATGATTAATATATCCATTTTGCGGAATAGTATTTTCATTTTTACATAATTCATTTAATTTTATTAATAATTGTAATAAAATATTAAGTTCATAATTCCCAATGTTAAAGTTCCTGCCATTTTGTAATGTATGTTTTATATAATCAATTATTATTGATAAAAGCCAAGAATAGTAATCAAATTTATTTCTTTCGCTTGAAAAATTATTTTCACTAATTAAAAATTCAATATAATTTATCACTATTAAATAATCTGAAGATTTATTTTGTTTTAATAGGTTCAAGAATGCGTTTATAATATGATATTGATATAAAGAATTTGTTTTAGAAAAATCGTTTAATTGAAGTAAATATTTATTTGGATTTTCCTCTATTGCACTTTGAAGTAGTTTCGCAACTGATTCTTGATGATCATTAAAGCCATCATCAGATTTTAAATTTTTTATATAAGTTATCTGACTTGTTATATCAAGTTGATTAAAATCCTCAAATGAAATCGGGGGTTCTTCTACTAAACCAAAAGAAAAATAACTATCAAACTCTGGATGTTCAGTCATAGTCGCCGAGTTGATTTTTTCGTATTTAGCTTTAGTATCCTGAACAAATGATTTACAAGGCATCGAAATGTCATCAAATGCCGTAAGCCATCTTCTTATATTGTATGCTATGTGAATTTTATCAGAATGAAAATTCATTTTTTCAATCCAACTAATAATACTTTTCACCTCAACCTCATTAAATGAATTTGCATGTTCTTTTAAAAGTAAATATGGTTCGTGTATACATAATTTTTTGCTATTATCTGAGCTTGAAACATATTTCCACCAAATTTCTTTATAATTATCAAAATTAACTCTTATCAAGTGTATCCCTAATCTGTTCAATATTTCAACATCCGAAAATACAAGTTCATTTATGAGTTCAGTAAATTCCTTTTCAACTAAATTAAACCCAAAGTCTCTTATAAAATTTACTAAAACACCTTCTATTTTTTCTTCATATATACTTTGACTTGAAACTTCTATTGAGGAAATTGAAAGACTAGAAATTGAATATGGAGAATTAATATGTATTTTCTTTATTGAATCTATTACAATATCAAATAATTCTTTTCCAAGGTATATCACAATATCATTTCCATGAATACTTATTAAATTTTTTAAAGAATACTTGTCAATATTGAATGTTTTTTTAGATCCATGACTATCTATTTCAAAGATATTTTTTTCATCACTTACTTTTACAAAACGAACCCCTAAAAAATATTTTAATAAAAGCAAGAGGCTAAATCGATCTTCTTTAACAATTAATTTTTTAGGCAATCCTTTTATTAATTTTTCGTGAATTAATCCCCAATAATTAGGATGAATTTGCATTGATACCTTTTCATAGAAATTAAATTCGTCATTTGAAAATTTCATAGATTCAATTTTCAAAATAATTTCTGACAAATCAGAAATTACATATGGATGTAACTTGAGTTTTTCTTGCACATATGCGTCTAAAATATTTTTTACTATAGTAATTAAATTTGATTCAACATTTCTTCTTACTTCTGCAGAAATATTTAATAAAAACTTAATTTGGTACCAATAATCTGGAAATGAGTTCTCATCTTTTTGAACTGGTGCATTAGTAGGATCAAAAACGCCAATATCACTTAAATTCTTTAGCCATAATGGCTTATTTAAATTAGAAAATAAATAATTGGCGGATTTTGGTTTTGAAATTATATTATTGAATGAAGAAAGTAATTGCTTATCTGGTACGTCAAGTTTTAAAACAACATCTAATCTTGATGTAAGTGCCAAAAATGAGCCTATTACGACATCTAGTATTTTTTCATATCTACTCC
>JAPLFM010000127.1 GCA_026390675.1 Candidatus Kapaibacterium sp. | reverse complement strand
TATTTATTGAAAAATTATCTTCTATGAATAAAGGAAGTGCGTTTTATACTTGGTTGGGTAATGCAAGAACAGAAAAAAAGATTGTTGATGATAGAACTAAATTTTTTAATGAATTCTAATCTTTATTTACTTTTAAGTTTAAGGCTATCTCGATTTAATTGAGATAGCCTTTTTTGTATTAGAAAATATAGTTATTTTTACAAAATATAATTATCCAAAAAAATTAAAATGGTAAATGAAATATCAATTGAAATAAAAGGGATTTCCAAAATATTTAGTTCGAAAAGAGCAGTATTTAGAAATGTTAATTATTCATTTAAAAGTGGAAATATTTATTCAATCACTGGACAAAACGGTTCAGGCAAATCAACTTTATTAAAAATTTTAGCTGGAGTTTTAAGTAAAAGTAGTGGCAAAATTGAATGGATTGTTGATTCTATGAAAATCGATAATGAAGTAATAAATGAATTTTTTGGATTTGTTGCTCCTTATTTAAATTTGTATGAAGAGTTTAGCATTGATGAAATAGTACAAATTGTAGCTGATATAAGAGGCATTGAATTAGATTTACAATTTATTAATAGAATGGTAACAGATTTTGGTTTGGAAAAAAGAACCCTCGATCCTATTAGTAGCTTTTCATCAGGTATGAAGCAAAGGGTTAAATTTATTATAGCTTTGCTTCATAAGCCAAAAATATTATTATTAGATGAACCATTTACAAATTTTGACGAATTAGGCAAACAAATTGTAACTGCCATAATTATGGAAATAATTAACCAAAATGGTATAGTAATTATTGCTTCAAATGATAAAGATGAAATCGAAATTTGTAATAAGAACCTTTCAATTCTAGATTTCCAATAGAATTCTAATTTCATTTTTAAATCTAATGGCATAGTTTTTTCTTTGATAATAATATTAATCAAAGGAAATAAAATGATAAATATTACTACACTTATTGCTATGTTTTTTTCTGTAAGTATCTTATTTGCTCAGAAAAAAGAAATTCCTCAAACAATACCTAAATATGAAATAGCTAGTAAAGATGTTAATTTCTTAACTTATTTATCACAAGTTAACTTGCCAGAAAAGCTCTCGTTTTGTGGAGAAAATATACCCTTAGAAAATGACGAAGTCAGAGAAAGAGCTGAAAGAGAATTTTATCTATTGCTTCAACAGCCTGGTCAAATAATTATATATTTTAAAAGGGCAGGACGATATTTCCCAATTTTTGAAAAAGTTATAAGAGAAAAGAATTTACCAAATGATTTGAAATATTTATCAGTTGCTGAAAGCGCATTGTTTATGACTAGATCTGGTAAAGAAGCAGTCGGGCTTTGGCAATTTATGTCTGAAACTGGTAAAAAACTAGGGCTTAGAATTGATGATTATGTTGATGAAAGAAGAAATCCAGAAAAAAGTACAAGAGCAGCTATGGAGTATTTAAAGCAAGGTTATAATGCAAATAATAAATCATGGATGTTGGCTGCTGCAGGATACAATATGGGACATACAGGTTTAGGAAATAGTGTTAGTTTTCAAGATACTGATAATTTTTTTGAATTATTTTTGAATGAGGAAACTTCAAGATATATTTTTAGAATAGCTATAATAAAAGAAATAATGGATAATCCTCAAAGATATGGAATCAATACAAGTTCATTTCAAGTCTATAAAAGTTGATAATTTAACTGATTGGGCGAAAAAACAAGGAACTACTTATAAAAATGTAAAACTATTGAATCCTTGGATTTTAAAACAATCACTAAATGCTCCTAAAGAATATTATGAAATAATAGTACCAGTAAAGTAAATTAAAATTTAATGAATATAATTACAACACCTAATACTGCGATTAATGCACCAATAATAGAAATTAAACTAAGTTTTTCATTGTAAATAATTTTAGATAGTGGTAACATTAATATTGGTTGCATAGCCATTAATATAGCTGCAATACCAACTTGAGTATGTTGAATAGCAAAAAAGCTTAAAGAAATGCCTAGAAATGGTCCAAAAAAAGATCCTAAAATTATGTTTATTTGAGATTTTTTATCGCCTTTAAAAAGTGAAATTGGATTAGAATATCTTTTAATGTAAATTGCAATTGGTAATAATATTATTGTAGCTGTAAAAAGTCTATAAAAAGTACCAATCATTGGATTTATATCACCTTCTTTAAATGCAAGTTTTGCAAGTACTAAACCTATTGCTTGACAGAGAGAGCCTATTCCAGCATTAATTAAACCATCTTTTGTTATTTTAAATCCTTCACTATGTTCTTGTTTTCTTTGGGTAATTACTAAAACTATACCTATTAGTGTAACTAATATTCCCAAAATTCCTTTTAAATCAATTATTTCATGCAAAAACAAAAATGACAATATTACTGAAAAAGCAGGACTACTTGCCATCACAAGGTTAGATAATCTCGGACCCATTACAGGAAATGCTTTGAAATAGAAAGAATCACCAATAACCAGTCCAAATATTCCGCTTAAAGTAAGATAAAGAATTTGAGTATAGCTTAATGAAAAACTCAAGTTAAATATTAAGGATGTTATTAATATAAAAACCATTGAAAGTAACATTCTATCAATGTTTAGCTGTATAGCACCAAATTTTTGAGCTATTCTAGTGAACGCAAATGATGTTCCAGCCCACACAATTGTAACAGCTAAAGCTGATAATTCTCCAATAAATGGCATTGTTCTTTATTTAATAAATTAAAATTGTTATTTTGAATTATATTTTACAACATATTTTAAAAATGAATGTCGAATTTGGAAGATAACGAAACAGAAGTAAATGAATTTGATAATGAAAACGAAGAAACAAAAGAAATGGGTTTTTGGGATCATTTGGGTGAACTAAGAATTCGTTTGTTTTATTCTACTATTGGAATTTTATTAGGTTGTATGATTGCTGGTTATTTTGTAGAAAATATAATGGATGGAATATTACTAAAGCCTGCGGTTGATGCTCATTTAGATTTACAAAACCTTAGAGTATTTGGTAAGCCAATGCTTTATTTTAAAGTAGTTATGATTGTTGGTTTTATATTGTCTTTTCCTTTTACTTTGTATCAATTATGGAAATTTATAGAACCAGCTCTTTACACAAATGAAAAAGGATGGGCTAAAAGGATATCCTTTTTTACAACACTTTGCTTTTTTAGTGGAGTAGTCTTTGCATATAAAGTTATGATTCCATCAATGTTGCAATTTTCTGCTTCATTTGGAACAGATAAAATCAAAAACTTAATTGATATAAATGAATATTGGGGTTTTATAATGCTAATGATTCTATCAGCAGGCATTTTTTTTGAAATGCCAATGGTATCATTTGTATTAACAAGATTTGGTCTTTTAACACCTAGATTTTTAAGAAAATATAGAAGACATTCTATAATTGTAATCTTAATTGTGGCAGCAGTTATTACTCCAAGTCCAGATCCTTTTAACCAGATGATAGTTGCAGTACCTATTTATATTTTATATGAAATAAGTATTTTTGTTTCTCAATTTACTTTAAAAAAACATTTTACCGAATGAGTATTATAATTGTGCTTAATTCGTCTATTATTTTTGAATTTTATTATTAAAAGAAAAAGAATGACCCTTAATGAAATTTGCTTACCTGTAAAAGAAAATATTGAAAGTTTTCATGAGTACTTTAAAAATACAATGAAGACTAAAGTTTCATTGCTGAACTTGGTTTTGAGATACATAACTATGAGAAAAGGTAAAAGAGTAAGGCCAGCTTTAGTTTTTTTAACAGCTTCGATGGTTGGTAAAGTTTCAGAAAGATCTAATATAGGTGCAGCAATGATTGAATTGCTTCATACTGCAACTTTGGTTCATGATGATGTTGTCGATAAAGCACTTGAAAGAAGGGGAGTTGCTTCTATTAATGCAGAATGGAACAATAAAATAGCAGTATTAGTTGGTGATTATTTATTATCAAGGGGTTTGCAAATATCAGTAAATAATGATGAATTTGATTTTTTAAAAGTTACATCTAAAGCTGTAAAAAGAATGAGTGAAGGTGAGCTTTTATCAATGGATAAAGGTAGAAAGTTAGAAATTACTGAAGAAGAGTATTTTCAAATAATTTCTGATAAGACAGCTTCACTACTTTCATCTTGCTGTGAAATTGGTGCTTTAAGTGCAACAGATGATAAAACAATTCATGAGAAAATGTGTCTATATGGAGAATATGTAGGAATAGCTTTTCAATTGCAAGATGATTTATTAGATTATCTTTCAAAATCATCAATATTAGGTAAGCCAGTAGGAAATGATTTGAAAGAAAGAAAAATTACTTTACCTTTAATTTATGCTTTTTCTAAGTCTTCTAAATCAGAAGTTAAGGAAGTATTTAGTAAAATTAAATCTGGTAAATTAAGCAATACCGACATTACTGAGATAATTGAATTTGTAAAATTGAAGGGTGGAATTGAATATACTTTTAATTATGCAAAGAGTTTTGTTAATAAAGCAAAAGAGTTATTAATTGAAATTCCAGATTCACCTTCTAAAATTTCATTATTGAATTTTGCTGATTTTGTTATTGAGAGAAAATCATAAATTTTATAAATTATATTAAGGACTTTGTAATATGAACACAAATATTGATAATATTATCAACGAGCAATCAGTTCAAAATTCAAGAGCTGAGTATATGTCTCAAGTTTATAGCTGGATGACTGGAGGCTTACTTACAACTTCAGCTGTAGCTTATTTTACTTTTTCATCAGGACTTGTAGAACAGTTAGGAGGAATGATTTTAATCTTAATGTTTGCAAATTTGGGTTTTGTTTGGTATATTTCTTCTAGAATTGAAACAATGAGTAAAACTGCTGCAATAGCTTCATTTTTTACTTATGCAGGACTAAATGGAATTGTTTTTTCAATATTTTTAGCAGTATATACAGCTGATTCCATTTATTCTACTTTTTTAATTACATCATTAAGTTTTGGAGCTTTAAGTGCTTATGGAAGAATAACCAAAAAAGATTTAAGTGGTGTAGGTTCTTTTATGTTTATGGGATTGGTTGGAATTATAATTGCATCTGTAGTTAATATTTTTATTCAAAGCTCAGCTTTTTATACAATGATAAGTATTTTAGGAGTGTTAATCTTTGCAGGTTTAACTGCGTATGATACTCAAAAGATTAAAGATCAATATTATGACTATGCACAACAATCAGGTGGAGATATGGCTTCTAAAATGGCAATTTTAGGTGCTTTAACTTTGTATTTAGATTTTATCAATTTGTTTTTATTTTTATTAAGATTACTTGGAAATAGAAGATAATTTTGATAATTTCAATATAATGCTTAATTTGTAATTGTTATAATTCAACTTTAATTTATTCATTGATTTTTTTATGTCAGTATCACCTTTATTTGCTGTAGAAGCTGAAGAATTAATTGCTTTAGGAAAGCCTAATGAAGCAATTAAACTCATTCAAGAAGGTTTAGGAGAATATCCCAAATATCCTTCAGCATTTGGTATTTTAGCTAAAGCATATAAAATGATTGGAAATGAAGAAGATGCTAACGAAATATTAGAATCTGCTGTTTATACTTTCCCTCAAAGTAAAACTTTAAAAGCTTTGCTTGATCCTAATGTATTAAAACAACCTAAAGAGTTTAATATTGAAAAAGCTGTTGCTAAAAGGCAAAAAAGATTTCATATTCAAGAAGAAGTACCAATTAGTACTTATTTTACTAAAGAAGTGAATAATGAATTAGATTATGGTATAGCTGATACTTTGCCAATTGAATTAAACTTAGAATATGACACAAATGAAAAATATTTTAATAATGAAGAAGAGA
Source organism: Candidatus Kapaibacterium sp. (assembly GCA_026390675.1). Lineage (GTDB taxonomy): Bacteria > Bacteroidota > Ignavibacteria > Kapaibacteriales > UBA2268 > JAPLFM01. Next base: position 9,342 of record JAPLFM010000127.1, on the reverse strand, counting down.
TATTAAATCCTCCAACATACATAAGTATTAAAAATTTAGGTAAAGAAAAACTTAATTTTGTTATAAATTCTAAGAGTTTAAATCTAATTCCTTTTGTTAAAAATTCACCTGAATTTTATTTTCCAAGTTCGAATAGTTCATTATTTCAATTTATAGAATATCCTGAATTTGAACTACCTATTTTAGTAGATAGTTTTGAAAATGAATTATATAATCATGATATTAGTAACTTTGAAAATTTAGATGACTCAATTGAAACTTATAATACTATTCTAGCAAATAGAGATTTATTAGAAGATGAAATTGATTTTATTGATACAAATACTAAAGATGAAGTGATTCTAGAAGATGAATCTGAAAATGAAGAAATTGATAATTCGATTAATGCTTACAATACAATGCTGTTGTATAACAAAGGCACTGACAATCTAGTTGAAGAAGATTTAAATGAGTTTGAAGTAGATGAATTAAATGATACAATTGGTACTTTTAATACTATCTTAGCAAATAGAGATTTAATTGATGAAGAATTGGCTGATGAAAAGTTAATTACTAGTTCATTTGAAAACAAAGAAATAAACGAAAATAACTTTTCTTCAGATTTAAAAAATGATGAAAGTGTCAATTTAGATTCATTTGAACAATTACTAGGTATAGATTTAACTCAATCAGATTATAATAATTCAGAAAGTAAAGATGTTGATTTAGATGAATTAGAGAATTTACTAAATTTTAAAGATAATGAGAAAGTAGCTGATGTAATAAAAGAAATTATTAAAGCTGATGTTGGACCTAGAATGTCACTTGAAGAATTAGGTGAAGAACTAAGTGAGTTTTCAAATCATATCAATAATGAAATATCTGATATAGATGATTTTGCTACAGAGACTTTAGCAGAAATTTATATTGATCAAGGAGCATATCCAGCTGCAATAGAAATATTTAAAAAATTAGTCGTTCAAATGCCAGAAAATAAATCATACTATCTTGAAAGAATAAACTTACTTGAGAAGAACTTGTAAAAATCAAAAAGCCATCATAATACTTATCAGCTATTGAGATGGCTTTTTTTTAAAATAGTTTGAGATGTTCTATGCTACTGTTACTTCTTTGCATAAATAAACATCTTGAATAGTTTGAAGAAGCTCAGCACCTTCGCTCATTGGTCTTTGGAAAGCTTTTCTACCAGATATTAATCCCATTCCACCAGCTCTTTTGTTTATAACAGCAGTTTCAACTGCTTCAGCAAAGTCATTTGTTCCAGAAGCTCCACCTGAATTAATTAATCCAGCTCTACCCATGTAACAATTAGCTATTTGGTAACGAGTTAAATCAATAGGGTGGTCAGAATTTAATTCTGTGTACATTCTATTATCTAATTTGCCATAGCTTGAATTACCCATATTTAGTGCAGTATATCCACCATTATTTGTAGGCAATTTTTGTTTGATTATATCAGCTTGAATAGTAACTCCAAGATGGTTTGCTTGACCAGTTAAATCAGAAGCTGTATGATAATCTTTGTCCTTTTTAAATGCATCATTTCTAATGTAACACCAAAGAATCGTAGCCATACCAAGCTCGTGAGCATAAGCAAAAGCTTCAGCTACTTCAACTATTTGTCTGCCACTTTCTTCAGAACCAAAATAAATTGTTGCTCCAACTGCAGCAGCTCCCATATTATAAGCTTGATCAATTGTTCCAAACATAATTTGGTCAAACTTATTAGGAACAGTCATTAGTTCATTATGATTAATTTTTACAATAAATGGAATTTTATGTGCATATTTACGAGAGACCATACCTAATACACCAAAAGTAGAAGCCACTGCATTGCATCCACCTTCAATAGCTAATTTAACAATATTTTCAGCATCAAAATAAATAGGGTTCTTTGCAAAGCTAGCACCAGCACTATGTTCTATTCCTTGATCTACAGGTAAAATTGATACATAACCACTACCAGCAAGCCTTCCGTGGTTAAACATCCAATTTAAATTACCCAAAACTCTATTATTTCTATCAGATTGCATAAATACTTTATCAACAAAATCGTTTGAAGGAAGTATTAAGTTTTCTTTTGAGATTTTAGGATTATCAAACCCTAAATAATAATCTTGTTTGTCGCCAAGCAGATTTTTAATTTTTTCTATCATTTAATCACCTTTTTGTAAAAAATTTAAATATAATTGTATAAGTTACGTTTACAAAATTAATAATTAAATACATTAAATTTTAAATTAAAATGAAATTACTACTAACATATTTAATTTTTATTTATTCTTCTACTTTACTACATTCTCAAAGGTGTGGTGAAAAGTTGATATTAGATGGTAGTGAACCTTATGTATCAAGTGGTTTTGATACTACTAATAACTGGTATGCAATTACCTCACCATATACTAATAAATTAAGAGTAAATATAAATAATGAATATTTCTCTGAAATATTAGATGATCTAGATTCACCTAGGTTTTCTCCAGATGGGAAAAAATGGGCATTTGAAGGAACAATCAATGGATTTACAAAACTATATACTAATGATACAATAATTGAAATTGGAAATTATAGAATAAGTTCTGTATATTTCTCATATTCTTCTAATGAAATAGTATATACTTACACAAATGAGGTAGACAATGTTATAGTGTATAGAAATAAAAAAATAGTATTACATAATAGAAGATCTAATATCTATTTAAGTTCGGATGGAAATAAAATTGCTTTTGTATTGAAAATGGGAGCCAATGAAGTATTGTTTGTAAATGGTAAAGAAATTGTAAATGATAAAAATATTATTCCAATTGGATTTTGGGAAACTGGTGAATTTGTATATGTTCAATATGATGGTATTCAATATGCTTTATTTATAGGTGAAAGAAGATTAGAAAGTAATAAAAGAGAAATTCCAATTGTTAAAATCAATCCAGACTGTAATTTTATGGCCTTTTCATATATCACTTTGTCAGGGCAGTCTTTTGTGGCAAGCTATACAGATAAATATTATGAACCTTCTGTTGGTAGAGCTTATGATTTTGTTTCAAATTTAGTTGTTCATCCATTTGAGGAAATGTTTGCTTACTGTGCTGGCGAACAAAACAAAATGAATGTTGTTTTTAATAATACAGCTTATCCTGCAGGCAATAGTATCACTTATCCTCAATTTACAAACGATGGAAAAGAACTCTTTTTTATAGGTTGTGAAAATAACAACTGTTTTATTAATATAAATGGAATGCAATCTAAGCTTAAAGGTAGTTTCAAGTCTGATGATAATTTTTATATGAAATCTGCTTCTAAAACTTTTGCTTACCTTTCGTCAACAAACTTAGTTTTGATGAACATTACAGAAAAAATGATGCATGCTGGTAAAATGATGGATAGATTTCAAGATATAAGATATAATCCTAGAAATGGCAGTTATGAAGCACTTGGCTTGATTAATAATTCTTTATGGCTTTTGTACTGCCAATAAACATAATACATTTTTATAGAATTTTATAAATTATTTGATTTGACTAACAGCTTAAAAAACATTATATTGTATTTTGTAGTTTTGTAATATTATTAGTTTGAATAAAATTAGTTTAAATATACTACCAGCTTTTAAATTACTATTGCATTTCCTTTTAGGATTCGGCTTTGCTTTTCTAATGAATAACAACTCAATTTCATTTCTTATATCATCAATATTACTAATTATTTTTGTATATTTTTTCTATAAAGAATCTAATTATTTAACATATTTTTTGGGCTCAATTCTAATTGGTATCTTATCTTTTCTTTCAATGGATAGACCAATTGAACTAAGGTATAATTTAATTTCTTCAAACATTGGAGCAATTGCAGATGTTACTTTGGAGAAGAAACTAAGTGATAATAAATATAGAGAAAAATATATAGCAAATGGAACTTTAAAATCCGCTAACTTTAGTACAATTAATAATTTTAAGTTTATACTATCTCATAACAAAAGTGATAATTTGAAGTTGAATGTAGGTCAAACTATATTTGCAAATGTCAAGATATACTTCCCTCAAAAAGCCAATTTCAAAGATGAATTTGACGAATATAAATACTGCAATCAAAATGGATGTAATTTAATAGCAAGTCAAGATGGTAGCTTGGCTATAATTGAAAGTGAAAGTGGGTTTGATAGATTTATTTCCTACCAAATAAGCTTAGTTAATAATATTATTGATAGGACTTATGATAAAATTACTGCTGGTATAGTAAAGGCATTAATTTTGGGGGATAGGAGTGAAATAGATAATGAAACTAATCTTGATTTTAGCAAAACAGGAACATCACATATACTTTCAGTGAGTGGTTTGCATATTACTTTGATTGCAACCTTTATTTTTATATTCTTAGGATTTATAAATAACAAGTGGTTGAAATTTGCAATTTTTACTTTACTTATTTTAGAATTTGTTTTTTTATCAGGTAATCAACCATCAGCTATAAGAGCAGGTGTAATGTCCGTTTTATTTCTTTTAATTAGAAATCTACAACGGCAAGCCAATACTATAAATATTCTTAGTTTTACAACTTTATTTTCAATATTGTTTTATCCTAGTTTGATATTCTCAGTAGGGTTTCAGCTATCTGTATTATCAATGTTTGGAATAGTTTTTACTTATAATGAAATTTACGGTTTCCTTTCAAAGATAAATACAAAGAAATCAAAGTTAGTTGATTTTTTTATTTCTTCATTTTCAATGAGTTTATCGGCAAGTGTAATTGTATCTATCTTAGTTGTTTGCTATTTCAATATTTTTTCAGCTATTTCAGTATTGGCCAATTTGATAATTGTTCCAAGTATGAGTTTGGGAATGGTGTTTTCAATTTTATCAATTGTTTTCTCATTTGTATCTAATTATATAAGTAATTTATTTGCAATTACAAGTCATTTGTTTATTAGTTTTAGTCTGATAATTAACACTTATTTATCTGAATTTAAGTTTGCCTATTTTAGGAATGAAATAGCTCTTTTGCTATCATTTAGTACTTTATTTATAGTGTATTTATTGAAATCAAATGATTTGAAATTACTATTGTTTAGGTTTGTATTTGTAACAATTTTTATGTTTTTATCATTTATGTTAATTCAAGAAAACAGTGTTTTTAAAATTTATCCAAGAAAACAATTTAATGTAATTGAAAGTAATTACAATTCAAAAAAATATATTATAGTTATTCAAAGAAATGAAAATCAATCGCTGAAAAGCAAAGATTTTGCTTTTAATAATTTTATAAGTGAAAATAAAAACAGCACTATTTTTGTGAATTCTGAAAAGCTAAAAGAATCAATTCTAGCAAATTTTGGCTTGAAAACTTTTTCAATTAACCTTCAATCTCAGAAAGAAATAAGTAAATTATTGTGTTTAAATGAAGAAATTTATCAAATAAACAAACCAATTACAAAATGAAAAATATTGAAATATTATCAAATTCGATTTTTAAAAAACATCCAATAATTTCTGGAGTTACTAAAAAATCAAAAGGGTTTAAATTTGGATTTTCAATTAGTCAGGCAGAAACTTACTCAGAAGATGAAGTAATTGAAATGAAACAGCTTTTGGCTTTGAAACTTGATATAAAGTACGAAGCTCTTCAATTTCAAAAGCAAGTTCATTCGGATGTAATTAACATAGTAAGTTGTTATACTGAAAATTTAGTAGGAGATGCATTTGTAAGTAATACAAAGGGTTTAGTCTTAAATGTTTCTATTGCAGATTGTGCTGCTGTTTTGATTTATGATCCAATCAATGAAGCAATTGCTGCAATACATAGTGGTTGGAAAGGAACTCAACAGAATATTTGTGCAAAATCAATAAACATAATGGTAGATAAATTTCAATCGAATCCTAAAAACTTAATTTGCTATATTTCACCTTGTGCTGGAGGAGATGTGTATGAAGTTGAGAATGATGTTGCAAAGTTTTTTCCTAAAAGTACAAAGAAAATAAGTGAATCAAAATTCTTATTTGATAATAGAAAGGAAATTGAATTGCAGCTTAAAAATTGTGGGATTATAGATGGAAATATTGAAATAAGTGATATATGTACTATGAAAGATACAGATTATCATTCATTTATAAGAGATAAATCTTTGTCAGGTAGAATGTGTGCTTTTATTAGATTAAGTATATAAAAAAAGGCTATCCTTTTGAGATAGCCAATTATAAATTTTGTTTTTTGATAAAATTAAATTTAATATCCAAAAAGTTCATTTAAACTAACTTCTCTTACGTTTCCAAACTTATTTAAAAGTTTCATATCAAGTGTGTTTTTATTTCCCATAACCAAGAATTTGAAACCATCAGATTTTACTTTAGAATTGAAGAAATTTGCTAAATCATCTATAGTCATTGTCTTTAACTTCTCATATATATCTTTTCTGTAATCATAATCAAGCCCTCTATCCATATTACCTAAATAAGTGAAATAGATATTTGATTTTATGATTCTTTCTGTTTCAATTTTTCTCATTATCGCATCTTTACACGAATTGAATTGCTTTTCAGCTTTTGGCATTTTTTGCATTAATTCAGAAAGTGCATTTGTAGCATTTTCAAGTTTGTCACCTTGAGTACCAACAAATCCAAATACCCAATTTGATTTATTCAAAGTTTGTGGTTGAGAGTATGCAGCAAATGCAGAGTAGGCAAGTGCCTTAGATTCTCTTATTTCTTGAAAAACAATAGATGATAAGCCACCACCAAAATATTCACTAAATACTCTACTATAAGGCAGTTCAGATTTGTCAAAAGAACCACCCTTTGAAAGCATCATCAAACTAGCTTGAACCATATCGTAATTTACAAATAGAACTTCTTTCTTATTTGTTGGTTGTTCAATATATTTAGTTGAAATAGGAATTTCTTTAAGTTTTGTTGGTACTTTGTGTAGATTATTCAAGCTAGCAATTAATTTAGCATTGTCTTGAGAGCCAAAATAAAATACTTTGTGTTTGTAAGAAGTTAAATCTTTGATATAACCAGTAAGTTCATCAGGATTTATCACATCTAATTTTTCTTCAGGAATAATATCAGAGAAAGGAGATTTATCACCATATTTTCCGTAGCTCATTAGTCCAGACCAAAAGATATTATCTTTATTTAGCTTAGAATCTGTTCTGTCTTTCAATATACTTTGAACATAATCTTGATAAGCAAATTTGTCAGCTTTAGCATTTGCTAAAATGTGTTCTAAAAGTTCAACAGCAGGAACAAATGATTTCTCTAACCCAGAAACAGTTACATAAGAGCGATTATCAGCTGAATAAACTGAAAAAGATAAACCTAATTTGAACAACTCTTTTTGTAAATCTGCTGCAGAATATTTGTTTGTGCCAATAAGCGGAAGATAATTAACAGCTAATGGTAATAGTTTGTTATTGTCTTTACCCATTTCTAAAATATAGCTTAAACTAAACAATTCATTAGAAGTATTTTTAATTGTAGAAAGCTCAATATCATTGTTTAATTTGGTTTTGTTGATTGCATTTTTGAAATCAACAAAAACAGGTTCAATCTTAGGAGCAGTTAGTTTGTTAAAATTTTTTAAAAACTCAGATTGACTATCTCTATTTAAGCTAACTGGAGTTATAATAGGCTTGTCAACTTTTACAGTAGCATCATCTTTTCCAGTTCTTTTGTAAACAATTACATAATTATTAGAATAATGTTCTTTAGCAAATTTAACTATTTCAGTTTTTGTAATTTTTTCTAATTCATCAATAAATTTCACATTATCAATATAAGGAACATTTTTGATAAAAATATCTACAAAAGCTGATGCTCTAGCATTGTTGCTTTCACGAGCTTGAATATCTTGTAATTTTAAATTGTTAATAACAGCAGGTAAAAGCCAATCCTCAAAATCTCCATTTTTAATTTTATCTATTTCAGCCAAAATCAAATCTTTTAAGTCTTCTAATTTTTGACCTTTGCGTGGTGATGCGTCGAAAGTTTGCATACCATAATCTCTCATAAACATAGCAGAAGCAGAGCAAGAAAGAACTTTTTGCTTTTGAACTAAATCCAAATCAATTAAACCAGCTTTTGAATTGCTCAACAGACCATTAATAATAGTAACCATTTTTTCGTCATAAGAGTTTGCACCAGCAAATCTATAACCGATTGAAACTACTTCAGCTTCTGGTCCTTTTACTTCCATTACAACTGGTGAAGTAATTAGGTCTTCTTTTGGTAAAACAATTGGACTAATTGGTTTTGATGTTAAAGTACCAAAAGTAGCATCAATCATTTTAAGAGTAGCTTCAGGGTCAAAATCTCCAGAAAGGCACATTGCCATATTATTTGGAATATAATATTTATCAAAGTAATTATGGATATTAATTAAAGAAGGATTTTTTAAATGATTTGCTTCACCTATAGTTGTTTGAGTACCATAAGGATGTTTTTTAAACATGCCAGTATTCATTGCTTCATAAACTTTACGATAATCATTATCTTGACCCATATTAAATTCTTCATATACTGCTTCTAATTCGGTATGGAATAGGCGAAGTACCAATTTGCCAAATCTTTCTCTTTCAAGTTTTAACCAATTCTGAATTTCATTTGCTGCAATATCATTAACATAAACAGTTTGTTCGTGCCATGTGTAAGCATTAGTTCCTTTTGCACCAAGCTTTCCAATCATTTTATCATATTCATTTGCAATTGCAACATTTGCAGAGACTCCTGAAACTGAATCTATTAAGTGGTAAATTGCTTTCTTTTTATCATTATTAGGTTCAGCTTTATGCTTTTCATATAAGTCTTTAATCTCTTCTAGGTATTTGCTTTCTTTAGTCCAATCAGAAGAACCAATTTTATCAGTGCCTTTAAACATCATGTGTTCAAGATAGTGAGCAAGTCCTGTGGTTTCTTTTGGATCATAAGTTGAACCAGCTTTAACAGCTATAAAGGTTTGTATTCTCGGAGCATCTTTGTTTACAGATAAGTAAACTTTAAATCCATTTTTCAAAGTATAAATTCTAGCTTTTAAAGGATCATTTTGAACCTCTTCATAGCTATAACCATTTTTATCTGTTGAAGTTATAACTTTATATTCAGTTGCTAGCGTTGGATAATACAATACTAAAAATAGTGCAAGTAATAGTAAATTGGCTTTAATGTATTTCATATATTTCTCATTATTAAAAAAATCTGTGCAATTTATTAGTTTTATCCGTAAAATTCAAATAAAAGTTGTTAATATTAGGTGGATAATTTAAGATTAAACAAAATAAAATATGTTCTTTTGCAAATTTAATAATTTTATTGAGCGTTTTTTCAGCATTTGCATAATTTTTAACAATTGCATAAT
>JAPLFM010000286.1 GCA_026390675.1 Candidatus Kapaibacterium sp. | reverse complement strand
GCATGAAAAAAAATCTGCTAAATTTGACAAAAAACGTACTTTGGAAAACGGAATTGGAAAATTTTTCCAAAAAACGTACTTTGGTATTGGTTCATTCTCCCCTTGGGGAGAAAAAAAGTGGGGTACTTAATTGAATGTTTTTTGAAAGGTTAAATCCAATAATATACCCTGAAACGAGTTCAGGGTGACAGTAATAAATAGATTCCTACCTTAACAGGAATGATAGAAAAATGTTTATGACAACACTATTTTAGCAATAATTTTTACCCAATAAGCCCATTTTTCAAAATAGACATAATATCGTAAAAATCATCTTCTGAAATAAGTTCGTTTCTAAAAGCAAGTTCAGCGGTGGCTAAACCAAATTGACAATATGGTCTTAAAAGTTCGGGTTTTCCTTTCATAGCATTTATATGGATTTCAATTGTTTTTTTATCACCACGCACAATTGGACCAGTTAGAGGAACATTCTCTCCTTTAAATGATTTTAAATTGTTATTGATAGTAGTTCTTGCTATTGTTGCCAGCAATTCATCTTCTTTAAGATTTATGGATTTAGCGATTTGGTTGGCAAGTTGCATTACAGGAGTAATATAGTTGGAAGCAACAACAGCTGCTGCATGATAAAGAGCTTTATTTTCAATAGCTTCTTGTGGCAGTCTTAATGGGATACCTTCAGTAACTAATACCAAATTGGAAAACTCTTTATAATCTTCTTCATCACATTCAATTCCCCATGTAACATTTTTAAATAAAGATTCTGATTCGTAGTAAAAAGTTTGAAAAGGGTGTAATGCTCCTACTTTTGCGCCTTTATTTTTTAAGCTTTCTAGTACATCAACATTTTGAAAACCGGAACAATGAATAATGTATGTTCCATTCAACTTATCACCCAAAAAATCAGCTAATTCTTCGGCGTAATCTTTAATTTGACTATCGCTAATAGCTAAAATGATAAAATTTGGTATCGCATTTACTTCGTTTATGTTAGATTTAATAATCTGCGTATTGTAAATTTTATTAATTACATTAAGTTTAGAATCCTGCGAACGTGCAATTACCCATCTAAGTTTTGATAATTTATTAAATTCCGAAATCAATGCTAAGCCTAGTTTCCCAGAACCAACAATTCCAATAGAAAGCCCATTTCTAAATTCATCAAGTTCGGTATTTATATTTTCAAAATCGTTTTCTAAAAAGATTTTAAATTCTTCCATATTTTTTCGTTTTTGTGATAAAATGCAATGTAAAATTAAATATAAAGTGCCAATTTTCATTGAATTATTTTATTCCTAAATCATTGTAAAACAAATTAATTAAATTGTTTGTGGTTAATATTGGACTTTTATTGACTTAGATTTTTTTTTGTGGATTTTTTTTTGTAAATTTGTAAATTAAGAATATTAAATTTCAAACAAACCCCAAGCGAAAACAAAAATGGCAAAAGCTTTAAACGTACTTTTCCTATCAAGTGAAGTATATCCTTTTTCTAAAGAAAGTGGTTTAGGTGATGTAGCTTTTTCATTGCCATTGGCACTAAGAGAGCTAGGCAATGATATAAGAGTAATGTCTCCAAAGTATGGTAATATCTCTGAAAGAAAAAACAAAATTCACGAAATTAATCGTTTGAAGAATGTGCCAATTAAGGTTGGAGACGTTGAAGAATTGGCTACAATTAAATCTTCATCAATCAACAACCCTAGAAGTAAAGTACAAGCTTATATTACAACTAATTTTACTTATTTTGATTCTCGTAAAGGTGTCTATAACGATCCAAAGACTTGGGAAGAATATCCTGATAATGCAGAAAGATTTTTGTTTTATTGCAAAAGTGTTTTAGAAACTTGCATGGTACTTGGTTGGTTCCCTGATATTATTCATTGCAACGATTGGCACTCAGCTTTAGTTCCAATTTATATTAAAACAATTTATGCAAAGCAATTTAAAAAGACCAAAGTAGTTTACACGGTTCATAATTTCAAGCATCAAGGTATTTTTCCATTATCAGTTTTAAAACTTATGGAATTTCCTGAAGAAGTTTTTAAACACTTAACTCATAAAAAACAAGTGAATTTTTTAAAAGGTGGACTTGTGTTTGCTGATTATATTACTACTGTTAGCAAAACCTATGCTAATGATGTAATGAAAAGTAAAACAATGGCAAATGGTTTGGAACCATTTATTAAAGAGAAAGGTGAAAATTTTAAAGGAATAATGAATAAAATTGATCCTTATGTGTGGAATGCTGAAAAAGACCCAATGATTAAAGCAAAATATGATGGAGACTATTTAGATTATAAATATCACAACAAAGTAGCTTTAATAAACAAGTTTGGGTTAGAATATAGTCCATCAACTCCTCTTATTGCAATGGTAACTAATATTACTGAAAATAAAGGTATAAATTTACTAATTGAGCAAGCAGACAAAATATTTGCAGAAGATATTCAATTTGTTCTTTTAGGTCAGGGCGAACCAGCATTAAAAGAAAAATTGATGAAAATATCAAATAAATATCCTGAGAAATTGAAATGTATTTTTGAGTTAAATGATGAATTAACTCATTTGACTGAAGCAGGTAGTGATATGTATATGCTTCTATCTGATTATGAGCCTTCAGGGCTTAGTTTCATGTACTCATTAGTTTATGGCTCAGTTCCAATTGTTTATCCAACTGGTGGACTTACTGAGCTTGTAGAGCCATTTGACGAAGCTACTGGTGAAGGGAACTGTTTGGTCCTATCAGAACATACTGGAACAGCACTTTTGGAAACTATTCGAAAAGCAGTTTTGTTATATAGAAACAAAGAAACATGGGAAAGTTTGGCTCGCACTGGAATGAATACTGAAAACTCTTGGAGAGGAACTGCAGAACAGTATCACGAAATCTACAAGAAATTAGCTAAAGACGCATAGTTTGTTCTATAAAAATTTAAGATTTGTAATGACTACTCAAAAGGTAGTCATTTTTTTGATTAAATCTTTAGGTTTTAATTAATTGACTCAGGAGCATAAGGAAATCTTGAATCAACAAAGATAAGTGCTTCTCCTTCAATTACTTCTAACATAATATTATCTGATATAGCAATATTTCTAGCACCTTCTCTTTCACCAATTTCAAGAACCTCAGAATCCAAATTCCATTTTAAATTTTTAGTTATAAGCTTTACTTTAGTTTGAGGAATTATAGAAACTATTTCACCTTTTGATAAATTAATTTCAGTTGACTTGGATATGTTAAAAGCATATCTATTATCATCTAAAACACATAAATTTGTAATTCTTGATAATTTAGCAAGCACACTCCAATTATTAAGTGAATGTTCATACAACCCACCATTAATTCCAACAATTAACAAGTTATTCAAATTTAAACTTAATGCAAATAAAACTGCTTTTTCAAAATCGTTTGTTTCTTGATCACTCAATTGAAACAAGTTAGTTCTTTCAAAAAAGAATTGCAGAGTACTCGGATTGATAGAATCCATATCACCAACAATATAATTTGGTATAATATTAGCCCTATGAAGATAATCAGCAGCACCATCAGCAGCAATAATTGTTACTCCCTCAAGATTCTCAAAAAAATCTCTGTTAGGAATATTGCCATTTAAGCAAATTAATCCATCAAATTTATTGTTATTGAATATTATTTTATTTAATTTCATATTATGAAAAAGTTTAATTATTAAAAAAGAACAAAAAGTGTACCAAGTATCATATAATGATTTAATAAAACAGTTGCCACATATTTTAGAAGGTGAAACCAATTTCATTTCAAATTGTAGCAATTTTTCTTCACTTCTATTTAATTCATTGAGTCAGATTAACTGGGTTGGATTCTATTTCATTTCTGGTGAAGAACTACTTTTAGGACCATTTCAAGGAAACCCTGCTTGTACAAGAATCAAAATTGGTAAAGGTGTTTGCGGTACTTCGGCAATGAAATTAGAAACAATAGTAGTTGATGATGTTCATTTGTTTCCTGGCCATATTGCTTGTGATGCAAAATCAAAATCAGAAATTGTTATACCTATAATTATCAAGAATAAACTTATTGGTGTATTAGATATCGATAGTCCAATTACAAAAAGGTTTGAATCAATTGATAAAACTAATATTGAAGCTTTATTGAATCAGTTAATAAGTCTTACTAATTTTTCGAATATATCAAAATGCTATGAAGTGTAAAATTTTAATATTTTTGATTGCTTTTAATATCATAAAATCACAAATTGTAATTAATGAATTTCAACCTGCACCACTGGCAGATGATGAAGAATGGATAGAACTTTATAACAATAGTGATAGCATAGTAGTATTAAATAATCTTTCAATCTGGGATTTGACAAGTAAGAAAGATATCGGTAAAGTATTGTTTCAACCAAGGTCATTGGTTGTAATTACATCAGATACTTTAAAGTTAAAAAATAAATATAAAATTGACAAGGCAAATTTGATTCAAAAACCAATCCCTACTCAAAATAATACCTATGATGCGATATTTATTAAAAATGATATTGGGGAATTTTTAGATTCAACTTATTATGATTTGAATTTAGGTGAAAAAGGAAAAAGTTTTGAAAGGTTTAATCCAGATTCACTTGGGTTTTATAAAAACAACTGGAAAGTTACTAAAGATATAAATGGCGGAACGCCCTGTAAAACTAATAGTACAAGCATTATTGATTTTGATTTAGCTCTTTACAAATTAGATATTTCAAAAGATTCACTAAGTTTTGTTATAATGAATGAAGGAAAAAAAGACATTGCTAATACTAAATTTTTAGTATTTTTTGATTCAAATATGGATAGTATATTTCAAGAAAAAGAGTCACTTTTTTCTTTGAATATTGATTATATCAAATCAAAAGATTCTGCAAAAATTTCATTTAGTAAAAAAAATATTAAAGACAAAATCAACAAAAGTGGATTTTTCAATTTCAAATATATGATAAATTCAGATTTGGATCTAAGAGAATACAATAATTATTTGATTGAAAAAGACTTTATTTCTTATAGTTTTGCAGCAATTCAAATAAACGAAATAATGTATGAAAGTAGTCAAAACAATTCAGATTTTATAGAACTTTGGAACAATACTTTAGATACTATTAATTTAAATTATTGGCAGTTTTATAATAAATCAGATCTAAACACTAAAAAAACAAACAAAATCAACGGTGATTATTTAATTGCTCCAGATTCTCTTTTTCTTATAGCTTATGACACAACAATTTTTAATAAATTTCCAAATTTACGAACATCTAAATCAATCTATTTTTCTAAATCTCTTATTTTAAATTCTACAAATCAAGAATTGTTTAGCTTTTCAGACCCAAATAATTTTGTAATTGATAGTGCACTATTTGATAAAACTTGGCATCAAGCATTCATTATTGACACAAAAGATATTAGTTTGGAAAAAGTTAAAAACAATAGTAATTCAAATCTCAAAACTAATTGGAGCTCATCAATTGATGCTCTTGGTGCTACTCCATTATTGCATAATAGCATAACTTCAATACTTAAAGATACTTTAGATTTTTATGCTGAACCAAATCCTTTTTCTCCTTATAGTGATGGTTTGAAATCTCATACAAAAATTTATTACAAGTTACCTTTTAAAAGTGCTAATATTATTTTAAAATTATTCGACTTAAATGGTATTCTACTTAGAGATCTTAGGTCTGGAGAAAATTCAGAACAGCAAGGAGAAATTGTTTTTGAAGGTAATAACAACAATGGAAGTCTTTTACAGGTTGGAGCCTATATATTATTTCTTGAAGCAACAGATAAAGATAGTGGTGAAGTTTATTCTAAAAAAATACTAATCGCAATTGGTAAGTAATTCAGAAAAAACTTAGCTCCTCAAGTTTCTGTGAAACTTAGAAAAGGGAGATGAAACCAATACCAAAGTTGCTTTTTGGAAAAATTTTCCAAATAAGTTTTCCAAAGTGTGTTTTTTGTCAAATTTAGCCGATATTTTTTTCTGTCATTCCTGTCGGAAGACAAATTGCTGTCGCAATTTGGAAAAATTTTCCAAATAAGTTTTCCAAAGTGCGTTTTTTGTTAAATTTAGCCGATAATTTTTTTTTTTTTTTTCTTCGACGGCAGGAATCCAATTCTTTGTTTTTATTTTGTCACCCTGAACTCGTTTCAGGGTATATTTGGCTTTTGTTTTTCAAAAAACAACCAATTAAGAACCCCACTTTTTTTCTCCCCAAGGGGAGAATGAACCAATACCAAAGTTGCTTTTTGGAAAAATTTTCCAATTCCGTTTTCCAAAGTGTTTTTTTTGTCAAATAACGGCAATAATTAATTTAAATTAATTTAGATTTCTTAAAAACTAATACAAAATCAAGATGGCGGAAGACAAATTGCTGTCGCAATTTTACAAATTCTATAAAAAATTCTTTGCAGTATTTTGCAGTAAATTTCGTGTTTGTTCAATTTAAAATCTATTTTTTCAAATGCAAAACTTCAAAGAACATAAAAATAATAGTTGAGAAAATGACGTATATATTATGTAGATATTGCGTGATGTTTAGTAGATGCTAATTATCAAACAAATTAAGATTTAACCGCAAAGGGCACAAAGAAGGCACAAAGTACACTATTGATTCAGCTCCGTAGGAAAGGAATATCGGTAGAAAATAATTTGTAATGAATGAAACAAGCTACATAGGAGCGAAATGTGTTTTAAAAAACACAATTTTGGATAAAGCCGATTTCTAGTATAATTTCTATTTTCATCCAGCTAAAGCTAGACGCTATTTAAGAATCATTCATGGATTACATTTTTTTAGAAAGTTTAGCTTTATTATTTTCAAATAACTTAAATGTATAATAATTATATTTAACCCAAATAATTCATTAGCATAATTTTCTAATGCATTGCGTTAGGAAATTATGTTGTTAACTATATGAAATATATTGATTAAGTAATATAAAAAATGATTATTTTTCGAATACTTCTTTGTAACAATTAATTATCATAATTATGGACTTTAAAATAGACTTTACTAGTCAAGAAATAACA
>JAPLFM010000103.1 GCA_026390675.1 Candidatus Kapaibacterium sp. | reverse complement strand
AGGATGAGGTCTCTTAGCAATGTTGCTTGAAAAGTAAAAACTTTAGTTTCCTGCATTCGCAGGAATGACAGAAAAATGACTTTGGTATTGGTTACTTCCTCCCCTTGGGTGAGGATTGAGGTGGGGTTCTTAATTGGTTGTTTTTTGAAAAATAAAAGCTGGATACTTCACTTTGTTCAGTATGACCAAAAAACATTCACATGTCCCCATTTTAGGACATAAATATTTAAATTAATAGCATTTGAGTTAATTTTAAAACAAATTATCAACTTTTTTTATTAAAAGTAAATAATTTGATATTTTATTTAGGTTAAATAAAATATATTTCTTAAATTGCATTGTAATTTTACTTTTTCTTATTTATTTGGTGTTGGTTTTATGAATATTTATGTAGGCAACTTAAACTACAGAACTTCGTCTGAAGACTTAAATTCAGAGTTTGAAAAATTTGGTGCTGTTATTAGTGCTAAAATAGTTAGCGATAGAGACACAGGTCGTTCTAAAGGATACGGCTTTGTTGAAATGTCGGATGAAGAAGGTGCGGAAGCAATCAAAGCTTTGAATGACGCTTTAGTAGGTGGTAGAAACCTAAGAGTTAACGAAGCTAAACCTAGAAATTAAACCACAAAGTTTTTTAATTTATAAGTTTGTTTGAATGAATTTTAAACAAATGCATTAAGTTATTGGAAATTATGCAAAATGGTATTATTTTTGTAGTTAATGATTTTTGAAATTAAAATATTTAATATTATTGGAGTTTGAACTAAATGGCAACATTTGAGAAAATACGCAAAGTATCACCTTATGCACTAGGTGCTTTTGTAGTGGTATTTGTGGGATTTATGATTTTACAGGATAGTGATATTCAACACTTAATTAGTGGCAATGGAGACCAACGAAGTGCTGTAATAGGTAGTGTAGAAGGCAAAAAAATCAAGTACATTGATTTTGAAACAAAAGTTAAAGAAGCTATTGATGTTCAGAGAAAACAAAGTCAAACAGCTGATGCTCAAATTGATGAAAACCAAATTAGAAGACAAGTTTGGGCAGAAACAATTGATAAGATGATAACTGAGGAAGAATCTAGCAATGCAGGAATCATAGTAAATGATGATTTGGTTGCAGATGTAATGATGAATAATCCTCCAGAATCTCTTCGTAAACCTTTTATGGATAGTACAGGGAATTTTAATAAAGGCTTATACGCTGAATTAATTACAAAACCCGATAATATTATTAAATATATGGGTACAGATCCAGCTAAAATGACTGCTGAAGATAAACAACAAGCTATAAGTAGATTTAGAAAAGAGCTTATTAATGTTCAAGAAATGTTACATATTCAATTGCACGCTCAACATTTGATGAATATAATTAACACTTCATCTAGTTTTGTTTCTCCTCTTTTTGCAAGAGAAAAATATTTAGCTGAAAATCAAACTGCTGACATTGATTTTATTTCTTTTGATATTAAATCAATTGATCAATCTAAAATTGTTGTTTCTGATGATGAGATTCAAAAATACTATGATGAGCACAAAGCTTTTTATAAACAAAAAGAGTCTAGAAAAGTAAAGTATATTAACTTTCCGATAGTACCATCAAAAACTGATTCAGCTAATGTAAATAAAAAATTGAACTTATTAATGAGTTCTGTTTTTAGTACAGAAAATTTAGCTATACGAGATAGTTTGTTTAATACTAAAATGTCAGACTATAATGGGGAATTAACAGATTATACTCATATTCAAGATTTATCTCCAAACGTATCAGCTTATGTTTTAGGAATGGAAAAAGGAAATATTATTGGACCAATTTCACTTCCAGAAGGTCAAACATTTTTTAATTTAGATGATAGAAGAAGTAGGGTTAATGAAAAAGTTAAAGTTAGCCATATCTTATTTAAGTTCAATGGTAAGAATGATAACAAAGATAGTTTAAAAGCATTAGCCAATGATGTAATTAAAAAAATCAAAGATGGTGGAGATTTTAGTGCATTAGCTGGTCAATATTCTCAAGATGGCTCTTCTAAGAGTGGTGGAGATTTAGGGTTTTTGGGAAAAGGCGAAACAGTTAAACCATTTGATGAAGCAGCTTTTGCAGCTAAAGTAGGTGAAGTAGTTGGTCCAATTGAAACTCAATTTGGTATTCACATTATCAAAGTTACTGATAAGAAATCTGAAGAAGTAAAATTTAGTAAGATTGTGCTTTCTTATAAACCAAGTGGCAATACTAAAAGTACTCTAAAAAGAGAAGCATACTCAGTTAAAGATCAGGTAGAAAAAGGTGCAAGTTTTGATGAATTATGTTACAAAATTAAAAAATCAAGTTTAGAAACAAATTTCTTTGATAGACAAAGACCAATTTTGAATAGTCAATATATTACAAATAAAGCATTCGAACAAAATATAAATACAGTAATAGATCCAAAAGAATTAGATGGTTATGGTTGGGTAGTAGCTTATATAATTGATCAACGATCTACTGGAATTATACCAATTCAAGACAAAAAAGAAGAAATCAAAAATATTTTGAAAAGACATAAAGCACTTGATATGGCAAAAGTTCAAGCAGAGTCAGCTTATAGCAAAGTAAAATCTTTAGATATGTTGAACAAAGCTAATACAATTGATCAAAACTTAGTGCTTCAAGTTGGTCAAGGCGTAAAAAACAATGGAGTTATTCCAGGTAGTTTTACTAGAGAGAATGTTTTGACTTCAAAGATATTTAGTCAATTATCAAATAAAATATCTG
>JAPLFM010000071.1:1149-3661 GCA_026390675.1 Candidatus Kapaibacterium sp. | reverse complement strand
CTAAATTTGACAAAAAACACACTTTGGAAAACTTATTTGGAAAATTTTTCCAAATTGCGAGAGAAATTGGGTCAATCGACCCACTTCCGCCATCTTGATTTGGTATTTGTTTTTAATCAAGCCTCCTCATTACTGAAAAGTAATGAGATGGCTATTAATATTATATTATCTTCATTTTTTCTGCTTCTTTTATCAAATCATCTCTAAAATTAGGGTGAGCCAAAGAAATTATATCTAATGCTCTTTGTCTTGTGTTTTTTCCTTTCAAATTTACAATTCCATATTCCGTAGCCAAATAGTGAACATCACTTCTAGGAACGGTTACAATAGCACCATCACTAAGTCTAGGAACAATTTTGGAAATAGTATTAGCCTTAGCTGTTGAGTAAAAAGCAATTATAGATTTTCCACCTTCACTAAAGTAAGCTCCCCTTACAAAATCTAACTGACCACCAGTAGCAGAAAATTGACTTCCATTCATAAATTCAGAATTACATTGTCCGTGAAGATCAATTTCAATAGTAGCATTAATTGAAATCATATTTGGCTGTTGAGCAATAATTGTAGGATGATTTAATATCGAAACAGGGTAGCTTTCAATTGATACATTATCATTCAAGAAATCATAAAGTTCTCTATTACCTTGAGCTATAGTATAAGTATGCTTAAATCTATGGATTTTCTTTTTTCTACCATTAGCAGCTCCAGATGTAACTAATTTAATCATCTCAGGACAAAATACTTCCGAATGAATTCCCAAATCTCTACGTTCTAAAAGTGCTTGGCATACTGCACTTGGTATTCCACCAACACCTAATTGAATTGTTGCACCATCTGGAATATGATCTATAATAATTTGACCAATTATATCAGATTCTGGTTTAGGAGGTGAAGGCATAAATGTTTGCAATTCGCAAGTATTTTCGACAATCAAATCTACTTCTGAAATATGAATTAATGAATCCCCAAATACCCTTGGCATGTATTCATTTACTTCTACTATCAATTTTTTTGTATTTCTAGCTGCTGTAGTAATATAATCATTTGAAGTACCAAAAGTAAAGTAACCATTTTTATCCATTGGTGAAACTGTTGTCATAACTATATCTACAGACATATTGTCTTTAATGAATCTAGGTATTTGATTAAAGTTATTAGGCACAAAATGAGTTAACCCTTGTTTTACCAAACCTCTATCTTCAGAACTACAAAACCAAGAGTTAGCATTAATCTTTTCTAATATCTCAGGTTTCAAATATGAATTTTTTGAGTGTCCATAAGGAATCAAAGTATAAATACTAATATTTTTTAACAAATTATGTTGAATTCTATCTGCCATTGCATTCAAAAGTGCTGGTGGCTCTGCTACTAACATACCGTGAAGAACAGTATCACTATCACGAATAATTTCAACTGCTCTATCAGCAGTGGTTAGTTTTTGTTGGTATAAAAGGTGCGACATTTCAATATCTTTTTATTAATTAAACATAAATAAATTAAACTAAAATTAATTAGTTTTTCAATGGGAGATTTTCAATAATATGAACTAAAAGTTTCCAGCAGTTTTGAACGCTTGAAATTTGAACCATTTCATTTGGAGTGTGAACTTCTTTCAAATTTGGTCCAAATGACAACATATCCATTCCAGGATATTTATCACCAACCAAACCACATTCCAAACCAGCGTGAATTGTTTCTATAACAGCATCTTTGCCAAACACATTTTTGTAAATTTCAGTTGCAGTTTTTAATATTGGCGAATTAATATTTGGTTCCCAAGCTGGGTAGCCATCTGAAGAAACAACTGTTGCTCCACCAAGCAAATGAACTGATTGTACCATATTGAAAATATCTTTTTTTTCGGATTCAGCTAAGCTTCTTTGACTTGTTAAAACTTCAACTTCACTATCATTAGTTCTACAAACTGCAAAATTAGTTGAAGTTTGAACCAATCCAGCTATATCAGGAGAAAATCGTATTACTCCATGAGGCATTGCATAAAAAGAATTTATCAATCCATCTTGCATACCTTCTGCCATTACTCGTGAAGGAGTTTCAACTTTTTCAATTGTAAATGCTAAATTTGGTTCTTTAGTCGCATATTCTTTTTGAATCGAGCCAGTGAAATCTGAATAAAATGCTTCAAAAGCACTTAATTTTTTTGTACTTACACCTATAACTGCAAATGCTTCTCTAGGTATAGCATTATGTTTATTACCTCCTTCAATTGAAGAAAGTCTAATGTTAAACTCATTATTCAAATTCCAAAGTAATCTAGAAATTAATTTTAAAGAACAGCCTCTACCATCATGAATTTCTATACCCGAGTGTCCACCTCTCAAACCTTTAATTCCAATTTCATAAAAAGTAGTGTTGTCTGGAATTGAATCAGCTATATATTTATATTTGCCAATTGTATTAATCCCACCAGCACAACCAATTGTAAAATGACCATCTTCTTCAGAATCAAGATTTATTAATATTTCTGAGCTAAGCAAATCTGTACCAAGTT
>JAPLFM010000071.1:0-1124 GCA_026390675.1 Candidatus Kapaibacterium sp. | reverse complement strand
GTTTCTTCATCTAATGTGCAAAGTAATTCAAATGCTGGATGTTTGATATCAGTAGATGCAAGTACAGCCATACCCATAGCCAACCCAATCCCATTATCAGCTCCAAGAGTAGTGCCTTTTGCTTTTACCCAATCTCCATCTATCCAAGTTTGAATTGCATCATTATCAAAATCAAATTCTACTCCACGATTTTTTTCACAGACCATATCTAAATGAGCTTGAATGCTAAATGATTTTCTATTTTCCATACCAGCAGTAGCAGGTTTTTTAATTAGTATATTTCCAATTTTGTCTTTTTTTAATTCAAAACCAAGGTTTTTTGCAAAATTTTCTACATAAGCTACTATTTTTTCTTCTTTTTTAGATGGACGTGGATATTGTGTAATATCATCAAAAACAGACCAAACTGCTTTCGGTTCCAAATGATTTAAAGTTCCTGACATAATTAAATTTCCTTTTTAAGAATTTGTTGATTTTATATATGCAATTTAACTATTAAGACAAATTAAACAATCATTAATTGATGTCATTTTTTGAACAAATACCATTTTCTTAGCATTCTACTTATGTTTTACTTCAGTAGCACATACATTTTTGTTTGTATCTTCTTTATATTCTGTATTCGTAGGGGTAGAGCTTGCTCTATCCTTTTTTGATTTTTGTTTTAGAGATGATAGTATTCTTACACTTGTTTTTCATTAGTAATTCAGGACAAAACAACAATTTCAGTTTTAAGAGTAAAATATATGTAAATATAATAAGTTTATTAGGAATTGAGTGTTTTTTTATATAGATTGAAGTAATAAAAATCGCATAAATGATTTAAGTATTTCAATAGGAGAAAATATGACACCAACATAAAAAAAGAAGTCAAAGCAAAATGCTATGACTTCAATACTCGATAAACAAAGATAAATACTGTCGAAAGGTCTATCTTTGCTTGCAGGCAACTGCAAAAATAAGTAATTATAAGTAATATAACAAATAAAATCAATATGTATTGATATTCCCCCATTTTAGTAGACATTAGGAAAAGAGATAAAATATCATTAAATTGAGTTTTATAAAAACTAAAAAGGAATTAAAATGGTAAAGCAAACAAAACGAGTATTTGATAAAGATTT
>JAPLFM010000166.1:938-7843 GCA_026390675.1 Candidatus Kapaibacterium sp. | reverse complement strand
TGAAGTGTGAAAAAATATCGGCTAAATTTGACAAAAAACACACTTTGGAAAACTTATTTGGAAAATTTTTCCAAATTGCGAGAGCAATTTGTCTTCCGCCATCTTGATTTGGTATTGCTAAAGTGGGGTTCTTATTTGGTTGTTTTTTGAAAGTAAAAACATTAGATACCTGCATTAGCTTCGCTGCACTTCGTAGTCGCAGGTATGACAGAAAAAAATTGTTTTGCTCCTTCTCCTTAATAAGGAGAAGGTCGGGATGAGGTCTCTTTGAAATGTAGTTTGAAAATAAAAACCAATATATCCTGAAATAAATTCAGTATGACAAAAAAAAGAAAAAACGCAAAATCACTGCAAAAATTGAAATGGTAGAAATCAAGTAAGTTATTGTAAATTAATAAGTTATTTAAATTTATTAATTATTTGTTTTTCAAACTCATATAAGCTTAAAGTATTTATAACATCATTTTTAGTGAGCCATGCTTTTCTAGCTTGATTAATACCAAATATATATTGTTTTAGGTTTTCAGTATTGTGAGCATCAGGATTAATAGCCAGTTTCACACCTTTCATTTTGGCTAACTGAGCATATTTCCAATTTAAGTCAAGTCTTCGTGGGCTAGCGTTAATTTCTATTACTTTGTTAAATGTTTTTGCTGAGTCAATAACAGCTTCAATATCCAATTCATACCCAGGTCTGCTTAGGATTAGTCTGCCTGTTGGATGTCCCAAAATTGTAGTATATGGATTTGAAACAGCTTTGATTATTCTATCAGTCATTTCTTGTTTACTCATTTTGAACCCATTATGAACTGAGGCAACTATGATATCAAACTTTGCAAGAATATCATCTGGGTAATCAAGACTACCATCTGGGAGTATGTCTGATTCTATTCCTTTTAAAATTTTGATGCCTAAGTTTTCTTGGTTTAGTCGGTTTATTTCTTCGTGCTGTTGCAAAACTCTATCAATTGAAAGTCCGTTTGCATAAAATGCACTTCGACTATGGTCACAAATGGCAAAATAGCTAAACCCGAGTTCTTTTGTAGCTAATGCCATATCTCTGAGAGAGTGTTTGCCATCACTCCAAGTGCTGTGGCAGTGAAGCATTCCTTTCATATCACTAGCTTGGATTAGCTCAGGTATTTGCCCAGTATTGGCAAATTGTAGGCTTTGAGGTTCTTCTCTAATTTCAACTGGCACAAATTGTAAAGAAAGGTTGTTATATAGTTTCTCTTCTGTATCACTGATAATTTTAACAGAGTTTTTGAAAATGCCTTCATTTTTGATTTCAAAACCCTGATAACTTGCAAATTCAGTAAAAGCATTAAAATATTCTAAATTGCAAGAGTGCTTATGGTAGAGCCAAGTAAAGTCTTGACTTTCACAAACTAATATTTTAAATTTGAGACCATTTTCATTTATAAATTCAATATAATCAACAGTTTGCTTTATTTCGTATTTTAATTTTAAAAAGTCTAATAATTCTGATATACTTTTATCTTTCTTAATTGTAAGGACAACTAATATATAAGTAATTTCTTCTTGCCACCTGATTAGTTCTCCACTTACAGCAGCTTTTTCAATTGATTCTAAAGGTTTAATGAATTTTAAAAAATCTTCAGCATCAGTATAAGCAATATGTTGAAGGAATTTCCCCTTGGCATTTTTAATCCTGTAAATACCTTCTAAAATAGCTTTTGCCGATTTTTCTCCAAATCCTTTTATATCTGCTAATTTGCCATTTTCACAAATTTCCATAAGATCTGAAATACTGATTATGTTTGAATCATAATATAAACTACGAGCTTTTTTAGGACCTAATCCAGATATTTTAGAAATGTCAATCAAACCTTCTGGGATTTCAGCTTTGAGATTTTCATAATAAGCCATTTTTCCATTGCTTACATAATCAGATATTTTAGATTGTAAAGCATCTCCAAATCCTTTTATAGTATTAAGTTCACCATCTTTTGTAATTTGAATTACATCCAATTTGTTTGTGATTATAATATCAGCAGCATTGGAATATGCTCTAGCTTTAAATTCATTTTCACCTTTTAGAAGCAAAAGTCCCGAAAGCTCATTAAGGATATGGATAAGTTCTTTATTACTCATATTTCTATTTTTTTAATATCACAAATTCTACTCTTCTATTTTGAGCTTTACTTTCTTCATCATTGTTTTTTGCTAAAGGTTTTGATTTGCCCAAGCCCTTACTTTTTAATCTAGATTTGTCAATATTTTTAGAAACAATGTAACTTTCAACAGCTTTAGCTCTTTTCTCAGATAGTTGCTTATTGTACCCACTATTGCCATCACTATCTGTATGACCATAAATACCTATTTGTAAATTAGTGTTTTTATTTAGCATTTCAACTAATCTATCTAATTCACCATAAGAATCAGAATTAAGTGTAGCTTTATCAATATCAAAAAATAAATTATTCAATCTAATTGTTTCTCCAATTTCAATTGGATTTAATAATAGGTCTCTATCTATTTCTAAATATTTAGATTTAATTTTAACATCAATATTTTCACTAATTGCATAATAGTTTTCTTTTTTAGCCATAAAGCTATATTTTTTACCATAAGGTAAAACTATTTTGTAACTACCATCACTAGGATTAGAAATAGCTGTTCCAAGTTCTTTATTTGTAGAAAGGTCATAATAGCTAATTGCTGCAGATATTGGCTCTTTGGTCTTTTTATTAAGCACTTTACCTTGCACCAAAACCATTGGGTTAGGTCTAGCACTTTCAGGCACTTTGATTTTGAAAATATCAGCCATACCAATAGAATTACTAAAAGAAACAATGTATGCAATTTCACCAGAGGCGGGCATCATAAAATATGCATCCCAGTCAGGTGAGTTAATTTCGCTACCCATATTTTTAGGTTCGCTCCAATTTGTCCAAGTATCATCCAACCTACGGGTTACAAAAATATCAGCACTACCATATCCGGGTTTACCGCTAGAAGCATAGTACAAAGTTACATTATCGGCTGCCAAAAATGGAGTCATATCAGCAGCAAAAGTATTAATTTTATTTCCTAAACTTATAGGTGCAGTAAATCCTGAATCGGTTCTAAAACTAACAAATAAATCTAAATCGCCTAAAGTTGAATCTGGTTCAATTGCCATAATTAAAGATTTATTATCTGCACTCATGCAAAAAGAAACATACTGATTGCTATTTTTGAAATTCTTTATTTCAATGCTTTCTGGTAAAGACCAACCATCAACAGTTTTGTAACTAATCGAAATACCTCCTGAAGTTAAGCTACCATCTTTGTTATATTTATTAATCAGTAAAAGTGAGTTACCATCTGGTGATATAGAAATTACTGAATTACCACCCTTAGTATTAATTGGTTTGCCAATATTCTTTATTGGTGTCCACTCCCCTTTTTCTAAAGTAGAGTACCAAACATCACAATCCGATTCTCCAAATTCATTTGCTGGATGATATCTAGAAACAAATAGAGTTTTTCCATCAGCTGAAATAGTTGGTTTTACCTCTGAAAATGGAGAATTAATATTTTTGCCAAGATTTTCTTTAAAATACCCATTTATAGGTTTGTCAATTATGTTTAATGAAGCCTCATCTTGTTTGATTAGGAAATTTTCTACGTCAATTGTCATTGTATTATTAACTACAAATCCTGAATATGAACCCATCAATTTTTTAGATGAACAAGTGTAAACTGATTTTGAATTAATAAAGAATTCCCAATCTTTGGAAGTTTTCTTTAATGTTAATATATTAGTTTCACCAAGAGGTTTGATTTCTTTTGACTCAGTCCAAGGATTAATCTCATTAAACTTTCCATCTTTTGTAAAATAAATTAAAAAATGTCCATCAGATGAAACTATAAAAGTATATAGATTGTTATCATCTTTCGACCCCCAAACAATCCCATAACCGTGGTTGCTAATTCCCGAAACTTGTTTCATTTGAGCTTCTATAGTAAAATCCTTACTTGGATCAATAAACAACTCCTGTTTCAATTTCCAAATACCTGATTCCATATTTATTTTAATTCTATAATGCCCATCAGATATTGATGTACTGGAAGTTGGTTGGTCAGTAATATACCAATCTCTTTTATTATCATTGAATTTTTCTTCAAAACTAATAGTGTTTTGAGAAATAAGATAATTTGAAGTTGAAAATATTAGCAGAATTAGATTGTATAATATTTTTTTCATAATACTGTTGAATTGTTTATTAATATTAATAAGATATTTAATGTAAATGGAAATTATTTTTAGTATTTTCGCAACTTACAATTTTTCAATATAACTAAGACAGAGTTAAAAATATGAAAAGAATTTTTACAATTGCATTTTTAGTATTAATTTTTGTTTACAATTTAAAATCTCAAGATACAACAAAAGGCAAATGGACTAACTTTTTAAATCCTAAAATTGGCTTTACTTATCAAAATAGTTCAAAAGCAGGCTCTGAGGAATCAAATGTTCAATGGTTAGCAAATTTAGTAGCTAAGTCTTCTTTTGATGCTGTTCATTGGCAAATTTCAGGTTCACTTTTTTTGAATTATGGACAAATTCATAAGTCAGGGGTATTTCCTGTTAAGAATCAAGACGATATTATTTTGACTATTACTCCATCATATACACTCGACCATTTGTCAGAGACAAGATTGTTTTTAGAAACTACTTTTGAAACTGATTTAAGACCTGGAACAATCGATACTCAAAAAACAAAATTTTTAGATCCTGGTTTTTTAAATCAATCTTTGTTTTTAGGTCAAAAAAAGAAAGCCGAAAATAAAGATTCAAAAATGAAATTTGAAATAACTTATGGCTTGGGTTTAGCTTATCAAGTAGTTTTAACAGATCAGTTTAGATATGGATTGAATAATACAACAGTTAAATCTGGTTTAGAGGGTTTGAAACAAACTACTTTAGAAGCAGGAATGTCCGGATTAATTGAAACAAACTATACTCGTGAACTAGCTAGTGATTTAACATTTGCATTTGGACTAAAAACTATTCTTTTTTCTAAAGGTGAATTCTGGAAAGATGCAGAAAAGACTAGAGTAAGTATGCTTATGGTAACATCAATCAAATATAAATTTATTAGCCTGGACTACTCCAATCGTACACTTTATGATGCAAGTATATCAAGTGTTAGGCAAATGAATTCCACTCTTCTAGTCTCATTAAATTGGGTACTATAATATTTCATATTCGATTATTATTAACTAAATCAAATAATCTTATTACTATACAGTTATTAATACAAAAAACAGTTATTAATATAAAAACAAAAAAGGGCGAACAATTGTTCACCCTTAAATTAATTTTCTGTAGTTAGAAATTAATCTTCTATTTCTTCCAACTTTGTAATTGTCATTTCGACTTTTTCGTCAGGATTATCAGATCTATCTCTTGGTACAGATACAATTTTATCAGCAATTTCTATTCCTTCTATTACTTTGCCATAAACTGTATATTGATTGTCTAGAAACTTTGAATCAGATGTAACTAAGAAGAATTGTGAACTTGCACTATTTGGATCTTGAGAGCGTGCAGCTGAAATTATCCCTCTAGAGTGAGTAATGCTATTAAATTCAGCAGGTACTTTTTTCTGAGTTGGATCGCCAAATCCCCAAGTGTTTTTTGGTTTAGTTTTCGAATTTGGATCTCCACCTTGAATCATAAAACCTGGAATTACTCTGTGAAATGCAGTGCCATCATAAAATCCTTCACTTACTAGATTATCAAAATTTGTAGCGTGTTTTGGTGCTACTTCAGGGAATGTTTCAATTGTAATCGAACCAAGTGGATTGCCACCGTGAGTTACATCAATTTTGTATTTTGGATTAGACATGTTTTCCATTTTTGGTGTTAAAAAAATATATTGAAGAAATAATTAAACATTTATTTTTTCAATCGTCATTGAATTTCCTTTTAAGCTAAGATTTAAAGTGTTAAATTAATTTTTTTGAAAAGACAAATTTCTAATGCAAGATAAAAATACCGAACATATTGGCTCCAGCCAAATTTTAAAAGCCACACTTGGATTTATTAAGCCTTTCTTTTGGATTCTTTTTTATTCAATAATTTTAAATACTGTCGTTTCAGCATTATCAACCTTATCTATTTCGCTTATTAATCCAGTATTTGGTGTTTTGTTTCCCGAATCTCAAGCTGGTGCTTTAGGGAAAAATTTGCAAAATGCATCAAGTTTATATAGTAAATTTTATCTGTTTATTAATTCTATTGTTTATAATCCTAATGATAAAGTTGATACTTTGTTTAGATTAGGTTATCTAATTTTAGGTGTGTTCTTTATAAAAAATATTTTCAAATATTGGTCTAGCGTTATTTCTGTTAGGCTTGAAGAAGGTATAGTAAAATCTATTAGAGATGCAGTTTTTGATAAAATAACTTCATTATCATTAGATTTCTTCTCACAGAGCAAACAAGGTCATCTTATTTCACTTATTACAAATGATGTTGCAACTCTAAATAGCACCACCGTTTCTACTTTTACAGTTATTTTAAGAGAAGCTATTCAAATTATTCTTTCACTTTTCTTACTTATTTCTATTTCTACAAAGTTAACATTAATTGCTTTTAGTACTAGTTTGATAAGTATATTAGTTATTAGAGCTGCTATTAAATATTTAAGGAAATATGCTTCTAGAATGCAAACTGCAATGGCAGATTACACAACTACTTTGCAAGAAACAATTGGTGGCATTAGAGTAATAAAAGCGTACAATGCCGAACATACTGCCTTGGAAAAATTTAAAGATGATACAAATAATTATGTGAAATCTGCCGTTAAACATAATAAGATCATTACTATTATTCCTTCAATCAATGAACTTTCCGCAATATTTGCATTATGCATTGTTTTAATAATTGG
>JAPLFM010000166.1:0-932 GCA_026390675.1 Candidatus Kapaibacterium sp. | reverse complement strand
TTTAGTAGTCAAGATTTGATGACATTTCTTTTTGCTGTATTTGGAATTATGTCTCCAATTGCTACAACTATCAATTCTATTTCTGGAGTGCAAAGAGGTCTTATCGCTGGTTCTAGAATAATCAAAGTTATAAATTCTGAATCCAGTGTAAGCGAAGGCCGTATCAAAAAAGAAACATTTGATTCAAATATTGAATTTGAAAATGTTTCATTTGAATATAATAAAGATACAGAAGTAATATCTGATATTAATTTTAATATTGAAAAAGGCAAAAAAATTGCTTTTGTAGGATTGAGTGGTAGTGGGAAATCAACTTTATTAGATTTGGTTATAAGATTTTATGATGTAAAATCAGGAAGAATTTCAATTGATGGAACTGATTTGAAAGATGTTCAAGTAAAACCTTATAGATCAATGTTTGGTATTGTTTCACAAGAAACTATGCTTTTTAATGATACTTTAGAAAACAACATAAGATATGGATATAAAGATTGCTCTAAAGAAGATATAATTTCAGCTTGTAAAATTGCGAATGCTTACAATTTCATTAATAAAATGCCAAAAGGACTTGATACAAATATTGGGGATAGAGGAGTAACGCTTTCAGGTGGAGAAAGACAGCGTATAGCAATTGCAAGAGCATTGGTGCGCAATCCACAAATATTAATTTTTGACGAGGCTACATCTTCTTTGGATGCTGAATCAGAAAAATTAGTTCAAGAAGGAATTAATGAGTCATTAAAGAATAGAACAGCTATTATAGTTGCGCATAGATTGTCAACAATTAAAGATTGTGATGAAATATATGTTTTTGAAAGTGGAAAAATAGCTGAACATGGAACACATGAAGAATTATTAATTTCAAATGGAATTTACAAAAAGCTTTATAGTTTGCAATTTAGTAGTTAAATTTGTAAATAGAAAAATAAATT
>JAPLFM010000281.1 GCA_026390675.1 Candidatus Kapaibacterium sp. | reverse complement strand
TTTTATCTGCCTTCTCATGCCGAGACATCTGACACTATCTGGACACATTATATAAATGGAAATGTAATAAGTGTAAAATTTAGTCCTGATGGGAATTATGTTTATTCTGGAAGCACATCTAATTTTGTAACTAAGATTGAAGTATCAACTAATAAAGTTGTCAAAGCATTTGATACACCAAAAAGTTTACATTCAATGGACTTATCTCAAGATGGTAAATACTTATTATTATCGGGTGATACAGCTTTAATAATTGTAAATACTGAAACTGGTGAAATATTTAAAACTTTTGTATATCCATTTTATTTAGCCCCTGATAAAGATGATTATATTACTATATATTTAAAATCAGTTTCATTTTCTTTCGATGGCAAATATTGTGGTATAGTTTATGGAAAAGTTGTATTAAATAGAAAAGATGATAACCTATTATTTGATTATTTATTGTTTTCCCCAACTGAAAATATTTTAGTAACTGGTACTATCAGAAGTAACCAAAATAACAAAGTTCCAATTGATGTTTATGAAGTTGGAACTTGGAAATTAATAAAGCAGTTTGAAGGACATACTTTTCAAATAAATGGTCTTAAATTTTCCAAAGACGGTAATTTCCTTGCTTCTTGGGGAAATAGGGATGATATAATAAAAGTATGGGATATGAAGACTATGACATTAAAGCAAAATATAAACGTTGATAAATATTTAATTTATGGTGTCTGGGATATTGAATTTTTAAATAATAATTCGATTATTGTGAGTTCTGAAACATTAATAAATTCCAAACTACGTTGGGAATTTATATTAATAGATTTGAATAAACAGACTAAAACTATAATTGCTGGGGGGGTGGGGTACATTGATTTAAATACATCAAATTCAAAAACTCTTATGGCTGTAGGATATGGTGCAGGAGCAACACTATACAGTCTCGACAAAACATTAGATATCCAATCAGATACAAAGCAACCACCTATTATTTTATTTCCTAATCCAGTTACCAAAGAACTAGTATTGCAGGTAATGAGATTACTAATTCAAATACCGTTATTAACAATAATCATATTAAAATAAATGTTTCTAATTTATCAATTGGTTCTTACATATTAAATCTAAATACAAATAACATTATTAAATCATTTAATTTTATAATTCAATAAGGAACAAATAAATGAAAAGAATAATATTACTATTGAGCTTGTTAATTTTAAACTACAATTTGCATGCTCAAGATAGAGAACCAACTGTAATGAAATTTAATTATAAAATTAATGGAACTACTTTTACAAATGTTCCTTTAAATAGAGATTCAATAAAACCAAAGAACTTTGTAATTTCTACTCAATGGGGTGGACATCCGAAAATGTTGCATGCTTTAAAATTTAATTCTACTCAAGACAAAAGCACTACTCCAAAAATTATTTAATTATTCTTTTATTTTGCTTAATTAATTGATTAAGTTAAATAAAACAATATTATGTTTAACAACTTTTTAGGAGTATTTATGAAGAAGTATTTTGTTTTAATTTTGCTTTTACTAGCATTTTATCTGCCTTCTCATGCCGAGACATCTGACACTATCTGGACACATTATATAAATGGGTATGAACAAGGTGTAAAATTTAGTCCCGAAGGGAAATACGTTTATGCAGTTAGCAGTGGATACGTAACCAAAATTGAAGTAGAAACAAACAAAACTATTAATGTATTTAATCCTAAGATTACTATTCATTCAATGGACTTATCTCAAGATGGTAAATACTTGTTATTATCTGGTGATACAGCTTTAGTAATAGTAAATGCGGAATCTGGAGAAATATTTAAAACTTTTGTATATCCATTTTATTTAGCACTTGATAAAGATGACTATATTACTATTCATATAAAGACAGTTTCATTTTCATATGATGGTAAGTATTGTGGAATAGTTTATAATGGAGGAAATCCTTTTACAAAAACTAATCATAGTAATTTAATAGTTTGGGATGTTGGAACTGGAAAAGTTGTTTTAAATAGAAATGACGACAATCTTGTTTTTGAATCTTTAGTGTTTTCCCCAACTGAAAATATATTTGCAGTTAAATATGGACATCCAAACCAAAATAACAAAGTACCAATTGATGTATATGAACTAGGCACTTGGAAATTACTAAAGCAATTTGAAGGGCATGTTTTTGAAACTAATGGAATTAAATTCTCTAAAAATGGTAATTTTTTAGCTTCTTGGGGTAATAACGAACCAAGTGAAAAATTTAAAATATGGGATATGAATACATTAGCTATTAAACCAAATACGTATGCTAAATATTCGATTGCTTCCATCTGGGACCTTTGTTTTTTAAACGATTCAACATTAATTGCAAGTGCAGAAATTTTAATAAATTCCCAACTACGTTGGGAATTTATTAAAATAAATTTGGTTAAACAGACTAAAACTCTAATTGCTGATGGTCAAGCTGGAATAGATATTAACTCTTTGAATTCTAAGAACTTATTGGTTACAGGGAATTATACTGGAGTAACTTTATTAAATCTCGATAAAACATTAGATGTTATAAGTGAAACTCATCAACCACCAATTATAATATATCCTAATCCAGTTACCAAAGAACTTACAGTGACACTATCTGAGTCTAATAATACAATAATAAACTATAGAATAATCAATTCAACAGGTCAAATTATACAAAATATGACTTCTTTCATTCAAAATAATACCTTAAAAGTAAATGTTTCAAATATTACCAATGGCTCATATATTTTAAACTTGCAATACAGTAATAATAGTCTTTCATATAATTTTATAGTAAAGGACTAAAATGAAATATCTAATAATATTAATATTAACCCTTAATATATTGCAAGCTCAAGATCGTGAACCATCTATTTTGAAATTTACTTACAAAATAAATGGAACTACTTTTACAAATGTTCCTTTAAATAGAGATTCAATAAAACCAAAGAACTTTGTAATTTCTACTCAATGGGGTGGACATCCTAATATGTTACATGCTTTAAAATTTAATTATACTGAAGACAAAAGTATTACACCAACGCCAAATAAAGATACAAATAGTAAGATAAACTATATTTGGCAAATTAGTGATTCAACAACTGATCCTTTAACTGCAAAAGGATTTATATATGAACCAACATTAAAAATAGATTCAACAAATCCTGACAAATTTAAACCTAAACCAAATGACACAACAAAAGCAATTTGGGGATTTAGAACACAATTTGGTAAAGTTTTGGATACAACAAATGTAAATTATGATAGACTTGTCTTGTATCATGATTCTGCTAATTCAAATCCATCTGACAAAATAGTTCTTAATAATTCTTGGATTAATAATAAATTGTATTATTATTCAAATGATTATACAAATGAAACAAATTCAGGTATTAAATGGAATTTTAGCATAAACTTACGAAGGCTTGATTCAACCGAAATAAGAGATAATACCAATGGAAATGATACTCTTTTAGTAATAAGATTGCCTTATGTAAAGAAAAAGTTGATTGATAGTACGATTGTTTCCTCGCCTGGCTTTATCAAATTTTCACAAATACCTAGTACGAACTTGAAAGATACAATTCATCTAAATTATTATGAGAATTTAGGAACTGCTTTAAAAATGGATAGTATTCCAAATACTACTAGCATAGTAATATTAAATAAAATGATAACAGACAAGTTAAGGCTTGATAGTGGATATAAAAAAGATATTACTATAAATGCAGAATTTATTTGTAATGATTCAAGTTATAACAACCCAATGTTAAAAGTTTTGTATGGTACAACATTGGGTATAGATGTCATAGATATAGAAGTAAAGTATTATGGCAAGCATGATATAGCAATAGATTGGCTTTCAATAGGAACACCAGAATTCAGAAATGTTTTTGAAGGGAAACATGATTTACCACTTCATGATAGAGCACAAAAACTCTTCCAGACCATGTCAGATTCAGGCTATAATGTAAGTATGTTTTATGGGACTGACGAACATTCAGAAGATCATTTTAATTCAAATAGAAGATTATTAAGACTTTTCAATTTTAATTCAACTATTGAAGGTGCAGGTGGAGCTCATCCAAAACAATTTGCTTACCACGAAGAAGTAAAAAATATTTGGGATGGTTCTCCCTCATTTGTAAAGGCATGCTTTTTACCTTATGTTAGAACTCAAGCACTTGCAAATTCTGCTGAAAAATATAGATTATCTTTTACACATGGATTTGGAGGAGATGATGTTATAAAAGATACTAATAACTCAAAATATGAAACTTACTTACGCCCTCGAAGTTCAATTACTCCAGATAAAATTTGGAGAGATTTTCATAAATTAAACTTAGATTCTATAAGTGGACAAGAATACTCCGACAATACTATATTTAAAGGATTTGAGTATTATAATGCAATATTAAAAGTTGGTTTTTCAGCACAAGCACTCTTAGAAATTTATAATTACAATCAATTTTACTCAGGAAATAGTCACATTTACGATCATAAAGCTTGGTTTCAGAATTTTTATTTCGGTGCTGATTGGAATATGGATACGACCACAATACCTCATGGGAAGTTAGTTAGATTTCCATATTACCGTCCTCAAACAGGCGAAGAATCAAGGTGGAATATATGGAGAGCTTTAATTTATGGTGCAAAGGGACTAACTTATGATGGACATTGCGAATTTGTTTATAAAAACATTAATGGAAAAGTTACAGGTTTTGGAGGTCCCAAAACACTTCAATTTTTAAATAATGATTTGAATCCTAATAGATATGATACTGCATCAGTAGAAACATTGCTTTTCTCAAATAATTCTGTTTTTGGAACTGATTTTATTCAAAACCCAGATGAAGGAACTGGCATACACTACGGTATTAATTTTGATTCAACATCAAATGTTTTAGGAGTTCCTAAAAACAGAATATATTATGGTCGAAAAAGTCCTAAAATAGAAATGTATAAAGCACATTCATTTATAAAACAACCAGACATTGAGGATATACTTTTAAAACTTCAAATAGTTTCTGCAATAGGAAAAGGCTATAGACTATGGCATAATTGGGATATTGCTAATTATGGTAGTAATGACCCAATGAAAAGAATATTGAATTTTGATACAGTTCATATTATTTATGATGCAATTGATACTAATAAGTCTCTATGTTCAAATTTTATCAGGACTAGACCAATAGAAAGATTGAAAGATGGACAAGCTTTTTATGAACCATGGGATTCTTCATTTTTCGATTTGACTCTTCATAAATATAATAATCAAAATTTGGACACTACTTTTATTGTTGGTTTACAGAACCGTAGAACTGACCCATTAATTATGGCAGACTTTAGTAGTTATAATCAGATGTATTTTTCACCAAGTGCTGAATTTGAAAAAGCTGTATTAAAGGGAGATTCAATTTATCCATATACTTCTGATACTAGTTTAACAAGAGTTTGGAAAGATTCGACTTGGTGGCGAAATAAATATTGGAAAAAACTAGGTTGTAGAGAAATAACAATACCATTTAATTTCAAATTACAATCTGATACAAACAAATACTGTTTACTTCATGTAAAAGAATTATATGATTCTACATCTTATTCAGTTAACTTACGTAATGCCACAAATACAAAACTAATTGATACTATTATTGGTCAAGATAGTCCACTTGCACTTAATTTCCAACCCGGTGAAGGTAAGTTTTTTTTTTTTTTTTTTTTAGAGCAACAAAAAAATATTGTTGGTGAACTTGATTACAGTAACCAAAACAAAATGGTAATTTGGAAAGATAGTGCAATGGGAAACACTTTCTCATATCATATTGCATTTTATAAAAAAGACATAATTGTTAAATCTGGAAGATCTATACCTTTGAATAGAGTTTATTATGCAAGATCAAAAACATTTAAAGGTCAAATGGATTTAGCAAATATAGATTGGTATGATATAAAACCGATAAGCAATAATATAACAGATAGGGAAAATCATGAAATTGACACATTTGATTGTGCTTTTCCATCTATTATAGTTAGAAAAGATACTAATAATTTAGCTAAAGCATACATTGTTTATCAGTGCCGTGATACAAATATAACATTAGACGCATATAATCTAGGTAGAATTGTAGAAACTATTCTAGATGTTACAGGAACATATACATCATCATTTGTTTCTTCAAAGGAAGTTGCAACATTTGCGTTCCCAATACTAGCTCAATATGAAGATTATGGCAATCCTGTAATTAATGCCAGTAAAGATGG
This sequence comes from Candidatus Kapaibacterium sp., assembly GCA_026390675.1. GTDB lineage: Bacteria > Bacteroidota > Ignavibacteria > Kapaibacteriales > UBA2268 > JAPLFM01. The sequence continues at coordinate 709 of JAPLFM010000281.1, read as the reverse complement.
TAATTTCTATTCTTGGAGTGCCATTAGTGGAATTATTTCAGGCTTTAAAAAACCTAATACTTTCTCTTTTGATGAATCATTAGAAGATACTTTAAGAAATTTTACAATCAGAACAAGTTTAGATGACTCGGGAAATATGCAACATCCATCTTTGAATCCGTATTCAATTATTTTTGATTCAACTGGAAGAAGTGAAAACCAAGCTTCTTTAGTTTTTCAATCTGAGAATGTATATCCTTCTACTCAATTTGTATATTTTACAAGATTGAAAGTAGATAATCCAGATAGCAAAGTTAGACATTTTCTTATGCCAAATATTTCTAGCACTATTTATCCAAAGGGTTCTGCATTTAAATTATTTGATTCTGATAGAATTGCAAAATTTTTATGGGGAGCAAGAAAAGGAGCTTTGGCAACTGTATATAGATCTTTGAAATATTCTGGAGTAGCTAATGTATTTAGATATGAAGTAATAGCTTGGGAAAGAAGATATGATAGTTTAAATTCTCAGATTTTTGCTTTAAATATTCTAGATAGATACTCTACTACTAGTTCAGATTCATTAACAAGTTGGAGAGTTAATACTTATGCTCATCTTTCTCCAACAACTGGAAATAATATGAATGTTGGGAAACCTACATTAGGCAACCCTACTGAGATAGATAGAACTGATTATTTTAATCCAAAAGTAAGAGGTGAGTCAGTTTTA
>JAPLFM010000114.1 GCA_026390675.1 Candidatus Kapaibacterium sp. | reverse complement strand
GTATGATTTTGTAGATGTAGCTAGGTTTTGCATAATTTTGCCTGTAAATGTAATAAATAAATTTATACAAAATTAATTGCTTTTATAACTAACACCTTGCCAACCATTTAGAATTTGTTTGCAAACGGTTTGCAAACCGTTTGCAGAAGTTTGAAATATTAAATTTGAATTAGATGATATATTTTTGTAAATTTGAGTACATTTATTGAGAGTATATAAATAAATGAGTGTATATCTAAAAAAAAATATAAGTTGTGACATAAATAATTTAAACTTTAAATGAATAACAACAAATTTATTTTAAGATTCACAAGAACTGCATTGAAGAGTTTGAAAACAATTCCAGCTAATAGTGCAAAGTTAATTATTTCAAACTTAGAAAAATTAGCTGAAGACCCTTATTCTATGATAAATGTTAAAAAATTAACAAATTATGGAGTTTCATATAGATTAAGAGTTGGAAAGTATAGAGTATTATATGAAATTGAAAAAGATAATCAAATTTCAATCATTTTAATAGTTGATATTTTAGATAGAAAAGATGCTTATAAATAGAGGTAAAAATGTTAGATAATTTTCAAATTATAAATGAAAAAGGCAAACCAAAGTTTGCAATTATTGACTATACTGAATTTCAGAATGCTAGAACACTTTTAAACAATTCTGATAAATTAGAAGACTATTTGGACTTAGAACATATAAAAAAAGTTAAAAAAAGAAAAGAAAAGACTTACAGTTTAGATGAGGTTAAAAAAGAACTCGATTTAACTTATTAATCTCTTTTTCAATAATGAAGATACAGATTTTAATTTGCAGAAGAAGGTGGATATGTAATTTATGTACCATCTTTACAAGGATGTATAAGCCAAGGTGATTCAGAAGAAGAGGCACTTTTAAATATAAAAGAAGCAATTGAAAGATTTCAAACTCAATGAATCAATGAATACAGTTTTAAAGATTAGAATTAAATGTTATATTAAAATTGAAATTAAATTAGTATTTTTGTAAAATGAAAGATAATTATAAAATAGCAAGCTTGTTCTCTGGATGCGGTGGTCTTGATTTAGGATTTATCCAAGCTGGGTTTGAAGTAGTTTGGGCAAATGATTTCTTTAAAGAAGCAGTTGAAACATATAAAATAAATATTGGTGACCATATTGTATATGGTGATATTACGAAGATACCAAGTTATGAAGTACCTAATAACTTTGATATATTATTAGGAGGTTTTCCTTGTCAAGGTTTTTCTATTGCTAATACTAAAAGAAGCATGGAAGATGAAAGAAACTTTTTATACAAAGAATTATTAAGATTAATAAAAGATAAGCAACCTAAGTTTTTTGTTGGAGAGAATGTTAAAGGTCTTTTATCAATGCAACAAGGTAAAGTTATTGAAATGATAATAGATGACTTTAGACTTTTAGGGTATATTTACAAGCAAAAATTAGTAGCATAAAAAATGGAACATTTTAAATTAAAATATAAAGATTTATTGAACCCAACTTTAATTGCATTGAAAGAATTAGGCGGTTCTGCTAATTCAGATGAAATAGAAGAGAAAATTATTGAAAATTTAAATTTGACAAATGAACAAACTAATGAAATTCACAAAGGTTCAAGAACTAAATTAAATTATCAACTTGCTTGGTCAAAAAACAATCTTAAAAATTATGGTTTAATAGAAAACTCATCAAGAGGAATATGGTCATTAACTGAAAAAGGCAATGAAACAAAAACGATTGATGAAAGTCTTTTATTGAAATCTGTTTTTGAAAAAAACATAAAAAAGAAATATGGTTTTGAAAAATCTAATTTATTAGAAAATGAAGAGATTAATTTTGATAATTCAGAAATTAATGAGATAAAATGGGAAGATGAATTATTGGAAATAATAAAAAATATTACTCCAGATGCTTTTGAAAGACTTTGCCAAAGATTATTGAGAGAATTAGGCTTTATAGATGTGAAAGTAACTGGAAAAGTTGGAGATGGAGGAATAGATGGAAGTGGAATAATAAAAATTAATGGTACTCTATCATTTCATGTAGTTTTTCAAGCAAAAAGATTTGCCAAAAGCGTTTCTTCTTCTGTAATTAGAGATTTTAGAGGTGCAATGGTAGGTCGAGCGGATAAAGGTTTGGTAATGACAACAGGAACATTTACAAGAGAAGCAATTTTAGAAGCAAGAAGAGACGGAGCACCAAATATAGATTTAGTTGATGGAGTTGATTTTGTGAAAAAATTAAAATATTTAAAGTTAGGTGTTGAAATAGAACAAATTGAAAAAATTCATATTAAAAAAGAATGGTTTGATAATATCTAAAATTATGAGTGTAATTAAAGTAATAAAGCAGATTGAAGTTGATGATTTTAGAAACTTTTGTGATGTTTTTAATATTAAAACAACAATGATTGCAGGTGATAATGGTTCAGATGAAGAACTAATTATTGAAGAGTTAGATAAAATTACTAATCAAAAATGGGTTGTTAATTTTATAAATAATAACAGTGATGGTTATTTTAGATTACAAATGATGTAATAATTGATTTTTTATTAGTTTCTATGAGTTATTTATTGTAGTGAAAATCATTTTGACTATTTAAAAACAACATCCTTTAAATTATAACATTCTTTCAAATTTCACTTTCCCCTCATTGTTGATAACACTTTAAAACTTTATACTTCAAATTCAAAAAAATATGCTATTTTTGTTTTTAATGAATTTGAAAAAATCAATAAAATTATCTTTTTTAAAAGAACCCGAAGTAAATCTATAAACTGATTTATTTCGGGATTTTTTTTGCAAAAAATTAAAGAATACTATGAAACAAAAAGCCCTAATAATGCTGGAAAACGGCTACTATGAATTTGGTGAAGCCTTTGCCTCCAAAGGAACTAAATTTGCTGAGTTTGTTTTCAATACTTCAATGACTGGATATGAAGAAATAATTACTGACCCCTCATACAAAGGTCAGTTTGTTGTTTTCACATACCCTCTAATTGGTAATTATGGTATTACAAATGAAGATAATCAAGCTTCAAAAATCAATGCCGAAGGTATTATAATTAGAGAAAATACTTTGGTAATGAGTAATTTTAGAGCTAAAGATACTTTAGAAAATTACTTAGAAACTAATAATATCTTTGGAGTAGAAGGTATTGATACAAGAGCTTTGACTAAGCAGCTTCGCAGCTTGGGTGCTATGAAAGGTGGTATCACTACTGAACACCTAAATCCTGATTCATTTCTTCAAATGGTAAAGGATGCCGAATCAATTTCTGATACAGATATGTACAAACTTGTAATTGATAATAAAGTAAATACTTATGAAGGCACTAATGAAAATAATCTTAGTATTGTTGCAATAGATTATGGTATTAAAACTAATATTATCAGCGACTTACAAAAAAGATTTAACAAAGTTCACTTAGTACCTTTTGATGATAATTTTGATGCAAATTTGAGCAAACTTTCTTTTGATGGTGTGTTCCTTTCTAATGGTCCTGGCGACCCAAGAATTGTAAAAGGTATAGATAAATATTTGATAGATTTTGCCAATGAGAAAAAACCTATTATTGCAATTTGTTTTGGTCATCAATTAATTGGTAGATCTTTTGGACTTGATGTAATAAAATTACCATTTGGTCATCACGGTGGTAATCATCCTTGTAAATATTATGCTGATGGTAAAGTTTATATCACAGCTCAAAATCATAATTATGCTATTTCAACTGAAAGTGTTTTAAAATCGAATGATTGGGATATTACTTGGGAAAATCTTTATGATGGAACAGTGGAAGGTATCAAACACAAAGAATTGGCTATAAATGCAATTCAATTCCACCCAGAAGCTTCGCCTGGTCCTCACGAAGCAAATGAGAGAGTATTTCAAGATTTCTTTGACACAGTAAATGGAGCAAGAAGCTAATGCCAGTAAGAACAGATGTAAATAGAATATTAGTAATTGGCTCAGGTCCAATTGTAATTGGTCAAGCAGGTGAATTTGATTATTCAGGTAGTCAAGCTGTAAAAGCATTGAAGAAATTAGGTTTTTATGTTGTTGTATTAAATTCCAATCCAGCAACAGTAATGACAGACCCTGAAATTGCAAATAAAACGTATATCGAACCAATTACTACTCAGATAATAAAGCAAATAATCCAAAAAGAAAAAATTGATGCAATTTTGCCAACAGTTGGTGGACAAACTGCATTAAATGTAACTCTTAAGCTAAAAGAAGAAGGTATTTTAGATAAATATAATATTGAGCTTCTTGGTGTAAATACAAAGTCAATCGAAGTAGCCGAAGGACGTATGCTTTTCAAAGAAGCAATGGACGAAATTGGCTTGAAATCTGCACAAGGGGAGATAGTTCATACTTTTGAAGAAGCTATGGAAATTCCTAAAAATTACCCTTACCCACTTATTATTCGCCCTTCTTTCACTCTTGGTGGAAGTGGTGGTGGTGTAGCTTATAATGAAGAAGAATATATTGAAATAGTACATCGTGGTTTGGATATGTCTCCAACTTCAGAGCTTTTGATTGAAGAATCATTGCTTGGTTGGAAAGAATACGAATTTGAAGTTATGCGTGATTTGAATGATAATGTGGTAATTGTAGCATCTGTTGAAAATTTTGATCCAATGGGAATACATACTGGCGATAGTATTACAGTTGCTCCAGCACAAACTCTTACAGATGTTGAATATCAAGTGTTACGTGATTATTCCATTGCTATTATTCGCAAAATTGGTGTTGCAACAGGTGGCTCTAATATTCAATTCTCTGTTAATCCAGTAAATGGAGATGTGAGAATAATTGAAATGAATCCTCGAGTTTCTCGTAGTTCTGCTCTTGTTTCAAAAGCTACAGGATTTCCTATTGCTAAAATTGCTGCTCAATTAGCAGTTGGTTTGACTCTTGATGAAATTCAAAATGAAATTACTCAAAGCACACCTGTTTCATTTGAACCAGCTTTGGATTATATCATTGTAAAAATTCCTCGTTGGGATTTTGAGAAATTCAAAGTACCTTCCAAACTTACTACTCAAATGAAGTCAGTAGGTGAAGTAATGAGTATTGGCTCCAATTTTAGAGAAGCATTGCAAAAGGCTTGTCGTTCATTGGAAATAGGCTCAAGTGGTTTAGAATTCAAAGGTTTGGAAGAAGCAACTAAAGAGAAACTTGAAGATAAGATTATGTTTGCTACTCCAATGCGTATCTTTTATATCAAAGAAGCTTACAAACGTGGATATACTACTGAACAGTTATTTGAATTAAGTAAAATAGATCCTTGGTTTTTAGAAAATATTAAAGAAATAGTAAGATTAGAAAATGAAGTAATTGGTCAAAGTATTAATAATCTTGAACCAGATTACTTGAGAAAATTAAAGTTAAATGGTTTTTCTGATAAGCAGTTAGGTGATTTGCTTGGAGTGAATGAATCTGAAGTTAGAGCAAAAAGAAAAGCATTGAACGTACTTCCAACTTATAAAAAAGTAGATACTTGTGCTGCAGAATTTGATGCTCAAACTCCATATTTTTATTCTACTTATTTGAAAGAAAATGAAAGTATTCCTAAAAATAAAAAGAAAATAGCAGTGCTTGGTGGAGGACCTTTTAGAATTGGTCAAGGTATTGAATTTGATTATTGTGCTTCTCAAGCATCAATGATTTTGAAGTCAATGGGCATTGAAACGATTATGATTAATTGTAATCCTGAAACTGTATCAACTGATTATGATACTTCCGACAAACTTTATTTTGAGCCAGTATTCTTTGAAGATGTAATGAATATCTTAGAGCTTGAAAAACCTGATGGAGTTATTTTGCAGTTGGGTGGACAAACCCCACTGAAGCTATCTAAGAGACTTCTTGATGCAGGAATTACAATTCTTGGTACTTCACAAAATGATATAGACAAAGCTGAAGATAGAGGTAGATTTATCGAAATGCTTGATAAATTACAAATCCCTTATCCTGCTGGTGGTACTGCATATACTCAAGATGAAGCTTTGAAAATTGCTTTAAATATTGGCTTTCCTGTGATTGTTCGACCATCTTATGTGCTTGGTGGTAGGGGAATGGCGATAGTTTATGAAGAAGCTGATTTGAAACAATATATTACTGAAGCTGCAAAAGTCAATACGGATCACCCTGTTTTGATAGATAAATTCTTAGAACACGCTTATGAAGTTGATGTGGACGCACTTTCTGATGGAACTGATTCCTTGATTGCTGGTATTATGCAACACATTGAAGAAGCTGGTATTCACTCTGGTGATAGCTCTTGTGTACTTCCAACTTACTTAGTAGAACCTCATATTATTGATAAAATAAGAGATTATACATACTCTCTTATCAAGGAATTAAAAATTATTGGATTTATCAATATTCAATTTGCAGTATTAAGAGATGATGTTTATGTAATTGAAGTAAATCCTCGTGCTTCACGAACTGTGCCTTTTGTATCAAAATCAAATGGTATTCCACTTACTAAAATTGCTGTGAATTTAATGCTTGGAGCAAAATTAAGTGATATGAATATACCTAATCCTGGATTTATGGGTTATTATACAGTCAAAACACCTGTATTCTCATTTAATAAGTTCCCTGGTGTAGATACAGTGCTAGGTCCTGAAATGAGATCCACTGGTGAAGTAATGGGTATTAGTGAGTTTTTCGGTGAGGCTTATGTGAAGTCACAACTTGCTGCTGGCAATCACTTACCTCAAAAGGGAAGTATCTTTATTTCAGTAAATGATTTTGATAAAAAAGATATTCTTCCAATTGCTTTAAGATTCTCCAAACTTGGGTTTGAAATAAATGCTACTCTTGGAACACACACAGCACTTCAAATGAATGGGATTAAATCTACTCTTATTCCTAAAATTGGTGCTGGCAATCCAAATGTAGTTGAGAAAATAATGAATGGAGATATTAATATTATTATCAATACTCCACTTGGACGAAAAGCATATCAAGATGATTTGCAAATTAGAGAGGCTGCCTTAGCTAAGAAAGTATTATGTATTACTACTTTGCCTGCTGCCAAAGCTGCATCTGATGGTATTGAATGGCTACAAAGGCATCAAATCACTATTTATGGTCCTATTAAGAATAGGATGGAGTGATTTTAAAATATAAAAAGGGGCTTAATTAAGTCCCTTTTATTATATTTGTTCAAATATATTCAAAATAATAAAACAGAAATCTAATCGTTACTGATAAAAAAGGAGAATAAAATGAGTTCCGTTACATTAGAGAAATTGAATTTAAATATTGATAATTACTTTTTATCAGCAATAAACAATAATGAAGAATTATTAATAACTTCGGATTATGGCAATTTAGTTATGATTAATGAAAATGAATGGAATAGAATTAACGAAACTTTAAATCTTTTAAGTGATAAAATTTCACTAAATTCACTTTTAATTTCTCATAAAGAAAGAGAAAATGGAATAGAACCAGAGTCATACTCAATTAATGAGGTATTTTCTGAAATTTATTTTAATTAATTGAAATTAAGATGCCAACGATTTTAAGAATTTGGAATTTTAGGTTTCATTTTTATTCTGATGAAAATAATGAACCACCTCATGTACATATTGCAAGTTCTGATGGAGAATGTAAATTTTGGCTTGAACCTATAAGACTTGCTAAAAATATTGGATTAAAGCCACATACGTTAAGAGAAATAGAAAAATTAGTTTATGAAAATGTTGATTTTTTAAAGGAAAAATATAATGAATATCACAGAAATTGAAAAGTCAATTGACGTTGAGCCAACAGCAATAAATGTTTGGGTGAAAGATAGATTAATTTATTTAGAATTAACAGATTTTAGAATAATTGCTTTCCCTGCTGATAGGTTTAAAATTTTAAAAGAAGCTACAAATGAACAATTAGTAAAAGTAGAGCTAAGACTTAATGGTTATGCATTACGTTGGGAAGAGCTTGATGAAGACATAACAGTAAAGGGAATTGTAGAAGGCAGATTCCAATTACCAATGTAATAAAAATATTATAAGAACTATTTCTATTCCTTAATAAAATCATTAAATTTAATGATTTGTTCAATAGTGCCTAATATTATAAGTTGATCATTTGATTTAATAATGTATTCTGGTGTAGGGCTAAGTTCAGCTTCATTATTTCTAATTATTCCAATTATTGTAGCACCTGTTTTTTGTCTAATACCCAATTCTTTAATAGATTTGCCACTAAACTTACTAAAGTCATTCATTTGATACTTTTCTATTTTTAATACTTGATTACCAGTATTAAATGTAGAATCAACAATATCTAATACATGAGAATTTAAAGCTACATTTGCTAATTTTTCACCACCAGTAGCATAAGGGTTTATTATTCTATCTGCTCCAGCCATTCTTAGTTTTTTTACTGTGTCATCTTCATCTGATCTAGCAACTATAAAAATATCTTTGTTTAGTTCTCTAGCACTTAATACTACAAATACTGTAATAGCAGAATTTGAAGTTGCTACAATTATAGATTTAGCTCTTTCAATTCCTACTAATTTTAAAGCTTCATCATTAGTAGCATCAGCTTCAAAAGCAAGAATATTGTGATTTTCTAAATAAGTTTTAAACTCCTGTAAATTATTATCTATTACTATAAATTTTTCATTTCTTTTAGTTAGTTCTTCAGCAACAATTTTCCCCACTCTACCAAA
>JAPLFM010000120.1 GCA_026390675.1 Candidatus Kapaibacterium sp. | reverse complement strand
GTAAATGTTGATGGATTGTTAAATTATCCTTTAGAAACTGAGTTTACAACAAATCCAAATACAATTTATATAAACAACTATGAAAATTGGTTGTCTTTAGTAAATCATTAATTTTTGAATAATATATGAATCAAATTTGTAAGGTTTCTTTAGTATTTTTTATAATTTTTATTATTAATATTAATATTTACTGTAATGTTGAAAATAAAAGTTTTGATTTTAACTTGATTTCTAAAGAATTAGATACATTATTAACAAAAAATTATTTTGATAAAAATGAATTGTATATTAATATTGTAAGTGAAGACTTTTGTGTTAATTGTCAAGCTGTTAAATTAAATTTATTTTACAATAAACTAAAATTAGAAAAAAGTGATAGTTTTATGAACAATCATTTTGTTAATGTGATTTTAGTTTCAGCAACAAACAATTCTAAATCAATTCAAAGATTATTAAAAGGTAAAACTTTAGAAATACTAAATAGAAACCAATACTCAATTCCACCTTCAACCATTAAAATTTTGCAAAATGAAATATATTTAATTCATAACAATTTTATAGAACCTGACTTTGAAGTTAATAAATTTCAAAATGTATTTAAATTAAACATTATTGATACTACTTTTTATAGCAATTATAATACAAATTTGGATTTTATTCAAAAGTTTTATTTTTTTGATAATGCTTACTATTGTTTTGATCAAAACAAACTTGATATTTTTAAAATTGATATGAAACATAACTTGATTTCTAAAGTATTGGAATCAGAAATTCTGGATTCTGTATTAATTTTAGAAAATGATCCACTTTGCGAAGCTACTAATTATATGTTCCCTGATAAATTTATTGATTCTAGTAATTTATGGAAAGAAACAAAAGATATGATGGGAGTATTAAATTCTTTTGAAAGTTTTATTTCAATTAATAATAAGGAGCTTAAATACAATGTTACAGCCAGAGCTCATTTCCCTAGACTATATGACCCAAAATTAGAAGGAATGAATAAATACCATAAGTTGGTAGGATTTTCTGAGATTATTTATGAGAGTAATTACAATGAATTACCACAAACAACAAATTCTATTAATAAAAATATGATATTTAATTCATTATTTTCGATTAGTAATATATCTGAGATTGATACTAACAAGTATTTATTGTTTTGCAAAGCTTTAGAGCCGTTTAGAAGTAAAAAAATAAAACCTTTGATAGATTTAATTGCAATATGCAAATTAAAAGATAAAAAGTTGGAATTTATAGATACTTTAGTTTATGACAGCACAAAATTTAGAATAGATGATGTAAATTTTATTAAAGTAAATAAGAAGGTTTATTTAACAAATAAAAAAAATAATAGTATTATTTCATTAAATTTTAACAATAAGTCAAATTTATTTCAAAATCACCCTATTTCATTTAATATGAATAAATTTGAAATGCTCTTTGATATTCCAGTACTTGATAATTATGACAATTCGATATGTATTGTAATTCGAGATAGCAAAGCTAATTATTTTTTATATATATATAATTTTGAAACACTTATTGAAACATTAGTTAATTTAGATTCTAATATTATTAATGAAAAAGAATCTAGTTTGCTTTGTTTAATTAAATATAACGATGCCGTATCTTATTTTATCAAAAATAAAAATGGAAAATATTTTACTTTACCATTTTTGAAAAATTAATTTTTTCCAATTATTATTAATAGGTGATTTTATGTTTAGAAATTTTGCTTTAGTTTAATTGTTATACATTGTAATTCATTTGCTGTAACAAAGCAGTCAATTACATTTAGCTGTGACAAAACTAATGATTCCTGTGCTACTTTACCTGATCGTTCGCTTTTAGGACATAACATTGGTCCAATTATTCATGCACCAGGTAAAATTACACCTTCAAACCCAAACGAATATAATCTTTATAACAAAGTTTTTATAAATAATCCAAATATTTTAAATGGAACTGAATATGTTGTACCAACTGGTTTTGCTAATATTGAATTTTATGTGAAAAACAATGGTTCTACATTTGAAATTATTTTCAATATTGATTCTGAGACTGCTATTACATATACAAACTATAATACTTGGATTACTGCACCATAAAAATATTTTATATAACTCACTTCCCATAAATTATAATAATATATGGGAGAAGTTTATTAAATTTCAATTGTATTCAATAGGAGAAAATGATGACACCGACATAAAAAAAGAAGTCAAAGCAAAATGCT
>JAPLFM010000116.1 GCA_026390675.1 Candidatus Kapaibacterium sp. | reverse complement strand
GGAACATTAAGAGTAACGTTTTGTGCTACTTCAAATTGTTGACCTGCGATTTCGACTACAGCAAACATTTATATTCCTCTAAAAAGAAATTATTGCATTAAACAGATTTGCAATATAAGTACTTTTTTTTAAATAAAAAAGTAAAATTTCTTATTTTGTTATTATTTCTAATTAATTCGGATTTTTCTCAACTATCAAAGGTAAAGATTTACCTTCAACAAATTCTTTAGTTATTTGAACCTTAGCTATATTCTCATTGTCAGGAGCTGTAAACATAACTTCTAAAAGTAGGTTTTCAACAATTGATTTCAATCCTCTAGCACCTGTTTTTCTTTCTTTTGCTTTTTTTACAATAGATTGTAAAGCGTTTTCATCAAACTCCAATTCAATACCATCATAATCTAACAATTTTTGATATTGTTTTACCAGAGCATTCTTCGGTTTTTTTAATATGTCAAGAAGTGCTTCTTCAGTTAATTCTTCCAATGCAGTTACAACAGGCAAACGACCAATTAACTCAGGAATAAAACCAAATTTAATTAAATCATCAGGTTCAACTGTTTGCAAAAGTTTGAAATTTTCATCAATTGACAAAGTTGAATCTGCAGTAAAACCAATTGAGGCTTTTTTACTTCTATCAGCTATGATTTTTTCTAATCCTTCAAAAGCACCACCACAAATAAACAATATGTTCCTTGTATCAACATATATAAGTGGTTGTTCTGGATGCTTTCTTCCACCTTTAGGCGGAATGCCTGCTCTTGTTCCTTCTAGCATTTTAAGTAATGCTTGTTGTACACCCTCACCAGAAACATCTCTAGTAATGCTTGTTGATTCGCTTTTTCTACCTATTTTATCAATTTCATCAATATAAACAATCCCTCTTTCGGCTGCTTCAATATTGTAATCAGAATTTTGTAATAATTGGAGTAAAAGTGATTCAACATCATCTCCAACATATCCTGATTCAGTAATAGTAGTCGCATCGGCTATAGCAAAAGGAACATTTAATATTTTAGCTAGAGTTCGGGCAAGTAAAGTTTTACCAGTACCAGTAGGTCCAAGTAATAAGATATTTGATTTTTCAATTTCAATATCTTTAAACTTATTTTCAATAGGACTTGCCTTAGTTCTTTTATAATGATTATATACTGCAACAGCTAATATTTGTTTAGCTTTATCTTGTCCAATTACATAATCATCTAGTTTCGATTTAATTTGAGAAGGTTTCAATTGTTTAAAATCATTAATTGAATTATCATCTGGTTTACTTTTTTTAATTATTTGTACCGATTTTTCTATACAAACATCACAAATATATACACCATTTGGTCCTTCAATCAAACTATTAAATTCAGGTGAAATTCTACCACAAAATGAGCATTGCATACCACTATTTATAGATCTATTTTTAGCCATTATATTTCAGTGCTTGTGCTTAATTGGTTTTTTGAATCAGGGATTTTTTCTAAAATACTATCTACAATTCCATAATCTGTAGCTTCTTGAGCAGTCATATAGTTATCTCTATCAGCATCTTTTTTAATAACTTCTATATCTTTGCCAGTGTGCTTAGAAATAATCTTAAATAAATTTTCTTTTACTCTAAGCATTTCTCTAGTATAAATTTCTATATCAGAAGCTTGTCCTTGAGTGCCACCTAAAGGTTGATGCATTAATATTCTAGAATTAGGTAAAGCAAATCTTTTACCAGCAGTACCTGCACAAAGAAGTACTTGAGCCATTGAAGCAGCCATACCAATGGCGATAGTAGAAATATCAGGTTTTACAAATTGCATAGTATCATAAATTGCAAGACCAGCACTTACACTGCCACCAGGTGAATTAATATAAATATTAATATCTTTTGTAGGATCTTGAGATGACAAAAAAAGTAACTGAGCAATTATAGAACTTGCTATTTGATCATCTATTGGCGTACCTAGAAAAATTATTCTTTCTTTTAATAGTCTAGAATAAATGTCATAAGAACGTTCACCACGACTTGTTTGTTCGATTACAATTGGGACTAAATAATTGTCCATTTGTTCTTCCTTATTTATTTTGAAAAGCTTGAAATAAGTAAACGAAAAAACTAATATTTTCTTTTATTTTGTTGATAAATAAGAAAAGATGTTTTTGGAAAGATGTTAAGTTCGAAATTAAAAAGAATTGAATATAAGATGTCAATGTTAAAATTAAAAAGGCTATTTTTTAAAAATAGCCTTTTAATCAAATTTTGGTATTTATACTTCGACTAATTCTTCTTGTTCTTTGGTAGTTAAAACTTTGTTTAAATCTAAAAGGATTAATAATCTGTTTTCTAATTTACCTACTGCAGTTATAAAATCAGAATTTACTCCACCAGCCATTGGTGGAGGTGGTTCAGTAATACTTTTACTGATTCTCAAAACTTCATTAACTTTATCAACAATAAAGCCTATAACCTTGCCTTCAAGCTCTACAACAATTATTCTAGTATCCTTATCATAAGCTCTATCAGGCATACCAAGTCTAGCTCTAAGATCAATAATAGGAATTACTTTCCCTCTAAGATTTATAACACCAACAACAAAATCTGGTGTATTAGGTACTCTAGTAATTTCAACCATTCGATTTATTTCTTGAACTTTTAGAATATCAAGACCAAATTCTTCTTCATTTATGTTAAAACTGACAAGTTGTAATAAACTGTCAATACCATTTTCTACATCTAACTTAGCCATAATCGTCTCACTTATTGTGAAAATTACAATTTAAATATATTTATCGGTAAATACTAATTCAAAATTAACTAAAAATAGTTGTTAATACAAAATAAAAAACATTTTACCAACTATTTCCGTATTTTATTTTACCTTCCCATAAAATTTGGTCAGGAGTAGTTACTTGATTTAAAGAATTTACATATCTAGTTTGAAAAATAAAGTTTTGCCAAAAAGATTTATCTGTCCATCTACTCATTGGAATATCTATTTGAAATTGAGTTGCTGTTGAGTTATTTAAACTACTTCCTAATGTCCATTCAATTCCTTCTAATATTTCTCCTTGTAGTCTGAAAGTTGCTTTATCAGCAGAACCATTAAAATCAACGTCAATTTGTTTTATTCCTGTTCCAGAAAATTTAGTAGCAATTTGATTAATCACTTGAGAAACACTAGCAGATGCCACTTTGTTCATTGTTTCACCAGCCAAATCTCCTTGACTTCCTTGATCTTTTCTTTGCATATCTGCGAATGTTTTACCAAATGCAAAAAGATAAGTTATGTCACGCACACTTTCTTCATTTGAAATAGCTCCATTCCCATCCAAATTCAAACTAAATTCTAACTGAGGTTTAAGTTTGTTACCAGTAATTTTTATTATAACTTCATATTCTTTATCTACTCCATCTCTTCTTGTTTTACCTTTATACTGTGCTATCATATCTAGAGCTGGATTTTGTAGATTACCAGTAGGGTAAG
>JAPLFM010000291.1:19925-33379 GCA_026390675.1 Candidatus Kapaibacterium sp. | reverse complement strand
ACAAACAGGTTGTTCCTATTGAACTAAGAGAATGGTTATATAAATGAGGGTTGAGCTTGCTCAACCCCTACAAGTAAAAGGATGTGGTTAGTTTTCAGATACAACAGTTTGAACTTGGCTAAATCAAGCAAGTATATCTTAATATGAATTTTCAATAGCGTCCAGCTTTAGCTGGATGATTATGAAATACTAACGTAAATCGGCTTTAGCCAAATTGTGT
Source organism: Candidatus Kapaibacterium sp. (assembly GCA_026390675.1). Lineage (GTDB taxonomy): Bacteria > Bacteroidota > Ignavibacteria > Kapaibacteriales > UBA2268 > JAPLFM01. The sequence continues at coordinate 33,159 of JAPLFM010000291.1, read as the reverse complement.
TTATGTGTAAATTTATAATTATATTTGTATTGCTTTAAAACTCCAAAGGAGTTCAATGTTTGTAGAATAATGATTTCTTTCTTTTTTTATTTCTTTTAAGCTCTGAAAGAGCTTATAGGTCGCACCTACGGAGCTTGATATTTGTTCTTTTTTACATTTCTACAAACAGGTCGTTTTATGGAACTAAGAGAAAAAAAATTTAAACTATTAGAGTCAAAATGAATTATATATTAAAAGTAATAAAAAATTGGCATATTCTAATTATTTCTATTGTATTTATTTTATTTAATAGCTGTAATTCTAATCAATTTGCAAGCAGAGTTTTAATTACTTTCTTGTTTTTGATGTATTTTATATACTATACTATTTTTGTAATAAGCTTTAATCAAAAATATAATATTTATACTAAAGACTTTATTTTTTTAGTATTTTTGTCTATTGCCTTTGAATTGTTTTTATTAATATATTTCATGCTTTTCCATCTAAGTGATATATTATCAAATTTTGAAGAGAATTTACTAATTATTTTTATTTTTTCTATTTTGATATTAAATCCTTTATTTCAATCAAAAATTTTAGTGTCTTATGAAATGAAAAGAAAAACAAAATTTATTGAATATAGGAAGGAGTTTTATTCTCTTCTATTTTTAATTGTTGGATTTTGGATTATAATTCCAAGAATAAATAAACTATTTGATAATACTCCAAAACAAGTTTTATAGATCTAGAAAATACCAAGCTCTTTATAATTAATCATTCTCTAAATAAAATATATTTTATATTTGTATTGCTTTAGAACTCCAGAGGAGTTCAATGTTTGTAGAAAATGATTTCTTTCTTTTTTTATTTATTTTAAGCTCTGAAAGAGCTTATAGACCGCACCTACGGAGCTTGTTTTTTTGTTCTGTTTTACATTTCTACAAACAGGTTGTTCCTATGGAACTAAGAGAATAAAATTTATGAAAATGAGGGTTGAGCATGCTTTGGCCCCTACAAGTAAAAGGATCTGGTTAGTTTTCAGATACAACAGTTTGAACTTGGCTCAATCAAGCAAATATATCTTAATATGAATTTTCAATAGCGTCCGGCTTTAGCTGGATGATTATGAAATAGTAACGTAATTCGGCTTTAGCCAAATTGTGTTCTATGTGTAAATTTATGTTATTTTTGTATTGCTTTAGAACTCCAGAGGAGTTCAATATTTGTAGAATAATGATTTCTTTCTTTTTTATTTCTATTAAGCTCTGATAGAGCTTATAGTTCGCACCTACGTAGCTCGTTGTTGAATATGTTTTACATTTCTACAAACAGGTCGTTCCTAATGAACTAAGAGAATAAAATTTATGAAAATTCATAGTGATTACATTATTTTGGAAATTGTAAGAGCGTTTGGTTCAAACAATCAACGTATCAAGCAGTAATTATAGTCTGTTTTACAATAAAATGAAAGTTTAATAGTTTAATTATTATTTAATGTTCTATGTCCAAAAAATTAAAAATATATTTAGATACTTCTATTATCAATTTTCTTTTTGCTGATGATGCACCAGAAAAACAAGAAGTTACAATTGACTTTTTTGATAATTATATAAATGTTTATGAAGTTTATATTTCTCAAGTGGTTATAGATGAGATTAATCAAACAAATGATTTGGTCAAGAAAAGAGATTTATTGCAGGTAATTAGCAAATATAATCTTAAATTTGTAAATATTGGAATTAATGAAGAAGTAATTTACTTAGCAGAATTATATTTGAAAAACAATATTCTCCCCAAAAAAAGTATTGCTGATTCTCTTCATATTGCGTTATGTGTTATTAATAAAATTGAAATATTACTAAGTTGGAATTACAAACATTTAGCTAATATCACTAAAAAAAGACAAATAAATATATTGAATATGAGTGAAAATTATTTAAATAGCTTAGAAATTACAACTCCTTATGAGGTATTAAGTAATGAAAAATAAAAATTTTAATATTTCTAAATCTCAATTAGAGGTGTGGGAAATGAAAGACAAAATTTACAAAAGTGTAGAAAATTTATCTAACAAAGAAGCACTTTATAAGATTATGCAAGATTCGGCAATTGCTACAGAAAGATATTTAAATGAAATGACATTAAATATTAAATAATCTGTTTTTTAACACAATTCTTTAGCAATTCTCCTAAAGCAATCTTTTAAGTTTTATAAAATGCTAAGTTCTTTTCAATCAACCATTATCTAAATTGACTATGTGTGTTGCTTTAGAACTCCAGAGGAGTTCAATGTTTGTAGCAAAATGATTTCTTTCTTTTTTTGTTTCTTTTAAGCTCTGAAAGAGCTTAAAGCTCGCACCTACGGAGCTAGTTATTTGTTCTGTTTTACATTTCTTCAAACAGTTTGTTTTATGGAACTAGGAAAGATTGTCAATTCAAGGACCAAAGCAAGCTAAACCCCTACATCTTGTTTAAATTATACAAAATATGACAATATGTGACATACAGCCTAAAAAGTCAAAATATTTATTCAATAGTTTCCAGCTTTAGCTATAATGGTGTGAAGTAAACATACGTAATTTAATACTCCATATTATAGTTTTTACAAAATAATCTAAAATGGTGGACGTTTCCGAAAATGTAATTAGTAGGTTTAAAGAAAACAAAAACAATATGAAAAAATCGAAATTAATCTTAATTATTACTTTATCAATTCTGTTTGCTTCTTGTTCTAATGAAAAACCAGATAATTTTGGGAATTTATTTGGTGGTGCTGGAAGAAGAAATTCTTATGAATTTACCAAAAAATTTCAAAATTCAATTGTAAATAAAAACATAATTGCTTCAAAAGATATAAGCGGTGCTATTGCAATGCCATTGCCATTGCCAAATGGTGATGTAGTAATAGCAACTCAATCAGGTAGTTTAGTTATAGCAAGCAATGCAACTGTAATACACGAAATCAAACTTAGCGACTCAAGTTATGTTTATTCAGCAATGGCATACGACTCACTTGATAATATTTACTGCATTGATACAAAAGGAATACTCTATTCTGTTAATTATAGTGGTGCGATAAATTGGAAATATTCTTTAAAAGAATTAGAAAAAACTCTAAATCTTGACACCAAAGATTATAGTTCGATATATAGTGATTTATTATTACAAAGTGACGGTATTGTTATTTCATCGAATTTACCTAAAAAGAGTATGGTTTGTAAAGTAAGTAAATCTGGAAAATTAGCTTGGAATTATATTTCAAATTTATCTATTACACAAACATTCTCTGCTGATGAAAATGAGAATTTACATTTTTCATTGAATGATTTGAGAGATAATGGGGTTGATTCAGTTCTTACTTTGAGTAAAGTTGGCAAACTTAAAAATGCAATAGGACTAAACAAAGTAAATTTAGTCAAAACTCCAATTTGCTTTGCTGGAAGAATGTATTTTGCTGGAATAGTAAATCGCAATGACAAACAGCTTTCTATATTGTATTGCTATGATTATAATGGAAAAGAGATTTGGAATAAAGAGCTTTCAATTTTACCTAGAAATTTATCTATTGCAAATGATACAACTCTTTATTTCATAGGATTTAATCCCGGCTTAGGACAAAGAACGAGTGGAATGCTTTCTTTTGATGCAAAAGGGGATAAAAAGTGGCAAATGTTTTATGAATATGCTATCCCAACTCCAGTAATGATTTCCAAAACACAATTAGCATTTGCTGGTACAAATGGTGCCTCAATTGGTCTTTTTATAGTTGATAGGTCAAATGGTGAACTGCAAAATATTGTTGACCTTGGAAATACTATAAATCTTAATCTAAAAGCAAGTGTTAGCAATGAAGGCTGTATTATATTAGCTGGTTCCGACCAAACTGCATACATCAAACTTGATTATACACAAATTGAGAAGATATTGTACTAGTGGTTAATTTCTCTTTCAATTGCGTTTTGAATAATTCTATTAATTGGCACACCTAACTTAATAGCTTTATCTGCAACTTTTCTGTGCAATTCAGGACTGATACGTATATTAAAGCTCCCTTTATAAGTTTTCAAAGGAATTTTAGAAGTTTGTTTACAAATTTCTATATAGTCATCAACTGCTTCAATAAATGCTTTTCGTAATCCTTCTACAGATTCACCTTCAAAAGTAACAAGGTCATTAATACCCTCTATTTTCCCATAAAATACATTATCACTTTCATTATAATGTACCGAGCCTATAAATTCATTATATGTAATTTTATCTTTCATTTAATAATCCGTTTTTATTTAGTTCTTCAATGATTAAATTAATCTGATATCTTTTTAAAATATTAGATGGATGTGGCTTATGCAATCTAATAATATGATTGTTAGATTTATTATAAAATGCAACTCTAGAACCTGATGTTTTCCCCAAAGTATATTCTATATAATTAAAACTAACCAATAACAGCTTCAATTCATTATAAGTAAAATCTTTTGGTAAACTCAAAAGTCGTTTTAATAATTTTTCTTTTCTACTCATTTACAAATATAATAAAATACAATTGAGTTTGCAACTTAAAAATAGTTGCAAACTAATATAATTTTCAAATAAAAAAAATTATATAATTTACTGAAAATGTACAAGTTCATTGCAAAAGAGTTAAATTGCATTATGTTTTAATCACGAATTCAGAAATATTAATTTATGATTGGCTCATTGCTCAAAGAAAAGAATATTCAATCCGAAGTGGATGCTAGTTTTCTTTACCTAAAGCTCTCAGAAAATGAAAGCGACCCCACTATTTCCAGAGTCTTTAAGCAAATGAGCGAAATAGAAACTGGACATGCTATGGCTTTTTCCAAAAACTGGAAAGGAAGTGATTTCAAATTACCAGAGCCATCATTTAGAGCAATAGCATTAAATTGGATTGGAAAAGTATTTGGGTATGATTATGTGCTTGGTGTGCTTATGGATATTGAAAAGAATATATCAAGAGCCACTTTGATAAATAAATCAAACAAGGAAATTCCATTTAATGGTAGCGAGGCCAATCATGTAAAAATTATACGTGCATTATTAGAAAAAGAATCTGGAGTTGTTGGTAGTGTATTTGCAAAGTTTGAACGCAGGCACCGCTCAGTTGGTGGCAATGCGTTAAGAGCTGGGGTACTTGGTGGTAATGATGGCTTAGTTTCAAATTTTAGTCTGGTGATGGGTATAGCAGGTGCAACTCATGGGCAAAGTGGTGTTCTTCTTGCTGGTCTTGCTGGTTTGCTTGCTGGTGCTTTATCAATGGCACTTGGCGAATGGATTTCAGTAAAAAGCTCACAAGAGCTATATGAAAACCAAATGCAACTTGAAATGGAAGAAATAGAAAATGATCCTGAAGGCGAAACAAAAGAGCTTTCTCTAATTTACATTGCGAAAGGAATACCTGAAGAGCAAGCTATGGAACTTGCTGAAGAAGTAATGAAAGACAAAGGTTTGGCTCACCAAATATTAGTAAAAGAAGAGCTTGGAATTAATGCTGATGAACTTGAAGGCTCCGCTTGGGAGGCTGCAATTTTTTCATTTGTGTTATTTGCAATCGGAGCAGTAATGCCAGTGATTCCATTTATGTTTACAAATGGTATGAATGCTATTATTCTTAGTACTATCATTAGTGGATTAGGACTTTTCTTAATTGGTTCGGCTATAACTCTTTTTACAGGTAAAAGTATTTTATATTCTGGCTTACGTCAGGTATTTTTTGGATTGAGTGCTGCGGCTATTACTTACGGCATAGGTAGAATGATAGGCGTTTCTATTACAGGCTAATTTTTTTTAAACAAATTTTTGAGGAAATATTATGAATGGTGCTCACATACACATGGTTTTAAATCACTTTCCAATTATTGGTACTATAATTGGCTTTTTGGTTTTAGTTGCTGGTTTCTTTTTAAAATCCTCAACAATAAAAAGAGTTGGCTTAGGGATTTTAATTTTTACTTCTATTGTTGGTATTCCTGCTTTTTTGAGTGGTGACAAAGCTGAAGATGTTATTGAAAATATAGCTGGAGTGAACAAACATCTTATACATGAACACGAAGAAATTGCTGAAAAATTTATTTGGTTTATTGTACTTATAGGTATTTCTTCTTTAGTAACACTTTATTTGGACTTGAAAGAAAAGACTATAAATATAAAACTATATTATGTAGTATTAGCTTTAACATTTGTTTCAATTCTTATTTCTAAGAATGTAGGAACTACTGGTGGAGAAATAAGACATTCAGAAATTCGTTCAAGTGAATCTCAAAAGATATCTAACGAACCAAATAAAGATGAAAAGGAAAAAGAAGAACACGAGAACAAGTAATTTACTTTGAAATTAAACCTTAATTTGTTATTTTTGTCTAAGAAATATTAAGATATATTTTTATTAACAAATAGGTGCTTTATGAAAAACATTTCTAAATTTCTTTTACTAAGTAGTTTAATAGTATTATTTACTATTACAAGTTGTAAAAAAGATACTGTAATTAGTCCTTCGAATGATGAGAGTACACAATCTTCAACTGATAATGCATTAGTTGATGGTGAATTTTCTAGTATATTTTCTTTTGTAACCTCTCAAGGTGATGCTTCTACAAGCTCTGAAGCAGAAAGGAAAGAAGCTGGTATTCAAAATAATGGAAAATCAGATCAGTTACCTGATTGTGCCACAGTAACTTTTGATTCAGTTAAAAAAACTGTGTTGATTGATTTTGGTTCTAAAAATTGTTTGTGTAAAGATGGTAGATACAGAAGAGGCCAAATTCTATTTACATTTACTGGTGTTTGGAAATCGGTTGGATCAAGTGTTACTGTTGCTGTTAGCAATTATTTTATTCAAGATATGGAAGTAAAAGGTTCAAAAACAATTTCCTTCTTATCTCCTACATCAATTAACATTACTGTAAGTAATGCAATCAAACAAACAAAAGGTATGCTTACAAAAAATGTTAATATTGATGACGAATATGAAATTACTGGTAGTTCAAGTGGCATCAATAGAAAAGGTGTTGGTTTTTCAGTTGTTATTAGTAATGAAAATCCTTTAGTTAAAAAACTAAGCTGTTTGATTAAAGATTTTGTTTCAGGTATAATTACTATTTCAAATAATAAAGGTTCAACTATGGTAGTAAACTTTAATCCAGATGGTAGCTATGATTGTAACAAAAACGCTGTTGTTACTTTGAATGGTAAAGTTTCTGCTATAACATTAAGATAAAAATTAAATATTCAAGAAAATTAAAAGGGATAATTTTTCAATTATCCCTTTTTTTATAAATCAAAAGATATTTTAATTTTTTGATTTTAAATTTAATCCTTTATTGTTTTCTTTTTAACTGTTTTCCATCTTTTCTTCTCAAGATTTTCTTGCATTCTAGTTTCAACAATTTTGATTACCAATTCTTTTGGGATTGGTTTTTCTAAAGTAAATTGAATTGTACCTTTTGAAGTTTTGAAATTTTAAGATCCTCTTGAAACTTTGCTACTGTAGAACCGGGAAATAAACTGCAATGCTTCTCAAAAGCAGCAAAATAAACTAACATACCATTATATTTGAAAGCAGGCATACCATAACTTATTTTTTCTTCTGCTTCTGGACAAACAGACAAAATAGTTTCTCTTAATTCTTGCAAAACTTTTCTAACTTCTGCACTTTGTAAAGCAAGATATTCTTCAATATTATTAAAATTTGATTTCATATTTCAATTCAGTTTTTTGTAAATATTACTTTATATCACTTAGCCTAGATCTAAATACACCATTGTTTTCAGTAGTTGCGAAAATATAATCACCACTCACAGCAATTCTATTCACATTGAATTCGGTTAATCCTAAATATTTCCAAGTTTCTCCATTATCACTAGAGACCGCTATACCTTTATTATAACCCATAAAAACAAAATCCTTATACATCAAAATATGATTAATCCAATTTCCTCTAAAAGCTTTATACATCCAAGTTTTTCCATTATCTTTAGAAATTTGTAAATTATCATTAGTACCAATCAATCCTATTTTGTCATTGAATGCAATAGTATTTACACGAGAAAAATCTGATAAAATCACCTTTTTATATGTTTTACCTTCATCATTTGAAATTATCACACCATAATTGTATCCTAAATAAATATTACTATCCCTAACAGTTACATCATAAAATACATTTTTTAAATCTTCGCTTTGACTGTGTGTAATCCAATATTTACCATTGTCTGATGATATATAAAATGCAAAATCATTGTTTAAATAACCGTTGGTATTTAGCAATAAATATATTTTATTATTAATTTTTTTTATTGTGTTGTAACATTTACTGCTTTTATCTATTGTATAAATATTTGGAATTTCAATTTTTTCCCAACTAATACCTTTGTTACTTGAATAGAATAAGGCATTTTGAGATAAAGCATACACTTCGTTCTCATATACAGCTAAAGATGAGATGTTCTCTTTATGCAGTCCACGATTTATCCAATTTAATCCATTATCTGAACTATAAAAAACACCTGAGTAATATAGACTGCTTTCGGCAATAACATACAGCTCTGTATTTGAATTCATTATATTTGAAACTCGTAAATTACTGCAATTTTTGTTTTGCCAGCTAATTCCATCATCTGTAGATTTATAAATTCCATTACCTTTTGTCCCAATTACAACTTGAAAATTATTTGACGAGATTGTGTTGAAGTCATCAATAAAATTCTCAATTTTGAGAAGGTTCCAATTTAACCCATTATCAATTGAAGTGTAAATGTCATTTCCGAAAGTGCAAGCATAAATAGTATTTTTATGAACGTATAATGATTTAAAACTTTTTTTGGAAACAAGTTGATGTGTAATCTTATTCCAAGATTTACCCAAATTACTGGAATAATATATTCCATTATTCTTAGAAGAAACGAAAGTAAACCCATTTATACTTACAATTGATAATATTTTAGAAATTGGCAAATCTTTGTTTTCTACCCAATTTTTTCTATCATCCAATATAAGAATTTTACCCAGATTAGTTCCAACAAAAACTGTATTTAAATTAAAACCAATAGAAGAATAACTTAAACTAGTGTCAAAATTCAAAATACTATTAAATTCTTGGTTTAGCCACGTTCCATTCTTTTTTGATAAATAAGATACATCATCGGAGCTGACTAAATAGATTGTGTCATCATTTAATTTAGAATCATATATTTTTACTTCATTAGAGCTCAAATCTATAATATAAGGATAATAATTCCAATTTTTGCCATTATCTGTACTAATTCTTAATCCATAATTTTCAACCACAATTATATCATCTCTTGATGATAACATGTTGAATTCAGATGAATTTGCTAGATATGTATAATTTAATGAACCAAAATTATTGTCAGAAGAAGTTAACTTACCATTAGCAAAATAATAATTGAACTCATCTTTAGCAAGTACTACATCAACAACTCCAGTATTTATACCATTATTAATGCTTTCCCATGGAATTTCTGCCTTTACAAAAGGCAATACAAAATCCTCTCTGCAAGAATTAATTAGAAAATAGCTAAAAAAGACAAAGATTAAATAAAATATTTTCAATATAATTACTCCAATTTTTGAATTTTACTTCTAGTGTTTTTAACTAATCTTTACTACTTTTTACAAAGTTTACAGTTGATTCATAATTTTTTGATTTTAATTTAATCACATAAGTTCCAATTTGCAATTTCTCAACTTGTAAATTTAATTTATCTTCTCCGTTTCTCAAATTGTAACTTTGGTTTAGTTCTTTTATATTCCTACCTGAAATATCAAATACTTCTATTTCAGCATTTTCTTCAACATTTGGTTCAAAAGATAATGTGACATAATCATTAGATACTGGGTTTGGTGATAAATTTAAGATTAGATTCTGTTTTAAGATTAGCCTGTCATTTCCTTCTTCTACTGATAAAACAATGTTTTCGTCACCAGCTTTGTAAGTAGTAAAGAAAAATGGTAAATAATACATTTCATCACTAGTATTTTCACCCCAAGTAACTAGTTTTGGTGGGTTGTTTGGGTTAAGATAATTATTCACTGTATTATCATAAGTAGCCCAACCAATTAATTTTGAACCTTTCTTTAGAACCACTGGTTTTTTGAAAAAGTAAGAACTTTGCCAATTAAACTTCCAATCTTTTATTTCAATTAAAGGAATAGAATCTCCCTTTTCATTAACTGCAACCACTCTCCAATACTTATTTAGTAAATGAGAATGAGGACCAACAGCAAATAAAGTTACATCAATTGGCAATTTATATTCACCTCTAAAAGAAGTGATACTATCAGCTTTCATTATAAAAGGACCATTTTTTAAGTGAATTGGCAACATTACAAAATTCTGAATATGCCTTTCTACTTTGTCTTTTCTAAAGAAAATATTTACTGTTGATTGATCTGTTTGATCAATTGGAGAAGGTGCATAATGTACTTGAATTACTAAATCACTGTTTTTTTGAATAGGTAAGCCAATTCCATCAGGAAATACTGTAGGTGAAGCACCTGGCACATATCCCACTATTGGTTTTAAACCTTCATCGCCAAAACCACCAAACCCAATATAACCATATCCTGGTGTATCTTTGTCCTTTGCCCTTGCTTTACCAGATGTATCAATTGCCATTAAAACATGATGAACAATTTTCTTATTACCCGGTCTAAATTCAATTGCAGCAATTTCTTTATCTTCTGTCAAACCACTTGGTAAAACAAAAAACCAATAAATATCTTTACCATCGCCTTTTTGTGTAAAGGCTTCTGACATTTTCAGTACCAAATCTGGTGTACCTAATTGAGAGCCATCTGAATATTGAGGTAAGGCAGGTTCTTTACTTGGGTCACCTTGAGGCATATCAGCATCAGTCCAATCTGCAATCATTTTGATTTCAATATCAGTCAATCCTCTTTCATTTATAAAAGTAGAAAATGATTTTGTTGGTTGCCAAGGTGGTATACTTTTATTAGAAGTTACTGACTTTATCATTTGACCATATTTTCTAACTTCAGAATATGAAGTAAAGGGCATTGGACCAATTTCATTAGATCTATGGCAACTAGTGCAATTCTTGTAAATAATAGGAGCAATATGCTCACTATAATTTATATCTGCTTGCAAATCAAAAGTTCCTAAAATTGTAAGTGAAATTACAAGAAGTAATATATTTCTCATTTTTTACCTTTTTTATAAGTAAGAACACAACCAATGGGAGTTGTTTCTTTATTAATAATTTGTTTGTTTAAAGTTAAATCATTTAATACATTTTTTAGATCAAATTCAGTCGTAATAGTCCTTTTTCTACCGGGTGCAAAAAAGCTATTGTCAATTCTACCCCTATATATAGTTTTATTTGAATTTCGAACTATAACTTCTGGAATAGTAGTAATTTTAAAGTTCTTAGCTAAGTTTTGTGTGCTATCAATTATATATGGAATACTAATCTTAAAATTTTTATTAAATTCTAAAATAGATTCCTCACTCGTATCAATATTTGGGAACACCAAAACAAAATCAAAATTTTGCTTATTTTGATTATACAATTCATTTATTGCTTTTGTTTGAAAAGTACAAACAGGGCAATCAGTAGCCATAAATACATAAACACTATCTTTTGAATAAAGATTAAGTGTAACAAAAAACAATATTAATATTAATTTGATTCTTTTCATAAGCTTATGACAAAATTAAGCAAGAAAAGTTTAAAGTAAAAGTTAATTTAATATTTTTTTTGAATTTTATTTCCAAGTTCAATATTAATTTGTTTTTGGTAAGTTAATTGAAATAAAAAAGAAGTAAAGTGTTTGAAGCCTTACTTCTTAATTTATAAGTTTAAAAATTCTATGAATTAGAATGAATGTTTAGCTATAATAATACTAATATAAGAAGAATATTTTCTGTTTTTAGCCTTGCAAAAACCAATGCCAATATCTTTTGCTGAACTCCTGAAATTACTATTATCGTAATCAATACCTAAAAGATGGTTTCTATGTCCTTTGTTTATATCAGGCTCTAATGAAATATCTAATATCAGTTGTTTTATACAATCTCTACCATCTATTGAGCCAGCTGATAATGATTCAAAATAATTTAAAGACTTTTTTGAATAAAAAGCAGGTTCTAATTTATATCCTGCATCATTTATCTTAATATTCATACCAAAGCCAGCTGGATCAATATGATTAAAATATTCCTTACTTGCCATATCTTTTGCTTTATTTTCAGCAACTCTTGCAAGTGTATCATTCCATATTAATTTATCTTTTGTTGGTACATAACTTAAATCTACACCTAATTCAATGTTAAATAATCTAGGATTTTTTCTAATCTCATTTAAATAATCAAAAGCAGATTTAGCTTCTACTTTGTCAATAGATATTCCAGAGTTTTCTATTTTATTTTTTACATTTTTAATATTATTATTTTTAGCAATTGCAATATAGCTAAGAAAAATAATGAGAATATATATGCTTGTTACTTTCATATTTTAATGTTCAGAATTAATATCATTTAAATTTTGAATTCTGTTCTCACATTCACTTTTAATTTGATTATATTTAGGGTCTATTGAACAAGCCTTGTTATAGTATAACATAGCATTTGAATAATCTTTTAAGTAGTCAAAGATTAAAGCTAAGTTGTAATTAGCAGGAGCTGAGTTTGGATTATCTAAAATATACTTTTTAAGTTTCTCTATACTATTTTTAGTATCACCTTTTTTAACATCATCAATTATAGGTTGCAGATTTTCATCTGAGATATCCATACTAGTCCTTTTAGAATCAATTTTCGGAACAACATCATCAAGAAATTGTTCGACAATTTTTTGTAATACAAGAATATATCTTTGATTTTTTTCAGTTGGTTCACTTTGTTTTTTCCAATCAATTGACATTTTGTATTCTTTTTGATCCAAAATAAATTTCGATGCATTTGCTAAAGTTAGCTGAACAATTATTTCTGTTTTAACATATGCAACATCAATATTTCTTTCTTTTTCTACTTCTTCAATATAACTACCTTTACTAACCTTTTCTTTATATTTTTCTTTTTCTTGTTTTGTAATTATTTCATCACTTTTATCTACAATTTCAAATGAAAAGAAATATGGTTTTACTGAATCATTACTGCTTTCTATTCCTGTTAACTGCGGTTTGTTATTTTTGTTTTTTAATTCAATTCCTCTATTAATTTTGTTAAAAACATTTATCTTTGAAGACTTTGATTTTT
>JAPLFM010000291.1:0-19910 GCA_026390675.1 Candidatus Kapaibacterium sp. | reverse complement strand
TAAGGCTTCTTAAATTACCCTTAGCTTCTATAATATTTATATTTGGATTTAGCCCAATATTATATTTAGAAACTTTATATGATTCTATATTTAAGTAATGCATTTTAAATATTGAGCAACTAAAAAGTACTACAGTTAATAGAACAACAATTGTATATTTTTTCATAATATTTTTTTGATTTTGGATAGTTAAATAATTAATTACAATAGTTAAATCAAAAGTTACCTTGTTCATGTAAGAAAAGCCATTCTTTAAGTTCACCAAAACATTCAGCACCACATATCACTGCTTCAAATTGTTGACATTGTTGTGTTTTTTCATTTTGCATTTCAGTTAAAAACATATCTAGAATTTTACTACAAATAAAAGTATAAGGATTTGGAGATTTTGCAATTAAACTATTATTTATAAATGCACTTATTTCGCCTGTTTTCTTACATTTTTCAGCATATATTTTATATCTCGCCGAAACTGATTGAGCATTAATGTTATTTTCTAACTTATCATTGTAAATATCTCTTGAATAATTAATAACAAAATGCTTCTTTTTATATACTTTTCCTTCAAAAGCTAATGAAGGTTCCTGCAACTCTAAATTAAAAGTAATAGTTGTCAAAGAATCTGATTCAATTCGAGAAATATCTTTAATCCATAATGAATAATTTTCACCTGTTTCTTTAACTTTCCCCCAATTTGTATTATTAATGTACATTATAGTACCATTTTTCAAACCTGTTTCACTAAATTTATCACTATATTTTGTTTTTACATCAATAACATAAAATTGGTTGGGGTAGTGTTCAATCATTTCAACAAATGAATTTGATAAATTATCTGGAGAAGTTGATTGATCTTTTGAACAAGAAGTTAAAAAAACAAGAATTAACACAAATTCTATAATATTTTTCATAGATATGTTTCTCATTTAGGTTCAATTAATGGTACATCTTCGTTAACTTTGCAAAAACTTTCCCATTGAGATAAAAGTCGTTTAATCACTTTATATGAGAATTCTTTTGCTGATGGGTTGCTCATACTTTTATCTGCTTCATCAGACCCAAATGCACTAATTACAAGTTCTCCGTTTGTCAAATCATAAATTTCTAAAGACATACCTACTTTTGCTGATACTGTTCTACCAAATAATTTGTATTCACCATCTTGCCATTGATCAACTGTTGAAATAATAACATAATCTGTTTTTAAGATATTCTTTAGAGACTTTAAGTATTCTAAATTAATTCTCCTAGGCACTTCTGCATTATTTTGTTTAAGAAGCTTTTCTACTTTATCTGCATTTAAGATATTTTTATTGCAATCTGTAAGGTATTTTTCCAAAACTTCTGTTGCATCATTTGATATTTGATTGTTACTATGATTAGCATAAATTACTGATATATTTTGATTGCTAATAAGTTTAATATTTTGACCATATTTGATATTATATGAGCCATTGCTGCAAGAAACAAAGAAAATAATAGAAAGCATTAATAATATAGAACTCTTCATAGTGAATTTCCTTATAAATATAAAATAAAAAAAGGGCATTTCCATAGAATGCCCTAAGTCGAGGTATAGCCAAACACCTTTTAAACGAACATTAAATGAAAACGCCCGAATCTCGGGCGTGTCCATTCTTTTTTGTCCGTTTAAGTTTTAATTGGCTATTTTCAACTTAGAACTAAAAGAAAGACCACGTCTTTATAAAATTTTGTAAATAATCTCATATGCGACTATTTTATGAATACAACTTAACAAAATATTCTGTTATTTTCAAAGTAAAATAAATAAAACCTCAATCAAAATCCCCAGCTATATACCCGTAATTTTTTATCCAGTAGTTTTGGTTTAGTTTTAAGCCAGCATCTTTAGTTAGCCTTATATCACGTTCGAGTTTTTTAACAAACATTAATTATTACTTAAGCTTTTATCAATTGAATTCTTTACTGTTTTATCAGATAAATGATTATTAATATAGAGTTTTAAATCTTTAAAATTCATATTTTGAGTTTCTAAACTTATTTCATCTCTTATTTGTCTCATTAGTTTAACTGAATCAAATTGTTTTTCGACTTTTATTTTATTCGCTATCATATTTTATTAAATCCTTTGGACTTCTAATTTCTACGAAATCTTATTTGAAATATTGCATATTATATGAAAATTGATTCCCCCCTTTACTCAAAATCCCCAGCTTTATAGCCGTAGTTTTTTATCCAGTAGTTTTGGTTTAGTTTCAAGCCAGCATCTTTGGTTAGTCTTATATCACGTTCGAGTTTTTGTGAATAGTCCAAGTCGTCAGCAAGTAGTTTCACTTTTGGATAAAATATTTCTCTTGGGAAATTGATTTCATAAATATATTTAACTACTTGATTAATTGTGCTTTCTATCAGCCTAATGTCCGATGCAATGATTTCTCTTCGTATTTCTTGATGAACGCTTGTGGCAGCATAAGAGCCACCACTCATTTCAGTTGTAAGAGTTTGCGATAATATTGCTTTTGATATTTCAGCATTGCATAAATTTATTAACTCTTTAAATAGTTCCACCGAACTTGTTCTATTTGGCTCGTGCAATGCAATCTCTATATCAGATGGAGTAACTATCACAGCATCTTGAGCTAATTCCATAAGTGAATTTGCAAGCTTCTCAGCCTCTTCAAATGTAGCTCCTCTTGTATATTTGCCAAGCAAAAGAGGCATTCCATATTTTTCTGCTAGAGTAACCCAAAATCTCATAGACCCACTCTTGAACTGAACAGCCCAATAACATTTAGAAAGCAAAGCTACTCCATAAGGATTATTAAAACTCGCCTCGTGCTGAGGGCAAATAATTTTATAGTTCGGTGGCAATTCGTCTTTCTTTTCCAAAATTGATTTATATTTTATTTGCCCAAGCAAATCAAAGTAAAACCAGTCCTGTGGCTTGGCTACTATTCTTTCAGGAATAATATATTCACCACTTTGTTTCCAATATATTTCCATAGGTTGATAACCAAATAATATAGCTTCCAAAATATCTCTATATATTTGTTCAAGATCCAAATTATTCAGAAACTGTTCTAAAAGAAGTGAACTTCTTTCGCTTGCACCATTAGGCTGAATAGTAAGCTCCGAATTGATGCTACCACTCTTTCTTGATTGAATACAACTCCAAACATGAGCATCATTTTTTAGATTATTATAAGCTGATATTTGTTTACCACTTTTTTGTAATATGGTATCTGGGTTTGGTAATATATTTGCATAGTTTCGAAAAAAAGTATTTTGCGAGCTTGCAAATTCATTAAATATTTTATTTTTCATTTTATTTATTTTCCTAAAATATATCCTAATATAATTCCTGATATGCTTGCAATAGCAATATCAAACCAATTAGAATCTTTATTATTATTATTTGTAATTATCTCTCTTTCACATTTCAAAGTATCAATAGATTTATTTATATTTAAGTTAAATATATTATCTGGATAAATATACGAAAGTGAAATTGTATCTTTATTTATTATTGTATCTAAGCTCGCTTCATAGGGCTTAGTGCTTATTATAGTATCTTTAATATATTTTATTTTCGCTTTTTTATTATTTACATTTATTGGCTTATGTTCAATATATTTTAATACTGTATCTCGTTTTATTATTTGATTATTTATATCTTTATTATTACTTTCATTAAATAAATATATTAGTGCAATAAATAATAATATTATAATTATTATTAATGTGTTTTTCATAGTATTTCCATTTGTAATAAAGTCTCATTATATTTAATAAATGTCACCCTGAACTTGTTTCAGGGTATATTTGACTTAGCTTAGTATATCCTGAAATAAATTCAGGATGACAATACTTATTCCACCACCCCATATTTTTAGCAAGCTATAAATATTTCCCCTCCTTGACAAGGAGGGGATTAAGGGGAGGTCAATCATACATAATAACCATACTCAATTTCCCAGCGATATTCCCATTTTTCGCATATCTAATTTTCAAATAACTAAATGATTTATTAAATACATAAAGTTCTGCATTATTTGTATTGTCTGCTGTGCTTGTAATGTAATCTGTAATAAATGTTGTTACTGAAGTCTCATTTGTTCCAAGTATTTCAACTCTGCCATTCATCAAACCAGCAACTCCTTGCCACCATATTTGAATAGATCTCGCTACATATCTCCTACGAATTCCATCTATTCTTTCTATGATAACTGGGAGCCATTCAGTCTCCTGATCTAAGTTCATTGGTAAATCTTCAATTTGCTCTGTCATACTTTCTCCCAACCAATTAATCCACGCACTTTCATTCTACTAAGTAAATAATATATATTGCGTTTCTTTATATATACTCCATCGCCTTCTCTTGCATTTGCTCCACTTGTATTAAATCCAACCGTTTCCACCCAACCAGCTTTATTTACTTTTACTATGCGTTCAATATGACCAAATATATTATTATTTATATTTCTCCAAATTATTAAATCATTATTTTCAGGAATATATTTGTTTTTTATTCCTCTACTAATTGCATCATTCATCATTGCGTTCGCTAGTCCAGTGCGTTTGATTGGAATGTTATTTATATTCATTTTTAATTTATTTGCAGCTTCATAAAAGCAGTAAAATTGCCCAGCAGAACAATATGGTGCTGGATAGAATATTCCAACAGATGATAAATATTTTCTAATCTCTTTACTATCATTTTTACCAAGTGATTCTTTATTACCAACTTGATCTAATAATATATTTCTCGATATATTAATCAACCTTTTGTCACATTTTAAATTGTATTTAACTTGAGAATTGAGCGATATAAACGCCAAGAACACTAAGCCCAATACATAAATGAACAGCAAGGAAAATGAAACCCAAAGTGTTGGATTGTATATTCTTGTTCTCATTATAAATCTCCTTTATAAAATCTATTTCTGTAAAAGCGTGAACTGATAATCCAGATAGCATTAATGCAATACTCTCTATTATCAATATAAAAAATATAGTTTTTAGCTCTGGCAATGCTGGTCTTAAAAGGAATAAACCCAAAGCACCAAACACAAACCAAATAGAATGTCTTTTGATTCTTGATACTAACTTATTTAAATCAATACTAATTATATTAGCTATTAAATTCATCTAATGTTCCTTTAGTAAATAATTTTACATTATTGTTTATTATTATTTCAGGCGAGAATGAAGTAGTGGGAGTATAATCCAAAAACGATACTTTCCCAGATTGAAAATCTCTTAATACATTCATTACCTCTTGTTTTTTTATTAATATAGTTCCCGGCATTACACGCTTTGCATAAGCAAATTCATATAAGTTGACTACCGTCAAGTCTATTGATAGTTTATTTATTATTGGAGTATTTGGCATTGTAACCTGACTTGCATACCTACCCAATAAATATGATTCAATAGTTCTATCAGCATTGCTTCTTGCGTGAGCCGTCCTTGCTGTATCAAGAGTAACCCCAGTGGGGTCGCCACAGAGCTTTGCAAGCTCCGAGGCAGAAATTTCTTTTAGTAAATCAGCATCTGTTGAGTATGCCATATAGTTTTCCTTATGGTACTAATTGAATTGTTACAAATCCAGCAGATGCTGTGCTTGTCAAGGCTCTACCATTGACTGGTGCTAATGCAACTGCAAGTTTTCCTTTTCCATTTGCATCACTTGTTATATTATCACCCACATTTATTCCTGTTGCTGTTTCGACTATTGCTGTACCAAGTGAGATTACTGGAAACATATCACCACTTGCTGCTTTTACTTCAGCTACACCAAGTGATTTCAATTCATTACCTAAAATTCCACCTGCAAACGAAATAAATCTATTTGCTGTAATATCTACTGTTGCTTTTACTGATTGTATTGCAACAGGATTATATGTATTCTTGTTAATTGCCATTTTGTTACCTCTTATGAATTATAATTTGTGTGAGAAATCAAATAAGCTGCATCACTTGCAGTTACTTTTAAGCCGTAATTATCTGTATATCTAATTACTTTTACTTTACCACCATTTTCGTAGTATGTATCTACTTCAGGCATGCTTTGTCTTTGGAAAGTATAACCATAACTTGGGTTAAATTCAGATCTCTTTCCACTTTCATTTTGATCTATATAAGCAAGAACAATATTATCAGACCAAACATCAGAAAAAGCAATCCCATCATCAGTATATACCGAAAGTCCAACGTGAATATTTGGAATATCTGTAAGCTCTTTGATAATATCTATAGTAGCTTTACCAATACCTACATATTTGATTTTATCCAAAATCTTTGGATGGCGAGAAAGTGCATTGAAAGTCTTTGCACCCATTACCATTGTATTTGGATATTTCGCAATCCTTGCTCTTACTGCGTTCATTCCATCTTTGATGATTGAAAGTGGGTCAGTAGCACTTGCATAATCATCAAATGCTTCGGTGGAAAGTAGCACTTTTTTCAAAGCTGTAATATAATTACTTGTGCTTTGGGCAAGGTCTGCCGCTTCTTTTTCTTTTGCTAAACTTACCGAATCAACTAATTGCTTAGTGATTTGATTTTCATAGCTTGCGAAATCAATTGTTTCTTCTTCCTCAATATAGTCTATTGCCATCTCCACATCTCGCTCTTTTGTTTCAAATGAAACCAAATCAAAGCTTGATGGTGGTATGCGATTAGAATCGGCTCTTACTGCTCGCAAAGTATCACGAACTATAAAAGCATCTTTGGAGAAAATTGGCACTTTGCCTTTCAGTTTCGATACAGTTATCATAGGGAATAGATGTTCTGCAACGAAGGAATTGTTTGAATAGCCCTGTGATATGCAAGTAAGCACAGGATCTATTGTTCGTAAGTCATCTAATCTAGATGCTGACATATTAAACCTCATTTAGTTAATTATTACATAGTAAATTATTATACTATGTTTGATTTTTGTATTATTATTAAAATAATTATACAAAATTAACTACTTTTGCTTCTAGCACCTTGCCAACCATTTTGAATTTATTTGCCAATGCTTTGCAAACCATTTGCAAACCATTTGCGAAATATAAGATTGTTAAGTAAGAGGATTTGAGAAGTGTCGTGGAGTGATTTATATTTGTTTTTAGATAATTTACAAATTATTGTGTAAATTGTGAGTAGGTTTTGAGCAGAATTAAATTTTTGATGTGGGGAAAGGATGTCTGACAAATTTTTTACCAATAATGAAGATAATACTCTAATAAATAAATTTGAGGGTGTTCTTACTTCAAACGATTCAATTAAATGTTTTGATGCTTTAGTTGGTTATTTTCGAGCTTCTGGTTATTTTAAAATAAGACCATTTCTTGACAAAGTTCCAAATATTAGAATATTAGTTGGTATTAATGTAGATGTATTGATTGCTAATGCTCATAAATCAGGTTTGGAATTTTTTGCTAAACATGAAAAAACAAAAGAAGAATTTATTAAAGATATACGTACAGATATTGAAAATGCTAAATATGACAAAGATACTGAAAATGGGATTTTACAATTTATTAGGGATTTAGTTGATCAAAAAATACAAGTAAAGGCACATCCTGAAAAAAAAATTCACGCAAAAGTTTATATATTAAGACCTGAAATTTTTAATAAGAATACTTTTGCAACTACTATTACTGGTTCGTCAAATTTAACTGATGCTGGATTGGGAGGAGGGAAATTCTCAAATTATGAGTTTAATGTACAACTATCTGATTATCCTGATGTTAAATTTGCAACTGACGAGTTTGAAAGGTTGTGGAATGAATCCGTTGAAATACTTCCAATAGATATTAAAAATGTCGAAAAAGACACTTATTTGAATCAAGATGTTACACCATTTGAACTGTTTATTAAATTGTTAATTGAATATTTTGGAAAGAATATTGATTATGATCCTGATTCAATTGGTGACCTACCAAAGAATTTCAAAAAACTCACATATCAAGTAGATGCTGTGAATGAAGGGTTTAATATGCTAATGAACCATAATGGTTTTATGCTAGCTGATGTTGTTGGTTTAGGTAAAACTGTAATTGCTGCTTTAATAGCCAAAAAATATATTTTACAAAATGGAAAATCAAATACTAAGATTTTAGTTGTATATCCTCCAACAGTTGAAAAAAACTGGAAAAATACTTTTAAAGAATTTGAGATTGATATAAATTCAAAATTTATTTCAAATGGTAGTTTGAATAAAATTCTTGAAGGACATCAAGATTATTGGAACAAAGAAGAATATGATTTAATAATAGTAGATGAAGCTCATAAATTTAGAACTCATACAACTGATGCATTTAATCAACTTCAATTAATTACAAAAAGTTTAACAAGAAACAAAGGAAATATAAAATTTGAAAAATTCAAAGAAACAAAAAAAATAATCTTAGTTTCTGCAACACCTTTAAATAATAAACCAGATGACATATTACATCAAATTTCATTATTTCAAGATTTGAGACAATCAACTTTACCTATTACTAATTTAACTTCCTTTTTTAGTCCGTTATCAGAAAAATATAAAGTTCTAAAAAGATTTGAAGTTTTAGATGTAGAAAAACTAAGAGAGATTTATAACGAAATTAGAAAAAATATTATTGCACCAATTACCATTAGAAGAACTCGAACTGATTTGGAAAAAATCGATGAATATAAAAAAGATATCATTGAACAAAATATTAAGTTTCCAATTGTTTTAAAGCCAGAGAAAGTCATATATATAATGGATCAAAAGTTGAATGAACTTTTTCATAAAACAGTATTCTTTCTAACTGATGAAGATAAAATAAAATATAGTAGATATCAAGCAATAGCTGGGCTAAAAAAAGAGATACAAATAAAATATTATGAAAATGCTGAAACTACTGCTAAGTCTTTAGCTTTTATTATGAAAACTCAACTTGTAAAAAGACTAGAAAGTAGTTTTTATGCTTTTAAAATATCACTTTCTAATTTAGAAATTGCAACAGAAAGAATGATAAAAATGTTTGAGAACGATAAAATTTATATTGCACCTGATACGAATATTAATAAATTACTCGATAAAGGCTGGAGTGAAGAGGATATTGAAAAAGAAATTGAAAGATTAAGTGAAGAAAATCCCAAAAATCAAATTTTTAACAAATCTGATTTTAAATCAGAATTTATTGATAACCTAAAAAAAGATTTTCTTAATATTAAGACTTTATCTAAAGGATGGTCGGGTATCGAAAAAGATCCTAAATTAGATGTTTTTATGGAACAGCTTAAAAATAATTTTTTTGAAAACGGTAATTTAGAAGGCAAACTTGTAATTTTCTCTGAATCTAAAGAAACTATAAATTTTTTAGATAAAGTATTGAAAGAAAATAATAGACATGATGTATTAAATATCAATAGTGAAAATAGAAAAAGAATGCACGACACAATTGTTGCCAACTTTGATGCTAATTACCCAATTGAAAAGCAAAAAAATGATTATAATATTATTTTATCTACTGAAGTATTAGCAGAGGGTGTGAATTTGCATCGCTCCAATGTTGTTATTCATTATGATACTCCTTGGAACTCAACTAGACTTATGCAAAGAATTGGAAGAGTAAACCGTATTGGAACAAAAGCAGATAATATATATAATTATGTGTTTTATCCATCAGCTCAAGGAGATTCGCAAATTCAGTTAAATAAAACTGCATTTATGAAAATACAAGCATTTCACACAGCATTTGGTGAGGACAATCAAGTTTTCTCAACTGATGAAATATTAGATGAAGCTAAACTTTATAATGGAGTTTATAAAGAACAGGAAGATGAAAGATTAAAATATTTGTATTTACTTAGAAATTTTAAAAAAGAAAACAAAGAATGGTTTAATAAAATAAAAAAATTACCTTTAAAATCTAGAGTTGGTAGAAATTCAATTGAAATTCAAAAACAAGAATTTTCACTTTGTACAGCAGCTTTTTTAAAAACTGAAAAGAAATTTGAATTTTATTGGATAAATAATGAAAACAAACCTAAGGAAATTACTCCACTTGATGCATTTAAAATATTTGAAGCAGATCAAAATGAAAAAAGTATTGAACTAATTGATGAGCATCATGGTCATGTAAATAAAGCTATTGAATATTTTGAAAATTCTGAATCAAAGTATTCATTTTCTTCATCTGAACCAACTGCTCAAGGTGGTATAGCTCAAAAAGCAAAGAAGTTTTTATCTGAATTAGCTAAATATTTGCAAGTAACTGAAATGCAAAAAAATAGTATTCAAAAGATTATTGTACTTATCGATAGTGGTAAATTTACAAATTTGCCAACAGAAATAGCTAGATTGCAAAAACAAAAATTAAATCTAAACCAAGCTATTGAAGAACTTAACAAAATAATCATTAAATATAATATTGAAAACTCTGATACAAAAAAATCAAAAAAAATTGAGATTGAAATTCCTGTTTTAATTATTTCCGAATCATTTAAATAAAACCTATGAATAAAGAGCAAATTCAAAAAATATTTTCTTCAAAATATGATATTAAAAACTGGAAAGAATTTTTAAATGGTACTTTTCCAAATGTAGAATTTTATCAATCTCCTGAAATACTTATTGTTGACAAAAATGTTTCTATTGAAGCTATAAAATTAGGTTCAATTACTATTAATGAAAATGGAATTCAAAGGAAAATTGAAGTATTTGAAGTGAAGCTTGCAAAAGGAATAGTCCTTGAAAGAAATAGAGTTGGTCTTAGAAATCTACTTAAAAGATATTGGAAAAATATTGATGCTGCATTTATTACTTATTATAAAGAGGAAAGTAATAAATGGAGATTTACTTATGTTTCTGAACTTTCAGGATTTAATGACATTGGTGATTATATTGAGATTAAAACAGAACCTAAGAGATACACTTATGTTTTAGGTGAAGGTGAAAGTGTCAGAACGGCTGTTGAGAGATTTGATAAAAAAAAAAAAAGGGGAAAACAATTAACCCTTGAACATATAAAAGAAGCTTTTTCAGTTGAAAAACTTTCAAAATCTTTTTTTGATGAGTATAAGAAACAATATGAGGATATTGTTGAATTTTTGACAGGTAAAAGAATTATTAAAATAGAAGGTAAATGGACTGAAATTGTCAAGTCAGCTTCTAATCCACAATTAGCTTATATATTTAATGGTGATGAAAAAGAAGCAAGAGACTTTTGTAAAAAACTAATGGGAAGAATAATTTTCCTTTATTTTGTTCAAAAGAAAGGTTGGCTTGGAGCAACTAATACAGACTATAAAGATGGGAATCAAAGTTTTCTAAATAGTTTATATGAATTATCAGGCAAAAATGAAAACTTTTATAGTTTTTGGCTATCTTCATTATTTTTTGATACATTAAATCAACAAAGAAAAGAAGATAATTTCAACTTACCTGATGGAATGATTATAAAAATACCTTTCCTTAATGGTGGTTTATTTGAAGAAGAAAATCCAAAATTAAGAAATCTAATTTTACCGATTACAATTTTTGATAATATATTTAATTTTTTCAATCAATATAATTTTACAATATATGAAGATGACCCAAATGATCATACAATTGCTGTAGATCCAGAAATGCTAAGTCATATATTTGAAAACTTACTAGAAGATAATAAAGAAAAAGGAGCATACTATACTCCAAAAGGAATAGTTCATTATATGTGTCAAGAAAGTCTTATCGAATATTTAACGACTTGGTTTGAAGCAAATGGTTACAGTATTCTTGGCTTAAATGAATTTGTGAAGCCAACTCAAACTAAATTTTTCTCTGATAATGATGGAATAAAAGGGCAATTGCTTTTAGATGCATCTGATTATGTTGAACCAAAAGTAATAGATAGAGATTTAATTGAAAGACTTTTAAAAAAGAAATTAAGTGAAAGTGATAAAGATTTGATTTTAAAACATAAAGATGAATTTAATATTGCACTTGATAATGTAAAAATATGTGACCCTGCAATCGGTTCTGGTGCATTTCCAATGGGATTATTGCACGAAATATTTACTACAAAGCAAACCTTACATACTTTCAAATATGGCAATACCGAGAATTTTAAATCGGCCAAAGTAAAACTTAATATCATTCAAAATAGTATATATGGAGTAGATATTGAAAAAGGTGCAGTTGATATTGCACGACTTAGATTTTGGCTTAGCTTAATAGTTGATGAAGAAAAACCAACTGCCTTGCCCAATCTAGATTATAAAATTGTTGTTGGAAATAGCTTGGTTAGCAAATTTGGTGATGATATAATTGATATTGATTGGGAGCTAAAAGAAGAAAATCAAACGAATTGGATTACTCAAGAAAATATATTAAATCATCATCAAATATTAAATCAAATTAGTAAAAAACAAAAAGAGTATTTTAGTCCTGACAGCAACAAACAATTACTAGCTTTAGATATAAGAAATCTTAAAATTGATTTACTAATTAATCAATTGGATTTGATGATAAAGACTATTGGCACTGAAACTGAAACATTAAAAGGCAAAATAGACAAAAAACATACTGAAAAATATTTGTTAACAAAGGGTTGGAAAAATCAGAAAAATAATCTTGTAAAACTTAAGTTAAATCCAAATGAAAAACTAAACTATTTTGATTGGAAATTAGATTTCCCTGAAATAATGAATCCAATTATAAATAAAAATATTGGATTTGATATAGTAATTGGAAATCCGCCTTGGGTATCTATGAAAGGTAAACATGGAATTAATGAAAACAAAAGAAATAATTTAGAAGAGTTAACAAATAAATATGATGGGAATTCATATTTACCAAATCTTTTTGAATTTTTTATAAAACAATCAATTAACTTATTTAGATCTAAAGGTTTACTTACATTTATTATTCCAGACAGATTAGGTTTTAATAAAAATTATTCTTTGCTAAGAAAAGAATTATTAACAAAATACAAAATCAAACAAGTAATATACAAATGGAAATTTGAAACTGTTATAGCAGATACAATGACAATTATATTAAAAAATGAATGTTTTAAAGAGTACAGTTTTAAAATAAAGAGTAGACCTCATTTTGAATTTAATGAGTATTCCAAAACTAAAATTCTTCATACAGAACTATCTGAACTAAGAGGATTTGAAAATTTCGACATCAACAAAATAGTTGACAAAATCAAATTAAAATCAAATGAATTAATAAAATTTGCACAATCAACATCAGGATTTGGAGGTCGATCTAAAGAAATTACTGAGCACAGAATGAATCCAAGTCAAATAGAAGTGACAAAAGGAAAATGTATAAATAAATATGAAAAACCAAAAATTTTATATTTTGAATTTAAAGATACGAATTTAACGGGAAGAACTAGAGATAAAGATAAATTATCTATTATAGAAAAAATATTATTAAGAAAAACAGCAAATGAAATAACTGCAACTTATGATAATTCAGGAATATACCCTGAACAATCACTGTATTTTATTTATAATTTCAAAATTAATGCAAAATACATACTAGGTATATTAAATTCTAAATTATTAAATTGGTATTATCTAAATAGGTTAGTAACTAATGAAGATAGTACTCCTCAACTAAAAAATTATGATTTGGACGCTATTCCAATTATGAAAGTCAATGAAACAAAAGAATATATTAAATCATTAATAATTAGTTTAGTAGATATTATTCTATCAAATAAAGAACAAAACTTAGATACAAATAGAGAAGAAATGCAAATTGATTTAATTGTGTACAAACTTTATGAGCTTACTAATGATGAAATAAAAGTAGTAGATCCAAATTTTGGTTCAGTTCTTCAAGAATTCTCTTTAAGTCCAGAAGACTATGAGAATATGAGTATTGAACAGCTTGCATAGATAAGATTTGAGGTGGAGGGGTAGTGAAATACTCAGTTTGTTATTTCGTCTATGTAATGTACAATTAATTTGGAATATGTTTCTTTTTAAATAATTTTTGATAATAGGTATTAAAAATATTATTATTTTTGATGTTGTAATTATAGGGGAGTTAAAATATTATGAAAAGTGAATTAGGTTTAGGAATATATACTTCCTCAGATATATCTTCAATTCTTATGCTACCTACTTACAAAATACGTAGATGGATTAATAATTTTTGGGATACTCATTTTGCAGAAATACAAAATTCAAAATATTCTTGGGGAAATGGCAAAGACAAAGCAGTAAACTTTCATACTTTTATTGAAATCTTGATTTTTAATAAATTATTAGAACATGGAATAAGCTATAAAAAAATATTAACTGCTCACAAAACAATATCAGAAGATTTTAATATGTCTTTTCCATTTGCAAATACAAAAATCTTAGCAAGTGATAAAAATATATTTTATTACATTAATAATGAAACTATTATCAAAGCTGACGAATCAAAACAAATAGGAATTAAACATATTCTTGAACATTTTTATGATAGAATTGATTTTGATGATGATAATTATGCTAAAAGATACTGGCCTTTAGGTAAAGATAAAAGTGTTGTTATTGACCCCAAGCATCAATTTGGTCAACCTACAATTAATGGTACTAATATTCTAATAGACACAATTATTTATAGCTATTACAAAGGTGGTGAATCTCTGAAAGTAATAGCTTCTTTGTATGAATTAAAATTGAGTCAAGTTGAAGATGCAATTTCTTATATGACGAGAAAAGTTGCATGAAAATTTATTTTGATGAGAATATTTCACCAAGTCTTGCAAAAGGTCTTCATCATTTAGTACAACCAATTAGCGACGGTATCGAAGTCCTTTCTTTAAAAGATGTTTTTGGCTTGGGGGTTGCTGACGAGGATTGGATACCACAAGTTGGTAAAGAAGGTGGAATTGTAATCACTCAAGATTATAATATTTATAAAAATGTAAACCAGAGAGAATTGATAAATCAACATGGTGTTGGAATATTTTACATCAAACCACCAAGCAAAACAGGTTATTTGTATTGGGAGATGGTAGAATTTGTTATTATCAATTGGATTAAAATAATAAAACTTATATCTAATACTGAAAAACCATTTGCTTTTGTTTGTAAACCAAGAAGCATTCAAAAACTATAACTCTAAATCAATTTCATAGCCTATAGGGTAATTGTATTATAAGTAAAATGAAAGTTATAGAAGAAGCCCATCAAGACAAAACTACTTCCGAGCCACGATGGCTTTTAAATACTTTTAAAATGGATTTTAAATAATGTGTGAAAGAAATTATTAAAACAAGGGATTGAATCTATTTTCAATCCCTCTAAAATATTCAACATCCCCCCCCCTCACCCCATAGCTATCTTTAAAGCATCTTCATAACCCAAATTACCAGCTATCATTATTTCTTCTATCTTGTGATGTAGGGCTAATCTTTCAGGTGATATATTGCCTTTAGTAAAACTATTTTCTTTGTGTGTAAAGTTAGTTTTATTCATTGCGTATTCGCTAAAGTCAAACTCTTTTTTTTCTTTTTTGAATAGCTTTGAAAGGCTTTCTATTAGATTTTCTGCAAAATTTAAATCAAGAATTAAAGCAGAATTAATCATATCTTGTGTTAGTTCTTTTTGCTCTTGATTCATGTTATTTTCTTTAGCAAAATTTTCACAAAAGTTATTTATTTCATTAGCTTGATGTAGCTTTTTGAGTGCTTCTATTTCTGATTTAAGCTTTTCTATTTCTTTTTCAGAATTTTCTAAATTACTCTGAATATCATCATATTCATTGAATTCACTTGTAAGAGTATTTTCATCTTCAATTTCCTCTTTCTGTTCTTCAAACTCAATAGGCTTCAAGCCTTGTACTGCTGGAGTAGCTCCTCCAAGCAATCCCACATGGCGAAGCATTTTATCATTGTGAAGCGAAATAGATATTTTTTTAAATGAACCATCTCTCACTTGGCTTATTATATCACTCGATATATCTTTTACTTTAGCGAGCAGTTTGTCGCCTTTGCGAGTAAGCATTTCTATCCATCCATAAGCAGGTGCATCATCACTTGGATGTCCTTTTACAAGTGGTGCTTTATAAGCTGGGTCTTCTTTCAGCTTGTTATTGTATTTATTTGCAATCTCTGAGAGGTCTTGTGCAGAATAAGACTGAGTATTGCCATTGGAGCTTGTATGCTCGCCACTGCGGAAGATTTCTATCCACATATTTTTAATTCCATTGAATTGTTTGAAAATTACAATGCAAAAATATGTACTTTCGCTTCTAGCACCTTGCCAACCATTTTGAATTTGTTTGCCAATGCTTTGCAAACCGTTTGCAAAATGTTTAGTTGATTTAAGATTAAGAAATTTGAAGAATATATCAATTAAAATGCATCAAGTGGACTTATATTTGTATTTAGCTTTATTTAGATAATATTAAGTTAATTGAATGATTTATCATTCAGTATAACATAAATATTTACTTAATGAATGATATATCATATATTTGATTTTGAAAACAATATTATATTTTGTATTTTTGTTTGATTAATAATACATTAAGTACAAATATTATATATTATGAATGATTTATCATACGATAATTGGAATTCAATGAGTGATAAAGCAATAGCTGAACATATTGGTCAGTTTATTAAGCACAATCGAATTCAAAAAAACAAAACACAAGAAGATACAGCAAAAGAAGCTGGTATAAGTCGCTCTACTTTGAGTTTGCTGGAAAGAGGCGAAACAGTTACACTAAGTACATTACTAAGAGTCTTGAGGGTTTTAGACCTTCTTGATTTCATGGACTCATTTAAAATTCAAACCACAATTAGCCCAATAGCTCTTGCAAAAATTGAAAAAAAGAAAAGAAAAAGAGCCAGAAATATAAATGAAAATGAATTAATTGGAGATAAATGGTAATGATCAATACAGCATTTGTCAAAATTTGGGGTGAACTTGTTGGTGTTGTTGCATGGGATTCAGAAAGTGAATTAGCTAGCTTTGAATTCGATTCAAAATTTAAGAACTTCAATTGGGATTTAGCACCTTTAAAAATGCCAATTAAATCTAATAATACTATCTTTTCATTTAGAGAATTAAGGAAAGAAAGAAACTCAGAATTTAATACATTTAGAGGAATGCCAGGGCTACTTGCTGATGTGCTTCCTGATAGATTTGGTAATCAATTAATCAATGCTTGGCTTGCTCAAAAAGGCAGACCCCAAAATAGTATGAATCCAGTTGAAATGCTATGTTTTATTGGTACTCGTGGAATGGGAGCATTAGAATTTGAACCTGTTTATACTAAAGAAAGCAAAAAATCATTCAATATAGAAATAGATAGTTTAGTAGGCATTTCCCAAAAAATACTATCAACAAAAGAATCTCTTTCTACAAATTTGCTAATTGAAGAACAAGAATCAATAAAAGAAATACTAAAAGTTGGTACTTCAGCAGGTGGTGCAAGACCTAAAGCAGTAATTGCTTATAATGAGAAAACTGGTGCCGTTAAGTCTGGGCAGACAAATGCACCAAAAGGATTTGAACATTGGCTAATCAAACTTGATGGAGTGAGTGAAGTGCAATTAGGTGCAAGTCAAGGTTTCGGAAGAGTTGAAATGGCTTATTATCTAATGGCAAAATCTTGTGGAATTGATATAATGACTTCACGTTTACTTGAAGAAAATGGTAGGGCTCATTTTATGACAAAAAGATTTGATAGAGATGAAGGAGACATCAAATATCACATTCAAACTTTTTGTGCTATCAAACATTTTGATTACAACGAAGTAAAAAGTTTTAGCTATGAGCAACTCTTTCAAACTATGAGAGAACTCAAATTAAGCTATCCTGAAGCAGAACAAATGTTTAGACGAATGGTATTTAATGTTATAGCTCGCAATTGCGATGACCACACAAAGAACTTTGCATTTAGATTTAAAAAAGAACAAAAATGGGAATTGGCACCAGCCTATGATGTATGTTACGCCTATAATCCAAAAAGCATCTGGGTAAGTCAGCACGCTTTAAGTATTAATGGAAAAAGAGATAATATAAATAAAGAAGATTTGTTGATAGTTGCAAAATCAATTAATATCAAAAAAGCAGAAAATATAATTAATGAAATAAACGATAGTGTAATGAAGTGGAAATCTTTTGCTAATCAAGTTGGTGTTAGCAATGAATTAAAAGATTCGATTGCTTCCACTTTGGTCTTTTTTTAAATAACAAATGATATCATATCTTATCTTATATTAGTCCAAGTTTCCAGTTTTTAAATAAATAAACTTGACAAATATTTAGCTCCTTTTCTTTTTATTTATATGATTAAAGTCATTGTAATATTAATTTTAATTTGTTATATTTGTAGGGTGGGATTTATAATCAAATGTTTAATTAAAGTATTAAAACTTTATGATAATTAAAGATGACCAATTTGGTCTTAGTTCAGATGAAGCATACAAACTAATTCATGAATTAGAAAATGCTAATAAAGAATTGCAAGCAAGTAATTTAAGATTATCAAGCTACCTTGAAAATGCTCCAGATGGTGTTTTTATCTGTGATGAAAATGGAAATTATAAAGAAACAAATCCTGCCGCTTCTATAATTACTGGGTATTCCAATAAAGAACTTTTGACTATGTCAATAAAAGATTTGACTCCAGAAGACTCACTTGAAACTGCATTCAATCAATTTACGACTTTAAAAGAAACTGGATCGTCAAATGGAGAAATGAAATTTCTTCATAAAAATGGTGAAATAAGATGGTGGAATGTAAGTGCTGTAAAATTGACTGAAACAAGCTATCTTGGCTTTGTAAAAGATATAACAGAACGTAAACTTATTAAAGAAGCTTTAATTCAAAGCGAAAAAAGATTAAATATGATTTTCCAGACTCTTTCAGAGGGTGTAGCTCTCAATGAAATAGTTTATGATGATAGTGGCGAAATGATTGATTATAAAATTTTAGATGTCAATGATGCATATTTTAAAATTGCCAATTATAATAAAGATATTGATGTAATTGGAAATTTTGCTACAAAACTATACAAAATGGACCCCCAATTTATAAAATATTTTTGGGATAATCATAAAGATAAAATCGAACCAGTTTCAACAGAATATTTTGATCCAATATCTAATAAGCACTATATTATTTCTACATCTCCATTTATAGACAATAAGTTTGTTACTTCTTTTTATGATATAACAGACCGAATAAAAGCAGAAGAAAAACTTATAACAAGTAAGCAAAGATTAAAAGATGCTCAGTCTGTTGCAAAAATAGGTAGTTGGGAAACTGATTTAAACACTTTTGAAGTAATATGGTCAGATGAAACTTATAATATTTTCGAACTTAACCAAAATGAACTTTCTAATTCACACCCTAACTTTTTAAATTATGTACATCCTGATGATCGTGCAAATGTTGACTCAGCATTATTAAATTCATTTAGTAGCTATGATATAAACAAAGTTGAACATAGAATAATTACACCTTCTAATAATCTGAAAAAAGTTGAGGAAACTTGGAGAATATATCATGATAGTGATGGAAAAGCTATTAAAGCATTAGGTACTTGCCAAGATATCACAGACCGCAAAATAGCTGAAGAAAAAATCAAAAACAGCGAAAGTAGATTTAGAAATATAATTGACTTATCACCAGTTCCTTATGCCCTCAATGATGATGAGCTTAATATTACTTTCTTAAACAAATCCTTTATTAAGACTTTTGGTTATAATTTGGTAGATATTCCAACAGTATCAGATTGGTGGCCCAAAGCTTATCCCGAACCAATTTATAGAGAATTTGTTGAAGAAGAATGGGTTCGCAGGTTAAATAAAGCTAGAGATGAAAATACTGAATTTGAACCTTTAGAAGTTACTATCTGTTGCAAAGATGGTACATACAAGACTGTAATAGCTAATGCAGGGTCATTGAGTGAGGCATTTCAGGGTACGCATTTAGTAATTTTGTATGATATTTC
>JAPLFM010000231.1 GCA_026390675.1 Candidatus Kapaibacterium sp. | reverse complement strand
TACCTAATAATTTATATTTGCCTACTCTCATTATATCTTATTATATGTATTGTTAAATTAACTATACAAATATAAGCATAAATCCTTGAATATCATACACTTAAATTTTAGAACCCACCTTAATATATCATAAATCTATATTAGGTATTATATCAAATACAAAAACTTTTTCATTTTTCTTTTCACATTCAATTTCGAAAGCTTTTTTTATCTCTTTATGTTCAATATTCTCAATGCTATTTATAATTTCCATACACTTATCAAAGTCTCTTAAATTTCTATAAATCTCTGCTACAATAATTTTGTATTTGTCCATTGCTTTTACATTTTCTTTGTTATGATATATACTTGATTCTCGGTTATGTTTCTCAATTTTGCTAGATTCTTTCATAAAATTAGAGAAATCAGCCTGTGTAGGTACTTGAGTTAATCTTGTCCCAACCTGTTTCCATTCTAATTATCTTACTCTATCTTTCATTAGTTCTAAAAGTTCTATTTTTGGATATTGAGTATTTATGTAATCAATTTCAATTTGTAATTTTCTCATTTCTTTATCGTTAAATGAATGTAGCCAGTGAATATTTTCTTTCCAGATTGATTTTTCATTATCAGCTTGAAACAATTCCTCTTTATCTCGAACTCTATCATTAAAAGCCCACCAAAGTTGCTCTCTTATATAATATTCTCGTTCAAAAGAATCATAAAGCACCTTATGTTTTAGTACTTCTATATATTCCTCCAAATTTAGAAAACGTGCCAAAGGGTATCTTTTTTCACTTTCCAATACTTCAATATGACTCATTTCTGTAAATACTTCTAAATCATCAATCCAAAAATTATAGTCGCAAAACGCACAAACTGTTATTTGGGGGGATTCTGGCATCATTGGAGCATATAATTTCCCATCAGAAAAATGCTTTGCACCAAAAAGATTCCCACTCCTTAAAGTAAACATACCAAATAATTCCTCACAAAGAGGACATTTATAAATACGATAATTCCCAATTGTCATAATTTTCTCAAATAATGTTATTTTAAAAATGTAACTTAACTTAAAACTAATCTAATTTCACTTGCGACAGAATAATGTTAAAAGGTAAAAGTAACATAAAAAAGATTTTTATAAATAGTATCATCAAATAAAATCAAACAAATTTGTTTGTTTTGGTTTGTTATTTCAAATCCCAGTTAATATCATCTATACTAATTTCAAGGTTATGATTTCTTTACATCTGCTTATTTAATCTAATCGCCAGCCATCATTAACTAAATCATCTAGATTTGAGTATTCTATAATGATTTCTCTATCTTCAGTATCAAAAGCATTATGTGCGTTTAATGGTTTTGCTCTAATTATGTAATTATATTTCATTACATCACTATAATTAATATATGGTGTCATATCTGCAAATTTGCCGATGCTATATTTGTGGTGTTTATGAAATACAGGAGCTAGCATAGCATCGCTAAAAATCTTTTCAAGATTTGTCTTTTGGAATGATTTGTCATCCATAGTCTTCACCTTTTTAAATGTTTTTAAATAATTGTTTTATTATTAAATTTAATATAATATCATAAACGAAAGAATTAATTTAATGTCATTTATTCATCATCATCTTCATCTGGGCTATCATTCATCATATTAAATAAATTTCTACTATGTGTAAAATATATTTTTTTATTATCACTATACAGACTTGCAAATATTCTTCTAACTTTATCATATCCTAATTGATCTATATTTTTATTTGTAAATTTTATCCAAGCAGATTTACTTTTTTCTTTATTTTGCATTTTGCTTTTCTTTTGGCTCCATTCCCACCATGCCCAAATATGATATCTTACTAATGAAGCACCTAACTTATAGTTGTTCGGTTGATTATAAACAAATTCCCAAGCAAAGCCTTCAATGGTTTGATGCTCTTGTCCAACAGTTTTAGTTGGGTTATCAAATACTATCTCAAAGCCCAAGTCATTTTCTTCAGCTTGTCTTGGCTCGTCATATTTTTTCCATTCATAATTTGAATCTAAATATAAATCTTGACAAGTTCTAAGAGTAATTAAATTTGCAAAAGGTTTTTCCATCCACTCAAAAAACTCATCTTTTGGTTCATATTTATTATAATTGTAAGTATTCATTTTAGCTTGAGATAATAAATGAAATATTACATAAATCAATAGATAATTATTTTTAATTTCTGTATCGAAAAAATTTAATATTCTTTCTGGACATAAATATATTGCTTTTTTATTTGACAAAGAAATATTAGCTAAAGTATAAAATCCAAAATATTCTGTAGGAGGATATAATGCACCGCCATAGTCCATACTTTCATTTGCATTATTAAATGTATTCTCATTTAATAAAAATATTGGTATTTCATCTTTTAGATAAAGAAAGCTATCTCTCTTGTGTCTATAATTCCTTTCTCCAATAAATATAAGCAATTCAATTGCTTTTATTTGCTGTTGTGAAATATCTAAAGTAGAATTTATATTTATTATATTCATTTTATACTTTTGTAAAATTATATTTATTATTAATTTCAATTTTATTTCAATTTAATATTCATCATCATCATCATCTATTTCAAATAAAGTATCACTTCTTCCAATTTTTGCAAGCTCTATTAAATCTAATTCATTCAAATTATTTTTTACATAATAAAGCCACTTTGCTTTAGTTTCATCTGAGATTTTTTCATTTAAAATATATACATCGTAATTATTTTCATTTATGAATAAATGAGCATATTTATAATTATCAGCTTGCTTTGATATAATATTTTGAACTGATTTATAAATATTATTTCTATTTTTCATACAAAGAGGTTTAGCATCTGATCCATTAAAAGCTAATTTCATAAAAGATTTCAAAATAAATAAAACATAAAGTGTAGCTTGAATTTCATCAATCCAAATAAAATATTCATTTGCTTTTAATTTATCAGGGTCTGGATANTTTCATAAAAATATATTTTCGGAATTGAACTCAAATGATAATATGAATGTAAAAAAACGTAAACAATAAATGCTAAGATTTCAACTTCACTTTTAGCATACTCTAAAATGCGTTCAGGACATAAATAAATTACTGGCAATGGTTCTCCAAATCCTAAAACTGAATTTGTATAGTATCCGAAGTACTCAGGAGGAGGTACTTCAGCATCATTCAATTCAAATTCAGGAATATATTTTTCCATTGTATCAGAATTTACTAAAATAATATTTATTAAAAATACATTTTGAATATTTTCATTTCTACTATGTCTTCTTATGTAATATCCTTTATTAAAAGTTAATACTGATTCAAGAAATGATTCTTGAGCTTTAGTAAGATAATAGTTAGAATTTAAATTAATAATTTTCATTTGAAAAACCTTTATTTATTTTGTAATTTTTATTGATACTAAATTAATTCTACGAGCGACATATAGTTACAAATCGAGTAAATCCTAATATATCGCCTTTACTTCCGCTTACATCACTACAGAAATCATAAACCCAGTTTCTAATGTTTGAACTTTGAAAGCTTGCAGTATATGGTCTTCCACCTCCAAATTTAGAAATAATAATATCTGAAGCTAATTTCCCAACTATAATAATATGAGTAGGTCTTACATAATTTTGTAAGTATTCGAGTCTCTTCTGTATTTTTGCTCTCAATGGCTGAATTTTTAATATTCTCTTATATTTATTTTTCATTTCTATATTTTCTATTTTATTAAGTAGAATTTCTTTTTCTTCAAAACTTATTTTCTTACTTGATAAAAGTTCCCTTTCATCCCAATTAATATATTTATTCAGTTCTTCACGATCATAAGTATCAAAATAAATATCTAATAAATCATAAAGCTCATCTTCATCATCAAATTTTAGATTTATCAAATCATCAAATATGACAATATAGCTTTTTTTTTCTAATCTGTGATGTAGCCATAAGTCTTGAATCTTTGTATCAGGAATTAATTTGACATCATCATTTTTATCTTCATATAATTGATAAGGGTTGCTAAATTTATAATCTTTATGCCTATCCATAAAATGTTGGATTGGGTAATCATTAGAGTTATTTTTAAATATATCAAGTATTATTTCAAAATAATTATCTTCATAGTTTCTGCCATGATGTTTATCATTTTCATATTTATTTTTAATCCTAACTCTAAAATTATTATCACATGGTTTTTCATTTTTATGTTTCATAATATACAAATTATCTTCATACATATCTCTTCTATTACTTGGATTCAAGCCTATAATTAATATCTTTTCTAATTTATTCAATGGATTTTTAATTTTACTTTTTTGTCCATTTATTCTAAGATATTTATCTAAATTTGGTAATTCCGTATCAAAGAATGAACTATATTTATTTAAATCATAGTCTGATAATATTTTTAGATTCTCTTGCTTTTTAATTAATTGTAATTTTAAATTTAAAAATTCTTTTGAGTTTATATCAGTGCTTATTGAAGAAATATCAGAATTTATCTCTTTAATATCATTTTCAATATTATTTTTAAGTTCAATGTATATTTCCTTTGCAAGTTCTTGAGATGATTGTAAATAATCTTCATAATCTAAATATTTGTTTAACATTACTTATTTTCCTTTGCAAATTTTTTATTAAATAAACTATATCCACTTAAGTCAAAATCATCTAAATTATATTTTATTTTACTCCATTGAAATAATTCTAAATATAATTCTTTTAAAATCTCATTATCATTTACATTATAAGTTTCATAAGGCTCAATATCAGTCCAGTTTGGCTTCTCTTTATAAACTTTGCCTCTTTTATTTCTAATTATCTTACTAGAAATGCCTTCTCTTCTACTTTCTCCAATTATAGCGCAATTTGTTTTACTTTCATTTGTATAAAATATCTTACACATAGTTAAGCCAGCAGGGAATCTCCATACATTTTCTTCAGGGTAATAATATGAGTTTATTTGTAATGGATTCTCCCTTACTAAACGAAAAAGCTCAAGCATAAATTCTCTTTTAGAGAGCTTATGCACACTATATGGACTGATATATCTTTTATCACTTTGTTTTTTAATTACAAAACATTGATTTGAGAATGCAAATATATTATAAACTGATTTATTTAATTTATCTTGATCATCTAAATATTCTTTAATTTCATTATCTAGTGTAAGCCCAGTCATTCTTAAAAAGAAATCAATTATTATAGTATTTCTATCATTAATGCTAAATAGGATATTATTATTTAAACTCACTTCTTTAACTTTCATAAATGCTTTATCAATATTTTCATCGTAATAAAAATATTTTAATTCTTTTAATAAATGTTTTGAATATTTATAAGTATTTATAGCATTTATTAATTCAGTAATATTTATTCCCTGTGACTGTTCAATAGCTTGTGAATCAATTTCTGTTTGATAAATATGATGTTTATTTTTTAAATGTTCAATTTTCACATGAATTCCATTAGCTTCAAATTGGATCCCATTTTTAGAAAAATAAAATTTATTATTTTCTTCTTCATATTTTTCTAACATTAAATATAGTTCATTGATTGAATCTAAATAATGAATATATGGAAATGAAAGTCCCATTGAATTATAATACTTGTCAATTATTTTTTCTATTTCTTCTTTATTAAATATATTTTTTGAATAATCTTTTATTTTGCTTTCTGTGATTCTAAAATATCTACTTATGTAGTTCTGGAAGTACTCACCAAAATATCTTTTACAAACTTTCATACTTTTAAATATATATTTGTGATTTATTTTTAAATTAGTTTTAATTTTTATTTTAAATCTCTCTTACTGAGCTAGATTACATTTAATTTTATATTTTTTGATGAAGAATATTTAACTACAAATTTTTTATTACAACACCAATTGATCAATTTTATCTTGGGCAATAGTACTTCCTAATTCTAAAGCTTTCAAATACGAAGACTTTGCAGTTTCTTTATCACCCATATTTAAATAAATATTTCCTTTTGTTTCCCAAGCATAAGTATTTGTTATATCAAGTTCTAATGATCTACTTATATCTTCTAAAGCACCTGCATTATTTCCAGAGAAACTTTTAGCTTTTGCCATATTAGCATAAAATCTTGAATCATTTTTCCCTTTATTAAGAGCTAAATCAAAATTTATCATTGCATTATCAAAATCTTTTAACTCAGAATAAATTATACCACGTATTTCATATAGCTCACCATCATTTGGTTCTAAGTCAATTGCAGAATTAATATCAGTCAATGCACCATCAAAGTCATCTATTTTTATTTTTGATATTGATAATTGTCTATATGCTTTCATACAATTAGCATCATAATTTAAAAATATTTTTACATCTTCAATTGCACCAATGTAATCTTTCAAAGCATATTTTTCAATTGATCGATTAAAATATGCTTCAAATTTTTCGGGTTCTAAATTTATTACAATACTAGCATCTTCTTTCGCTCCTTCATAATCCTTCAAATTAGATTTAGCCATTCCTCTATGAAGGTAAGCTGAAGCATAATTTGGTTCTAAATCAATTGCATGATTAAAATCGGCAATAGCTTCAACAATTTGATTAGCATTAAATTTATATAAGCCTCTATTATTAAATGCTTCAGCATCATTTGGCTTTAGTTTTATAGTTATGCTAATATCAACAATAGCTCCCTCATGATCACCATCATCATCTTTTAAGCTAGCTCTATTATAATAAGCATCAGCATAATTAGGTTTCAAATCAATTGCTCTTTGATAATCTTCTAATGCTTTATTATTATCTCCTAGCTTATTATATGTTAAAGCTCTATTATTGAATAACACAGCATCACTTGGATTGTTTATTATATCTTCATTTAAGAGTTCTAAAGCTCTCTCATAATTCTCATCCATGTATTCTTCGATTGCACTAGAGGAAATGTTTATTTTTTTGTCTCCAACAAAGAATCCTTCAAATTCAGACATATCTAATGTAAACCCAGCCATAATAACTCCTAATAAATAATTTTAAATTTTGTTTTAATTTCAAGTTCAAATATAAGATGCTAAGCGACAGATTATGGTATATAAAATATATTTTATTGAATTGTTTTTATTTTATAAATAAAGTTTCAATTCGTTTGCTTTCTCTGGTTCTAATTCAGACAAATCTAAATAGGATAATATTTTATTATTATGCTTTGCAAAAAGTAATAATGTTTCAAAATCATATTTATAAAGGTGCATACATTTTTCCTTCATATTCATACAGCTTTTGTTTTCAATAAATTTCATTACGTGATATTCTACTGACTTTGCATCTTCTTCTGTCATATCATACCAATAATCTCGAAAAAATATTCCATAATCAATATTTTCATAACGTCCCTGTGGATAATCAAATCCTCCAAAATCACCTGTTTGCCTTTGAAGAAGTTTGGGAATACCAAAATAAGTAACAATGTTAGACTTTATAATTTGGACATTACCTCCAATATTTGGTGTCATACCACGAAGTGAATATAGATCCATACCACCACATTCATAATTACCTTTTACTACTTTAGGCGAGTGTTCTAAATTTTCCATTGAAATTATATTTCCATCTCTCATTGATGCCTCTTGTCTAGTACATTCAAAATCGCCACCTACCCAATCAGGACAGCCCAAGAGACTAGTTAGAAAATTATTACGAACAGAGAAATCTCCTGTTACATTACCAAATTTAACTGGTATGTTTGTCAATTGTGTAAGTTTTAACCAAACACGACCATTGACATCGACTGTGCAGTCATCGTTAATTACATAATTTCTTATATAATACTTATTCAACCAATTAGAAATTTCTTTCTTATCATTAAGAAACGAAGTTTGAGCTAACATTGTAAAACCTTTTCAATAATTTGTAATTTTATCTACTACTAAACTAAGTCCGCTAGCGACACATTAATTTAATAGCAAAGTATGATTTACTTAACATTCATTTTAAAGATTCCTTCATCTTTAATTGCGAGGAAAATATTATCATCTGTAACAGTAATAGCAGTTATATTTTTCTTAGGTAGAAGATCAGTGGGTATTTCTACCCAGTTCTGTA
This sequence comes from Candidatus Kapaibacterium sp., assembly GCA_026390675.1. GTDB lineage: Bacteria > Bacteroidota > Ignavibacteria > Kapaibacteriales > UBA2268 > JAPLFM01. Next base: position 7,741 of record JAPLFM010000231.1, on the reverse strand, counting down.
AATTCTTAGTTAAAAACAATCCATCATCTGTAGCAACATAAATATTTTCATTTTTGAAATACAAACAATTCTGCCTTGGTATTTTAGAATATTTAGAGTTCTTTAAGTCATCTAACGGTAATCCAAGTGCACATTCAGAGTTGTTTATTAAAATATTAAATAATGTTTCTGAAGAAAAAAGATCTTTTTCAACTTTCCAAGAACCATTATATCCTGAATTAATAATGCATTCTCTATTATTAATTTTTCTATTTATTAGAATTTTTTCAAAATTTGCAAATGAGTTAAATTCTGAATCATACGGTTCTTTTATTTTAGAACATTTTCTCCAAGTCTTACATTCATCTTCACTAGAATAAACACAATTATTTTCTAATGAACTCACGTAGATAACATCCTTTGACTTGCATATGCTTTTAATACTTCTAAATGGCAAACCTATATTAGATCCACTTAGGCTTTTCAGAGTATCTCTGCTAATTAATACTCCATATGAAGTAGTAGCAATTATAATTGTATTATTTACTATTAACAAACCTCTTACTTGAGATGCATCTAATAAACTATCAGGAATATCGTTCCAGCTTTTCCCTGCATTTGAAGAAAAATACAAGTTGTCTTCATATTCAATATGTTTACTGATTTTGACTCTATTTTTTAATTTTCTGTAATGTATCTCTTCCTTTGCTAACTCAGCATTTGCTAGAATTATGTTATCCTTTGCTGCAATATAGAATATTCTTAAATTTTTCAATGCTGGAAGCTGTTTCCATTGTGCATCAAGAGTTAAAACACATAATAGTAGTGTGATAACTAAAAGATTTTGCTTTTTCATAACTACTCTATAAAAAATTATTATTTGGTAGAACTTTGAAAATAAATTGTATGTATTTAGAATGATTTCTAATATTAAAAAATATAGTGAGATGCTTGTAATAGAAAATAAGAAGTTTAGAATTGTGCTTTAGAGTATGTTGTTTTTATCATTGAATGTTGTAATTACTAAATAAACTTTGTTTATTATAAATCGATAAGTAGAATCTCTTTTAAATTTGTATTTTGTCAGAAATATGTCACAATTTATATGTATTTTTATCTTTTACCATAATAAATTCCATCCATCATCAGCCATTTCATCTATACTATTATACTCAACTATTACTTCATCTTTTTTATTATAATCAGGATATCTCTTAGGATCTACATATTTCCTAATTACAAATCTTTTAGCAATTAAATCTTTAGAATCTAATATAGCATCATATTGCGGTGGTATGGGCAAATCATATTTGTGATTTTTTCGCAAAGGATGAGTATAATAATTATCATGATAATAAGCTATTCGTAATTTGATTTTTGTGAATTCATTACTTTCCATTTCAAAAACCTTTTCTAATATTTGTAATATAATCTACTACTAAATTAAGTCTACAAGCGACAAGTTTTGGCTTCTTTAAATTATTTATAAATTATTTTGCATGTTTATTTAATTTCTGCTTTAAATTGTTTAGTTCAATTCTACCTTGTAAGTGTTCTGGATTTCGCTTTAGAAGTTCTTCCAAATAAAACATTGCTTTTTCTAAATTTGAAACATCACCAAATATATAGTCTGCATGATCTTTTGCGTCTTCGTCATCTAATCTAAGTACCTCTACAATACTTTTGATAAAAGCAAATAAAGAGTTTTTATTAGCATAAGCTAAAGCTAAATTGAAATATATATCTATTATATTGCAATTATCTATGGTTAGTGCCTTTTCAAAATCTTTAATTGCCTGATTGTAATTAAATATCTTCTGATAAAGTTTACCTCTCTCAAGATATAGAAATACATCTTTTGGTTTGATTTCAATCGATAAATTTAATAAAGCAATAGAATTTACTAAATCTTCGAAATCATAATCACATACTTCCATTATCACACCTCTTTATAATTTGTTTTAAATTCAGATGCAATTTAACATCAAGAGCGACAAAAGGTGGTAGCTTAAAATGTTTTTAATTTATCATTTTAACTAGAGCAACTAAAATTAGTATAGAATTCATTAACTTCAACAAAACTTCATTCTTATCAGGGTCTATTGACCCTGAACCGAATGACTAATCGATGCGTATCCATTGATGTGATAACAACTCGATTATCATTAAAAACCTTGATGGAAAGGATTATGGCTGGTTTGTTACCAATTTTGATTAGAAGGAAGCCAAGCAAATAGCCATCAAGTTTTTTAAAGCAGGTGGAAAGAGAAACAGCTTTTTTTAACCTATTTTTTTAGAAGGATGCCGTTAAATAGCCACCAGAATATTTATAAAAAGTCAGAAACTAATATTTCTATATCAAAAGGTGTAATACCTTTGTCAAGAGAGAAGATAGTATTTGCTTCGTTTATATCAGAGGTAATCACGCCTCTAGCTTTAGTATGTAGCATAAGCAAATCGTATAATATTGGTTTCTTAAGTGTAGTCATAGCCTTATTTAACATAGTTAGTTTAGGCAAATGTGAATTCACATTATTACTTGTATTGTTAAGATTATCCATTGATAAATCTGTCCAAATCACTTTTCTTTCTTCCAAATCAATAATAAGAGGAATTGCAATCTTAGTATTAGCTGTCAAATCAAATCTATTTTCTAAAGTGCTGGGTTCGTAAATCTCCCCACTTTTTGGGAATTGTCTCATCATAAATCCAGCAAAGCAAATTGGCAGATCGCAGTATGGTTGTGTAGTAAATGAATTTACTACCATCACAATATAGCGAATCCCTTTATCTAAAAATTGAGGAATATCAATATCAATAAATTCGCTTGCTCCATTAGGAGCAGAAGTAATATCTCCGCTATGATAGCCCCCAAGCTCTTTCAGATTGTAATATGCTATTGTAGTAATCACATTACTATCTTTATCTAGAGCCAAAGCTGACAAATCTAAATCTGTTCGAGAAGTGCCATCTTTCCAATAGATAAAAAATCGTATAGTATCGCCAAGAGACAAATCAATTCTACTTCCTCTTGGAATAGTTTTCAAAGCTTTAGAAGCAGATCTAATAGCAAAAGGCACTGTAAAATTCTTAATGCTATCATCAAGATATACTTTGCCAAGTGGAGCATAAGATTCAAATTTATTAATAAGAACTTTCTCGCAAATAGCAACTATCTCATTGCATACATTTACATCAATATCAGGCAGATTATATCTAATAGCCATTATCGAAGAAATATTTCCTTTTGGAATAAAAGTTCTAATTTCTTGTGAGATATTTCTATTTTTAAAGTGTGCATGCAATTGCAAAAGCACAGTAGTAGAAATAGAAGTGGCAACACTCTCCAAAGCTTCAAGAATAATGCTTGGATTGGAGCTTATTCTCACAAGTTTGTCTATTCTTCTTGCTAATTCGCCAGGTCTAGATTTTAATAAATTAGTAGCTTTGATAATATCTTGAGTAATAATTGAAGTCTCAACTTTACTATTGAAAGTATAAAATTCTCTATCATTTCTTATAATATCAAATGCCTGATAGCATCTAGGAAATTTATTTTTATAATCGAAAGGGTGAAGTATCTCGCCCACTCTTTTCCATCTATCTGGGTATCTCAAAAAGTCTTCATTAATATTGGAGCATTTTTCTAGAATGCTCAAAAAATACTTTCTTTTTGGTCTTGATAAATTAATAAATTTAGAGTTATCTCTAAGGCTAACATCGCCATTGGATATAGCTGTTAATATACGTAATACATCAGTAGCTGTGCTAACAAAGTTAGATACTATTTCTGATATTTCCATATCATTATTGATTAGTGCAGCAATAAATATAGCAAGATTTTCTTTGTTTGGTATTTTATTTGGAATCAATTCATAAATATCATTTTTGTAATTGGCAATAAACCAATTTAAATCATTTCTATCAGTTGGTGAAATAGATATTTTGGAATTTAATAATCTAGTAAATATTTTATTAAAATCTTCTATACTTCCCAATTCAATTTTTTTCAAATCTTTAATATCTTTTAATTCTTCTCTTGCAATCTTAGTATATAAAGGTATAATTCTCTTGCCAATCCAATCTCCAATATAATGCATAAAAGCATTAGAATATAATTCGAATTGTGACATTTCGATTACTTGGTCTGGAAAATTAGGATACATTGGTTCGTATAATTCTTTTCCTTTTATCTCTTTGATTGCATCTAAAAGACTATAATAAAAGTCATTAAAATTCGATAATGATAATGACTGAACAACAGTCAAAAGCTCTGGGGACAAGGTATATCCGTAACATTCTAAATTTTTTAATAAATTTAAAATGCTATCCATTGGTATAAAGTTATTATCTTTTTCAAGATAAACTTTTTTCCTTCTTCTTAGATATATTGCAGTATTCATATAGAATCTCTCTGTTGAATTAATATCAACAAAATAAAATATAATAATAATAAAATAAATATTATGTCTTGAAAAAGTAAAGTAAGCGAGAAATATATGATACTAATATAATGCTAAGTAAGGAGTAATTTAATCGTAAAGTGATTTCGTAATAAGCGACAGAATTGGGATTTGTTTTTCTTTATGATACAAACTTAAAGAGATTTATTTAATGTCACAAGAAATATATTATCAAAAAGTATTAAAAATATAAAATATTTATAAATATATTTAATTAAAATATAAATGTGAGAAATATATTTTGAGAGGAAATTAAAGGTTTTAAAATTTCTCTTAAAGCTTTTTTTATATTTAATTCATCAAACCCATCTTTTCTAATTATAGGAATACTTGCAGCTGTTATATTAATTTTATTAGAGGAAAATTCTTCCTCTACAATAAATTCCTTTTTATCGAATTTAGGTTTATTATCTATTTGTTCTTTATATGTTTGGGGGTAAATTAGAAAATTATTTATACACTTTCTTCTAATGGCATAACTCACCATTTGATACATATCACCTTGCGATATACCAGCTTTTTTGTCAAACTCTTTATCTTTTGATCTAATCTTATATTTTGTATCAATAATGGTTTGATCATCCCCAATACCAAAATGTATATCATGTTTTAATTGGAAAACATTCTCGTTATTTGAGGTTGCTAGATACTTATCAGATTTCTGTTGTTTTAAATCTTTAAAACCATCTTCTTCTTTTAAAATACCAGCTACAAAATCTTCAAATACTTCCTCCATTGGTATTAAAAAAGTGAGTTGTTTAAGTTCAAAGCTCTCATTGGAGTAAATCTGTTGTTCGATGATCATTTTGCAATATAGCAATACTTCTTCATATTCACTAAAGATAGGGTTTAGCATAATACTCTCGATATCTCTAATAGTACATACTCTATCAGTAACTTCATCCAAAATAAATGAGATTTCATTTAACTTGTTTTTTGTATCTTGATGAGTAGTTTTTGAAGCAATTAGTCTTGAAGTGTATTTGATTACTTGATTCATAGTATTATCGTATATGAATGGCTCATAAATACAATCCAATACATGCCAAGTGCCTCTTGCTAATCTTTGACTTGCATACTTAGTAAAGTCTATTCTTCCTTTTGGAGAGTAAAGTGCTTCCTCTATTTCTTCAAATTGATTGTAAGGTTGACTGCAAACAGCATCGTGTAGCTTTATACTAACTAAATACAAAAACAATTCAAAGAAATCCTCTATTTTATCAAGATCAAGATTTGAATGTAACGATGCTAACTTAAACTTTCTATAATATCTTAACCAATAGAAAATATTATCAAGCATTAATTTGCTATCTTTAGCATCATCTACTTTAATTTTATTATCTTTCGAATTAAATATTTTTGGGTATATCTCAATAGTATGACCTTGAAAAAAGATAAAGCCGATAAAGTTATTAGCTTTGAACTTTTCACCATCAAACTTTAAATAAGGTTGCTTTTCATTTTCATTACTATCAGTGCTATTGCCAAATAGATTTTTGTTGTTCTTCCAAACATCTTCAAGATAAGAGTTAAGTTTAGATCTATTAATCTCTTTTTGCTCTCTATATTCTTTTTCATATTCGTAAATTATCATTTTACTATTTCTACTTTACTACTTTCTTCTTTTGGATGTACTTCCCACTCATAAGTATTTTTGTTGTATTCAACAGTTTTACCAGTATTAACAAATAAATTAATAATAGTTGCCTCATCACCAGAGAAATACTCAGAAACTAAAGGAATGATATTACTTAAAATAATTTCATCTAATGTTAGATTATTCATAAAAAATGAATGACCAATTAGATATTCCGCTGATTTCTTAATTTCGAATATTTTTGTATTTATTTTTATTAAGAATTCACGTTTTTCTTTTCCTTCTTTAAACTTATCTTCTATTAACTCAGGTTTCGGATACAAAGGTATAAACTTAAACCTTCGTCTTAATGCTACATCTATGTGTGCGATAGATTTATCAGCTGTGTTCATTGTACCAAGAATGTATAGATTTGGCGGTACACCAAATTTCACTCCTCCTGGAAGTGTTAAAATAAGTTCGTGTGCATTACCAATTCTTTTGTCTTCTTCAATAATAGTAATTAGCTCACCAAAAACTCTAGAAATATTAGCTCTATTGATTTCATCAATTACTAATACTACATCTTTTTGGGGAATCTTAATCTTATTATCGTCATTAGCTTTTGGTTCGTTATTAATATTGTAATATGATTTACAGTATTCTAAAAAATTTTCTATAGTAAGCCCATAACAAGCAGCACAAGCTTTAAGGAAAATTCCATAGTTCTCAGTAAAGCTAAGAGGTTTATCTGTTATACTTGGTTTTATACCTATAACAAAATCTTCATAGCTATAGTTCTGATGAAAAGTTATGAAAAAGATTTGTTTATCTAATAGCCCTTTAAATGTTTCTACATTTTGTTCATGTTTAGATGGAGTATCGGTATAAATATGAAACGGCTTAACAATTTCTACTGCTTTGTCAAATGTTGAATATGTTTTACCTGTACCTGGAGGTCCATAAAGAATTTGGTTTAAAGGTCCATCGTATTTCGTTTCATCACATTTAATTAATCTAAAATTGGTTGGTTTTTTTTTAGTGTTGTCGAAATCATTTATTATATCGTATTGATTACTTGAAATATTTTTTATAAATTCTTTATAATTTATAAAATCAGAGTTCTTATGTTTTTTTGATTTATAGCTCCATTGATTAGAAAAATAACAATATTCATTTAAATAAATTGTTTCAAATTTTAGTTTGGTTGGAACATATCGTAATTGGAGATCTGTTAAATCTATTGCGGTTTTAGAAGTTGGGAAAATTCTAATTATTTGGTTGCTACTAATACTATTAAGATATAAAACATCTGAAACAACACCTTTGAAAATGCTTGACCCTTTAGTTAAACCACTAAGTACAACAGCTTCACCTAATAATGTTATAAGCTTTTTAAATGATTCAAAAGCAAAAGTTCTCAAAACATTGTGTGAAAATATTTCAGTATACTTATTACAATTTGTATTCATCTGATGTATTAAAATATCTTCTTTCATGATTGATGAGTTTGAATTGTCATTTAATATTATCTTTTTAGCCATTTTGCTACTCTTTTCTATTTTATTCATTTATATATATTTTAAGGTGGGTTCTAAAAATTGATTTTTAAAATTTCTTGCAAAACAGAACCCAATAGTTTTGCTCAATTAATTTTTATATTAATTCAAATATAATGTTTTATATTGATTAAAACAAATATATTCTATCTATCTATCTATCT
>JAPLFM010000172.1:19574-22368 GCA_026390675.1 Candidatus Kapaibacterium sp. | reverse complement strand
TGGTTTAATGCGATACTAATATTTTAACATATTTGGTAGTAATTCCGTGGGATATTTTAACAAAGAAAACACCTTCTGGCAAATCTTCAGTTTGAAGAGTAAGTTCACCTCTAAAAGTATCAAATTCTCTTAATGAAGTTTATAAATTACTTTTTACTTTAATTCCATAAATATCAAAAACTTCAATATTACTTAAATAAAATTTGTAAATAGAACTCCAAATAACTTCTATTTTGGTAAATGTATTTGCTGGAAGTGGTGCTGGGCTGAGAGTTACAAGGTCAGTCATTTCTTCAATTTGAGCTTCTACATCACTTGCTGGGCTTTCATCTGTATATTTATAGATGTTTTTGAGATCTTTATCTGATGTTTGTGTGCTATTTGCAATACAAATTAAAAGTTCTTTTGATAAATAATACGGATTATTCTGACCACCAATATGTGAGGGAAAGAATTTTTTAATCCAATTAAGTTTGTTGTCTTGATAATATATTGAATTTAAACCAAAACAATACAAATTACTATTAAAATATATAATTGAACCAATAGTAGAATCTTGGAATGTATATATTAAATCGTAATTATTTTCACTAAGTTCATATAAATATTTTTTAGAATCATTTACAAGCGGATTAAGTTCATCTTTCTCTGCAATAATTAAAATTTTATTACCAATAATGTTGTAATCAAGAATTAGTAATCTATTTAAATTATTAAATTTTGATTTATTTTTCCAAGTATTCCCATTATCAAAAGATTCCTTGATTGTTACATATGATGAGTCATATAAAGTACTTACATTTCCTTTAATTTTATTTGAGTGGTATCTTCTTTCATTGCAAATCATTTCAAGATTATTGTTATTGTTTACATAGATATCATGAATAAAAAGAGAGTCAAACCTTTGATTATTTGTAATATTTAATTTTGAATCTAAGGTATTTAAAAAAGAAATTGTATTTTCAGAATTATATGCTCTGGATATAAAATATATAGAATCTTTGTAATTTATAATTTTACTTACACCTAAAAAGTTTCCTAAAAACAATGAACTAACATTAAATGTTTTACATGTATCCAAACTATAAATAAAATTATTTGTGTATTGAGTAAGTGATGCTTCATCTAAATAAAAAAATGAACCATTATTGCCAAAAAAACTATAACCTAGATAAGTCGAACTATTAATTGATGAGTAACTTGAACTTGTGTTTATAGGAATCCAAGTAGTACCGCCATCAAATGTTTTATAAAATTGCTTGTAATTGGTATATGCAATTCCATAATTATTATCAAAAAAATTGATACGTAAGTCATTTTTTTTACGATTTATACTTGATACTAATGACCAACTCTGAGAATTATAACTTGACTTCAAAATTAATTTGTCAACTCCAATGGCTAGTGTTATATTTGAATCCACATTAAATATAGCTTTAATGATATAATTTTCAATGAAATTATTAAATAGAAGGTTATTGTTTTCATTAAAATTATAAGATAGGCCATTGTTTGAAATTAAGCTTATATTTCTATTTTTAAAATCATTTTTACATAAATACAAATTGTTATTTGTTGCAAAAAGAGAAGAACTCTCTACAAAATGCAAACTATCCCATGTTTTACCTATATCTCTTGAAATAATTAATTTATTATTACAAATTGAATATAGATTGTTTTTATAATTAAGTATCTTCACATTACTGAATTCATAATCTTTGTTTTGAATATATTCTGTTTTTTTTGAATACAAATTAAATCTAATTAATTTGTTATTTGAACTAGGAATTATTAAAAAACTATCTATTAATGTAAAAGAATTATGATTTTGAAATATATTTAAAGAATCTTTATAAACTGATTTTAATTCTTTTGTTACTAAATTATATGAATATATATTAGACTTTGTCCCAAGATAATCAATATTTTCTTGGGACACAACATCACCTAAATTTGCAAATTTTATATCAATAAGAGATAAATTTAATAAACTGGTATTTATATTGTATTCAAACTCATATAACTTAAATGAATTGTAATTTTGTGCTAAACCATATAAATTCCCATTAGTATATTTTAATTTAATGATATTTAAAGAATCGCTTATACTTTTTTGAATCCACGACTTCGTGTTATCTTCAGAAATTAATAAGCTTCCATTTGAACCATAAATTATGATTTTATTTTCAGCTTTTATTACATCATTCAAATCAACATTAAGTCTAATAAACTTATCTGTATCTATTTCTGCAAACAATACATTTGAAAAAATAGTAATTAAAGTAAAAGCTAATTTATATATTTTCATCTTGTTTTTATACTATTTTTATCACTTAATTACAACCAACTGAAAAACAATCAGATTCGTATATATTTAATATATTTGTTTGATGCATTGTTGTTGAAATTGTTGTTGAACATTGTGGAAAGCCGAATTGATATGAAGATTTTTTAATTGCAGTATAAACTACAACACTGTTTACTGTATGCTTACAGACTGAATAAGTTATTACACATTTATTTTCAGAATCATTACAACTTTCTAATGTAGTTTCTTGAGAAAACATATCAAAAACTATCTTTTGGCAAGGTCTTCTAGAAATTTCAAAGTCTGTTTCAATACCACCATTTACTAAATCATTGCAATCAATTGCAAATGGATGTAAAAGTTCTGCTTTTCTTATAACTTGTTGGTCAATGGCCGCCCAAAAATCAGGGTTACCTAAATTTTCAGCACTTAATATATTACAATTTGGATCAATATGATAAATTGGTCCATATTCTAATTTATACA
>JAPLFM010000172.1:0-19557 GCA_026390675.1 Candidatus Kapaibacterium sp. | reverse complement strand
TATACATTCCAGGACTATTCATGTAATTACCACAAACTAACATTTTTGCGTCACATCCACCATAAGTAATATCAATATAGTATAGTTGTGAAAAAGGATTCCGTTCACAATCAGCTTGAAATTCTGCAAATGTCTTTGCATTTGATTCAATAGAAAAACAAAGCATCCCAAACAACAAAACTAATAACATCTTTTTCATAAAACACCTTTATAAATTAGAAATAAAAATTAACTTATTCAAACTTATAAAAAAAAAAAACCAATTATTATGAAGAAAGTTATCAACATCTATGGTTTTATTGTTTAACACTAAATAACTAAACGAATAAAGTATTACAAAAACTTTATAGATATGGATCTAATTATCATTTCTTCATCGCAATCATTCTAATAATATTAGACTTACCTTTATGGTAGTTACCTTCATTTAATTCAATTTCCAATTCTTCTAATAATTGAATTTCAAAATCTGAAAATGCTTCTATTAATATTTGCTTTGTATAGAGCATATCAATTGTCCTTGGTCCACCAGTTGGGTTTTGTAATTGAAGTGGATTGAATGCTTCAAGTATAATTGTACCTCCTGATTTCAATGCTTTTTTACTTTGTTGAAGTACAAAATTTCTTACATCAGTAGGGAAATGAGAATATATCAAAGCAATAGAATCATATTTTTCTGTTCCATAATCAAATTCCATTGCATCAGCTAAAGTGTAATTGACTTTCACATCAAATTCAGCGGATAATTGATTGCATTTCTCAAGACCTACTTCACTTGAATCAAAAGCATCAACTTCCCAATTATTTAAACAGGCATAGACGGCATTTCTACCTTCCCCTTCACATGTTAAGAGCAAAGTTCCACTTGGCAATTTATCTAATTGCTCTTTAAAAAACACATTTGGCTCTTTGCCATATGCATATTCTTTTTCAGAATATCTTTCATCCCAAAACGAGTTCATATTTTCACCTTATAAATTTAAACTGCTGAATAGTACAAATAAAAGATTTGTTATAATACCGAAATATTTAGAGTAGAATATCCAACTAAACTTGCTTTTAACTTATCGTTAGATTTTATTTCACCAACTCCGCTTGGAGTCCCAGTAAAGATTAAATCATTTTTTCTAAGTATAAATATTGTTGACAAATAACTAATAAGCTCTTCTACAGTACGTTCCATTTCATTAGTATTTCCTTTTTGTATTAATTCACCATTGATATAAAGTTCAATCTCAAGATTATTTATATTTTGATTTACTAAGTTAATAGGTACAATATCAGAGATTGGAGCAGAACCAGCAAATCCCTTAGCAACAGCCCAAGGCAATCCTTTTTCTTTTGCTTTGGTTTGCACATCTCTTAAAGTTAAATCCAACCCAATCCCAACTCCAGCTATACAATCCTTAGCTTCTTCTGGAGTAATTTTATAGCAATCACTTCCCAAAACCACTACTAGCTCTACTTCGTGATGAACACTTTTTGAAAATGGTGGAATTGAAAATTCAGATCCATTAGCTAAGTAAGCTGAGGGAGGTTTTAAAAAGACTATTGGTTCATCTGGTATTGCATTGCCTAACTCTTTTGCATGTTGAGCATAATTCCTACCAATACAATACATAGTGCCTATTTGTTCTGTTCTTTTGTCTGTGAAGTGAAAGTTTAATTCCATATTTTTAGTTTTGTTATTAATTAAAGAAAATTAAATTATTTGTAACATTTAGTAAGTGTAATCTCGTTTTTTATTCATATTTTTAAACAAGTTTTGTAATACACTTTTGAAACATTTTTATTGTATCAGAAAAAATATTAGCTTTTCAATTTTTAAAACCATTATTCTAATAAATGAAAAAATTCTTAATATTAATAATTCTTATTTTAGCTAGTAAGACATTCGTATTTTCAGCTGATTCCACTCATAGTTATCATTCAATTTTTGAACTTGGCAAATTTCTAGGTACTTGGAAAATGGAAGGGGCTGGTAAAACAGTAATAGAAACTTGGTCAAATGTAAGTAATCAAACAATAGAAGGCAGTAGTATTTTAATAACAAGCACCAAAGTTGGATTTGATACTTTATCATTTGAAAGTTTGAGAATAGTAGAAATGGAAGAAGAGGTTTTTTATATAGCTAAACCAAATGAAAATCCAATGCCTGTTCCTTTCAAATTAGTTTCATCTGAAAATAAAACTTTTGTATTTGAAAATAAGAACCATGATTTTCCAAAAAAAATCATTTATAAGTTTAAAGATGATGATAATATTGATATTGAGATTAGTGGCTCTTCAAAACAAATTTATCTTTATTATAAAAGACAAAAATAGTTCTTAAAAAATAATGCTATAAATACTATCTACCACCAGCAAGAGAAATTCTTAAATCCAAACCTACTTGTGTAGTAGAGAAACCGGGTGCAGAAGCTCCTGCAGTACTATTGCCTTCATATCTAAAAAACCAAGTTGCAGTTACTCTATTGCTCATTGAATATCTAGCTTTAGGCTCTATAATAATTTGCGAATCGCCTTTTAATTGCTGTCCGCCATTATTTCCCTGGTATGTTAGTGGGTTGAGTACATCATACGATGAAGTTGAGTTCTTTTTATAACTTATAAGCAAACTAAATTCTAAATCATTTTTTAAATCTACCCCAAATAATGGAAAAGTAAATCCACGAAGAGTATAGTTTGATTGCAAACTAAATTCATTTGTTGATTGACTAGAAATTGCTGAACGTGAAGCTGAATTTAAATTGAAATTATTTGTCGAATTCCATTTTAAAGTTGCAGTCAGCCTTCCATCCATTTTCTTTTCATCAAAACTCATTGTCATACCAAATAAAGGTGAAAATCCAGTTTGAACTGTTTGATTTTGAACTACTCTACCAGCATCATCAATTCTTACACTTTCGTCATAAGTGGAAGTATAGGTATGCTCTATTTGTATCCTTTTTACATAATCACTCCACAAAGGGAATTTTTCTAATCCTTCCCATCGAATTCCCCAATTCAGACTAGGTAAAAACTTTGCTGCTCTACCAGAACTAAAACTAAATGCTTCCAAACTCTGAGAAAAAGATTCTGCTAAAGCAGCTTGTATTTTTCTATTCTTTTGAATAGTATCCAAAGTATTATCACTTTGGATAACATCTCTTTTTTGATTAAACCTATTAACAACATCTTCGATTCTATTATTAAATAAGTTAATTCCAAATACTGACGGAAAACTTACAAAAGTTCTATTAAAAGATTCTAAAGCAACAATATTTGAAAAATTAGGTACTTTGTCAGGTCCAGTAATTACTGTTTGATTTCTATTATATCCTAAGTCAGTTTTCCAACTCAAATCAAGAGTAGCTCCTTCCCATAGTGCTCTTGAAGTTGTAATTTTAAATGTTGTTTTTTGATTAAAATTGTCTTGCATTATAGAATTAGCAGGCCTTAATCCAGGAGTTGTATTAAATCCAAAAAATGGAAAAGCACTTGAACGAACAAGGTTTACATCTCCATGTGGATTTTCTATAAGTCCTAGTTGATATGCAAAACTTGGACCATAAATATTATCGCTTTCTCTAAAAGTCAGCCCTCTACCCCAAACATTATTAAATCCATTTCCTCCAAAAACTCCCGGATTTGTAGATGTATTAGTTTGATCTAAAGTAAAATCAACTCTTCTAAAGTCTAAGAATACAGTTTTGAATATTTTAAGTGCAGCACCTAAAATATCTCTTGGCATTGTATCTTTAGTACCCACTCTAAATGGTGTTTCTTTTTGAATATTGAACCATTCATCAGCCAAAGACTGAAGACTTAGGGCATTATTAAATCTAATTTTGTTATTATAACCAGTGTTTTTACTTCTATCTGTAAAAGCTGGATCGGGTTGCAGAGGGTTATTCCAGTTATAATCAGTTACAAACGAACCAGTCATTTCCAAATATTTATTCATTCCGTAAATATCAGGAATTAATGGTTTAAGATTAATAGTAATATTTTGATTATGCTGGCTATTGTCGCCAAATTTAAATATAGCACCATTATTTAAAAATATCTCCCGCCCTAAATCTCTACCTGTTCTTTGTTTGCCAATTTCATCTAATTCATAAGGTAGTAATGTACTTACAGTATTAACAGTATAATCTATTATTGGACTTAAGATACCGCCTTGAGATAATTTCCAATTAAACTGGGCTGATCTTCTAGCTGTAAAATCTCTAACTACCGGACTTGGTATATCTAGGAATCGAGATTGTTCGGTTTGCCTTCTTCTCATTACATCTACTCCAAGAGTAATTGTGCTAGGAAACAAGTTCATTTTCCATTTTGAATATGTTTTTAAAATTGGAATTTCTTTAGCCCAAGATAATGGTTCAAGAGGTAACAATTCTCCAAAAGAATTTGTATATTGAGCATTGGTCTTCCACATCCAATTAAATTTTTCAGCATACAGAGGAGATCTTTCAAATTCTTGTGAATATGAGTAGCCAAAAGTCATTTTATTTAGAGTTTGGTCAATTAAGAAAAACTTAATTGGAATTCCTAACTTGATAGAAGTCAAAGCCCAACTATCTTGAACCTTTAGTGATTGGGATTTGCCGATTACAGCATCAGCTGCTGCTTTTTTCTCAGCTTCACTTGCTGTAGCTGGTAGTGCTGATCTTGCGGCTAAAGATGCTTCAAGCAAATTTACATCACTATTAGCAACATATTTTGGATCTGTGACGAATTCAGCGTGAGTATAGGTAATAGGAATTTTCATTGCTGAAAAACTTGCAGGCGCAAATTTTTCCAAATTCCCAGTCATTGTAACAGTAAAGTTATCTTGAGAAGTTCTATTTCCAAATCTATCTTCCAGCTTATGAAAGTTAGGTTGTTGCTTATTAAATGAAGCATCAATTGTTCCAAGGTCAGCTAATTTTAAACTTGCAGAAGCAACAGCAGCCCAATCATTACTTTGTTCAGGTTCAATCAGCCTAAGTTCATCTACCCAAACAGTAGTAGTTAGTTCATTTGGGAATTGTTCGTTTGGATTTGCTATCCCAACAGCATAAAACTGAATTCTAGTCAAAATAGGGTCTCCACGAATAGCAAATTTTGCTAAAGGATCATTTTTCAAAGGATATGTTTGTTTTTCATAAATCCTTGAAGTATCTCTAATTTGTTTTATAGCAGTCAATTCTTGCAAATTTATTTCTACATCTTGCCAGCCACGAGTAATTGGTCTTCTGTATTCGTAATAGTTATTAGAGTCAATACCAAATCTCATAAAAGCATAACCTTTTGGTATTGCTCCTGGAACAAGATTATCAGGCATAGAGCCATCACCATGAAAGAAGAATTTTAACTTTTTGTAATTAAAAATATCTTGTCTTTGCATAATTCTGGCAGCCATTCTTTCTTCACCATATCTTAAATTGCGAACAGAAATAGCCAGTGACTGTTCATTTAATCTAATTTGCAAACTTGGGTCAGCATTGGGTTGTAATGGGGCTAAAACTCCAGGAGGCATTGTGTAGTAATCTGGAGCTTGACTATTTTCAAATAGATTTACAAATGCTAACTGAAGAATACTATCATTTGGACTTAAGTTAGATTGAAAATTATGTATCCTTTGCCATTGAGAACCAATTAACCTCCAATCAACAATTTTTGTATCCAAAAATCCACCTTTTGCAGATACTCTTGCATATTGGATATTTGAAAATAGTGGGTTCCCAACCTTACTATCAGGTTTCCTTACAGGTATTCTAAGTACATACCATCCATTTGCACCACCGACAATTTGTGTATTTCTACCAACTGTTGGGTCCAAATTGACTTCATATCTAAAATAGCTATTATCTAATGCAATTGTTTGACCATTATTTTCGTTTAATATTTCTTTATCTGGAAATTGACCTAATTCAGCAAAAGAAGCATTGCCTTCATAATTATTATACTTTTCCCAATCTGATAGTTTTCTTGAATCATCAGACTTAGTAAAATCAAAAACATAGTCATCTCTAGCCGGATCATCTTCTAAATTTAAAGGACTTGGATAATCAATCTTTTCTTGAGCATTGCTAAGAGTGTCTATACCTCTATCTTCACCAACGTCAATTCTACCATTTGGAATTGGATTAGCTAAAGTACTACCATCTTCTGTATTTAAAGCTTGATTAGGTATAATGTCTTCACTAATTTGACCTAAATCAATAAACATTTTAGTTTTCCCGGGTTCATACCCACCTAAACCCAAAGACCATCTCATTGTAATTTCAATAAACTCAATATTTTCATTGTCAAAATTTGTATTAAAACTTGAAAGAAGTCTTTGCATCCCACCCCATACTTTCTCTTTGTTTTCAGGTAGTTCAGTCCATTTTGGATTTTGATTAGCAAATTCAGGGTTTTTGTCATCTAAGAATTTCTCATTTCGATTATAAATACCTCGTTTTGTAGGATCAAAATATAATTCCAATGGAGCAATATTGCTATTGCCTGAATAAGTTTCTTTGTTTGGATAAACTTCTTTTGAAGGAACATAAGGTAAAAAATGTTTGAACCAAAAGAATTTACCACGATACAATGATCGTGTTACATCGTCTTTGCCAATTAAAGTATCCATTGGTTGAGAAGAATGTTGCCATTGTGAAGGATTAATACCAAGAGAAATATACCTTTGTGCTCCATCAAAGTCATCAACATACACTACCGGTTGCCCATTATCAGAAGCAACTGTTGAAGTTCTTTTGTTAGGAGTTGGAAGCATCATAGCCCATTCACCCGACATAGAAAAACTTGAAGCAGCTTTGGTATCAAAAAATGGTAACAAATCTAATAATTCAGTAAGCCATGGTGTATCCATAGTCAACCTAGCATCAAAGCCAAACATTGAATTTGCAACTGGTTCTTGACCTAATTGAACTCTATCAACAACATAAGATTGATTATAATGCATAAAAGTAAAACCCAAGTCTGCATTGGTATGTCTTCCCTTAAACAACCTATAATCTGCCCGAAGCCCTGCTTGAGTTTTTGTAGCTACATCAAAAATATTTTGTTGTTCATATTCAACCCTAACATTAGCATTTGGAAGATTTGCTTGTTCATTTTTGAAAGTAACTAGTCCAGCAGTATAATCTACTACGAAATCTTGATATTCCTTTAAAGGAACACCATTAAGACTAGCTTTTACACTTCCGGGTGCTAAATTAAATGCTCCTAAAGAAATCCTTCCAGAAGATTTACCTGAAACTTCGCCAGTAATCATAAATCTATCACGAGCTGTATTTCTTTTTGCTACATCATAAGTTGTATCATAAACTTCATTATAAACATAAGCTTCTGCTTGAGTAGGATTTCCTAGTTTTAAGAAATAGTCTCTTAAACCTTCTCTAAAAGGCTCAATAGTTGGGAATATTATTTCGCCTCTTTCCGTATTGAAAAATGGTGAATTTTTTAAATCAAACTGACCATCTGGTTTTACTTGCCCTGATTGATCTACTCTATCGACACCTAATATTGTTACAACTTTATCAGGAGCCCCAGTTAATACATCAGTTGAATCATTAGACTGCCTTTGATACCAAACCCCAATTTTAGTTTCATCCATATTTATATTTGCAGCATTAATGCTATAAATATTCTTCATTTGACGAGACCAAATTGATTTAAATCCGGGTTGCAAACTTTGACGGTATATAAGTTTTAGAATTAAAGTATCCTTTTCAACTAATTTTGCATTTTCATTTAAAGTACCAATATATAAATCATCATCAGGTCCTGTAGAATTATTTTCAATTTTATAACCAACAGCATAAGTTCTATCAGTTTTTAAATTTAATATTACTAAAGTGCCAAGGTTTCTATCAAATTTAAATTGATTTGTATCCAACCTGTTAAATCTTCCTGATTCAACAACACCAGATTCAATTGCTTTACTTTTATAACTGTCTGGGTATTTAACACCATAAGGAAGTGCATCCAAATCAGCAAACGCTTTTGCAGGTGAAGCTGAGGTAGCTTTTACATCACCCACAACATTATTTGATTCCCATACTTCAAGGGTTTTTATTCTAGTTTTATTTGCTGAAAGTGGTATTATACCAGGTGTAGTTACAAAATACTCTTTATAAACAGTTTTATATGCAGTATCTAAAAAGAAATGATTTCTTGCATAGTCGTATGCTCTAATAGAAAAATATTGTTTTGAAGAGCCACCTCTTGCATCTATAAATTTCCTTTCACCTTTCTTTTGAGAAAGCAAGGTTTTTAAGAACAAAGGTCCAAATTGAAAATCTGCCCTTACTCCAAATAATGCTTGCCCCCCACCTATCAAACTTGATACGAGTGGAAGAGTAACATTTCCAAATTCAACTTTTTTTACAATGTCATCATCATACCCATCAAAACCAACTTTAAATTTGTTGTCTCGGTTAAAAGTAGTTTTAGTATTCCAATCTGTTCCAATTTTTACCTTATCACCAATACCACCACTCACATTTACTCTAATATCTTGACTAAATATAGGAGAACTTTGAGACTGCCCAAAAGCCGATACTGTACCTAAATTTTGTTTATCCCATCTCCAGCCCATTCTTAAATTAACTTCACCGTTTACATTAATGCTTACTTCAGGCTTTCCAAAGATTCCTAAAAGTGGACTCGGTGGTAATGGTATTTCTAAACCTGTTGCACTTGAAAGCATTTGAGATAAATCTCTACTCCCTAAAGCCTTTTTAATATCATAAGATGTAGTTAAAGAATCCCACATTTTCAACTGTAGTTTCTCTTTTCTTAATCTCAAATAATTGTCTAAATTAAGATTATATGAAGGCGTAACATCAATACCATTTACTGTTTCAGTATTGTTAAATTTGTTACCATTACTATCTAATGAATTTTTTATTAGAAGTGATTTAGATTGCTTCTGATTAGATTTATATCTATTATAAGGAGAGTTAAATACAGATTTCTTCCAAAGCAATGCATTAATTCTATCAAGAGAATCTTTTTTGTAAAGATTTTCTTCTAAATCAATTTCTTGTTGAACAAGAGACATTAATAAATATGGACTTAGAATTGATCCTGAAAGATTGGCATTAAAATTAACTGATATGTTAGATTGATTAGCTAACAAAAGGGTATTTGAATCAATTTCAATTGAAATGACACAAAGAATAATGATAAAAATGTTTATCGAAAATATTTTTTTTAAATAGCTACTCAAATTCACTTTTTATAATAATGTAACAAAAAGGAAAATTTTCATCATAATCGTTTACTTTCAATTTGAATGTTGTTAAAGATGTAAGAATAAATTAAATAAGTAGCAATAAAATCAAATATTTTCTCCATTTTTATGTCTAAACTTAAATATTTTTTGAGAAATTAATCTAAGAGACTAAGACTGAAATGTTAATTAAAAATTGTTTTTTCAAATAAAAAACTTCCATTTCTATGCCAAGATATAAAAAAAGTCTCTTTTATTAATACAAAATCCATTTTTACACTTTTTATTTTTAATCATATTTTGTAAATTTTTTTGAATTATTTTTAAATATTTTGTAACATTATAATATAAATGTAGTTATTAATTTAAAATTAGTTATTAAATTGAAAATTGTTCTAACAAAAATAAAAAAAATATGAAAAAATTTATAATAGTTTTGATTCTGCTTTTCAGCTTCATTACACTTACTTTTTCGCAAGATGAATTTGGTATGATGCCAGGACCAAATTTCAATGAAACTAAAGTTTTGGTTTACAACAAAAGCGATGTTCTTTTTGCTGGAACTTGGGGAGCAGGGATAAAAAAATCTACAGATGATGCTACTTCTTGGACTTCAGTTAATACTGGATTAACTAACCTACACATAACAGATATTAAAGTAGGACCAAATAACGAATTATTTGCCAGCACTTTTGGTGGTGGAGTATTTAAGTCAACCGATAGTGGCCTTAATTGGACTAGTGTTAGTGTTGGATTAACCAATATGATAGTAAAATGCTTATATGTACATACAAAAGATACTATAATTTGTGGTACTTACGGTGATGGAGTATTTATATCAACCAACTCTGGCAATACTTGGAATCAAAGTTTTAGTGGGTTAAACTATAGAGATATTAATTGTTTAATAGTAAATACAAGAAATGTGATTTTTGCTGGAACTTATGGCAATGGAGTTTATACTTCAAATGATTTTGGTAAATCTTGGGTTAGAAGTAATGGTGGAGTTACTTCGCAATTTATAAATGGTTTTTTTATTGCAAGGGGAACAGCTGTAAGTTGTTACACCAATGGTAAAGCGATTTTTGAATCTGATAATGATGGAAAAGCGTGGGCAGAACTTTTACTTCCAGAAGATAACACAATGATTGATAATAATTTTGCTTGTGTGGCAGTTAATAAAAACTCAAATAATAAAGATTTGGTTGTTGGTACTCGTTCTCAAGGAATATGGGTTTATAAAAGAGTTGCTTATGATGATTATGTTAGGAATTTCCAGACACGAGGTGGAGTTGGAGCAATAGCCCAAAGAACAAATGGAACTATGGTTGCTTTTAGTTCGGCTGATGGCTATTTAAGAAGTACAGATGGTTTTTGGACTTATGAAAATTTGACGAGTAATCCACTTAATACTCAGCCAACATATATGGTGTATCCATTTTTAAACAACCTTGTTTATTCTTGTAATGAGTTGGGTGGATTGTTCAAATCTAATGACAATGGTACCACTTTTTCTAATGTTGCTGGATTTGAATCTAAAATTGTATCTGATGTTTATGTTGGTAATAAACATTACGCTGCTGCTTCTGATGGACTTTATATTTCTACTAATGGTACTTCATGGAATCAGTATTTAGCAGGTGATACTATTGTAAGTGTTTATGAAGGTGGAACCAATGGTAGCAGAATTATGGCAGTGAAAGCTACTCAAAAATCAGTTGAAATTACTGATCCGATGGGTAATAAAAAAATTGTTAAAATGGTAATTACAAAAATAATTAAATCTGATAACCAAGGATTGAATTGGGATACTTTAAATACTGAATATAGTTCAGGCTCTGTAATTATTAAAAGTATAAATAAAAATGCTATTGCATTTGGAGGATATAGCGGTTTTGACATTAAAATATTAAGAAGTAATGATAATTGTATTAATTTTTCAAATTATTCAATCACACCTTATCAAAATTCTAGTATAGTTGATTTTTCAATAGATAAAAACAACAGCTTAATAACTGTGAATTCAGCTGGAGTTCAATTTTATACTAGCGGAAATACTTTAATCAAAAACGACACTTTGAGATTCCTTTTCCCAAATACAACTAAAACTTGCTCCAATTCCCAAGTAGAAATATTTAATGACGATACTGTTTACGTAGGATCTTTGAATAATAATGGATTGTACAGAACAGGAAATCATGGGCAAACTTGGGATTCTTTAAATCGAGCTTTCAATGTAGGAAGAATAAACTTTATTCAGATTAATCCTGATAAGGATGTTTTCTTTACTACAAAAGCATTATATAGAAATATATACCCAGGTAGTATGGGGATTCCTAAGTTAAAAATACCTTTAACTCAATCAATTAAAATAAGTTATAAAAATGCGGGTTTTAGTTGGGATTCTTCAAAAAAAGCAGAATTGTATCATTATCAATTATCACGAGATTCTGATTTTACTTATAGAGATTTAGAAGTAGTTTTAGCTCCTAACTCTTATACAATAAGCAGTGAGCTTTTACCTGCTACAAAATATTTTTGGAGAACAAGAGGCAAAAATTATGGGTCATATAGTGAATGGTCAAATGTATTTAGTTTTACAACCACTGTTGTTCCGCCAATACTTAAAACACCAGTAAGATATGCTGTTGGAGTAAAGAATAGCTCTACTTTTGTTTGGTACCAAACAGAAATAGCTAGTAAAACTTTTACAATTCAAGTCTCTGAAGATTCACTATTTAATAAAACTGATTTTACTTTTAAATCTTTAGATACAAATTTAATAATGAAAGGACTCAAGCCACTAACTAATTATTGGTGGAGAGTTTCTTCAGAGCTATCTGAAGGTTGGTCAACTGCTTGGAAATTCAAAACTTCTTTACCTTCACCACAACTAATTTTTCCAGCTAATAATAGTGTTAAAAACAGCATTAATATTAACTTTACATGGAAAAATGTTTTAGCAGCAAATGATTATTTTTTGAATGTTTGCGAAGATTCTTTATTTTTAGTGAACATTTATAATGGTAAAACAAGTGGTTTAAACAATCAAATAATTGAAGGTCTAAATTATAATAAACTTTATTATTGGAAAGTAAGTTCAAAAGATAATGAAGGTGAAAGTGAATGGTCTCAAATATGGTCATTCAAAACTGCTATTCAGTCACCACAATTAGTTGCTCCTGATAGTGGAAAAGCTAATATGCCTACTTCAGTTATTTTTAGATGGAACTCTATAAAAAACGCAACTTCCTATCATTTACAAGTTTCTGATAAGGCAGATTTCTCTTCTAATTTACTTTTTAATCAGGATACATTGACTGATTTACAACAAGAAGTGAAAGGGTTGAGTAAATATACTACTTATTATTGGAGAGTTCTTACTAAAATTGGTGAATTTGAAAGCCCTTATGGTAATGTGTGGAATATAAAAACACTTATGGATACAACTAAACTCTTTGAACCAACAAATAAAAAACAAGATGTTCCTCAAAGCATTTACTTAGAATGGTTACCTACCAAAGGTGCAATTTCTTATACTCTTCAAATTTCTAGAAATGAAACTTATACTAATATTATGTATAATGATCCAAATATTAAAGAAACTAAACAGAATATTGTATTTCCACCGGACTCAACTTTTTATTGGAGAGTAAAAGCGAAGTCATTAGAAGGAGATAATGAGTGGTCATCAGAATGGAGTTTTAAAACATCAAAGGATCAAAATTCAGTAATTGAAATTGGAAAACTAAAGATTGACATTTATCCAAATCCATTTAATGAAAAAGTTACATTACAATTAATAGGTGACGTTTCAGAAATTACCGAACTTTCAATTACCAATGAAACAGGTAATGAAATAATGAAAATTGATATTAGAAAGTTAGATAGTAATGGTATTAGTTTAGATACAAAAAGTTTCTCTCAGGGTTTTTATTTCTTAAAAATTGTTACCAAAGATGGTGCAATATTAGAAAAGCTAAATTGTCTGAAAAAGTAATTTTAAAAACAAGTTCAATTTAATAAAAACAAAGGTGATTTTTAATTACCTTTGTTTTTATTTTTAAAATACCTTTAAATATTACCGTCTAAATAATAGAATCTTAACACAAATGAAAAATTAAATGAAAAATAAAGCAAGGTATTTAGAAGGTTCGGTAGGGAAATTATTATTATTCAATACTATTCCAATGATATTTGGTATTGGTGCTGCAATGTCTTTTACTTTTGTAGATACTTATTGGGTGGCAAAAATTGGAACAAATGCTCTAGCAGCAATGACATTTACTTTTCCAGTTGATTTTTTGGTTATGGGAGTAGCATTTGGTTTGGGTAATGGTGCTTCAGCCGAAATATCAAAAGCAATTGGTAAAGGAGATAATGAATTAGTAAAACGATTAACTCGAGATAGCTTAATTTTAGCTTTGTTTGTTGTAACATTTTTTATTGCACTTTTTTATATTTTTTTTACTCCAATCTTTACTATGTTAGGAGCAAAACCTGAAGTAATGCCTTTGATTAAAGAATTTATGAAATATTGGATACCAGGGCAATTTGCACTAGTAATACCTTTAATAATTAATAATGCAACTAGGGCAATTGGCGATACAAAAACTCCAAGTATGATAATGCTTGCCGCAGGAATTATGAATGTATTGCTTGACCCTGTTTTAATATTTGGTATGGGTGGATTTCCAGCAATGGGTATAGCCGGAGCTTCTCTTGCTACTTTACTAGCAAGGATGGTAACTTTGGTTTTATCTATTTATATTATTCATAAACGTGACAAGATGTTAGCTGTTAACATTCCAAGTTGGTCAGAATTAAGTGAATCTTGGAAAGCAATATTAAAAGTTGGATTGCCAAGCACTGCTACTAGCATTGTAATGCCTTTGGGAATTAGTGTAGTTATTCGCTTAGTTTCAAGTTATGGCTCATCTGCTGTTGCTGCTTTTGGTGCTGCTTCAAGAGTTGATATAATAGCCTTATCGGTATTTATGGCATTTTCGAGCGTAAT
The DNA here is from genome assembly GCA_026390675.1 of Candidatus Kapaibacterium sp. Taxonomy (GTDB): domain Bacteria; phylum Bacteroidota; class Ignavibacteria; order Kapaibacteriales; family UBA2268; genus JAPLFM01. Next base: position 5,329 of record JAPLFM010000172.1, on the reverse strand, counting down.
AGGACCATTTGTTGGTCAAAATGTTGGAGCTGGAAATATAGATAGAATCAAACAAAGCTTAAGATTAGGTCATCTCTTTGCTATTGCTTGGGGATTTTTCATAATAGTATTATTTCTTTTTACTGCAAGACACATTTCTATGATGATGAGAGATGATTTGTCCGTAATTAATATTATGGTATTGTATTTAAGTATTAATTCAATTAGTTTAGCATTTAGAGGTATTTCAATGATAAATACTACAGCATTGAACGTACTTCAAAAACCTGTCACGTCTTCACTTTTAACAGTTAGCCAAATATTTTTACTATTTATTCCTTTAGCTTTTTTTGCAACTAAGATTTTAAATCTTGGATTATATGGTATCTTTTGGGCATCTGTTATTTCAGCAATTATTGTTTCAATAGTTAGTTTTGTAATTGTCAATAAAACAATTATTGGAATTGAAATGAAATCTATTAAAATTTAATTTAATGGAATAAGATTATTTTCTTTTGAACCGAATTTTATAACTTTTTATTGTTTAATACGTATATATAATCAAAAACTAGAGAGATTTGATTTAAAATGTTTAAAAATTTATTGTTTTGTTTTCTAATTGTATTTATTATCACGATTGGTCTATCATCTAAAATACTCGCTCAAGAGAATAGTTCTTTAAATGGTTATATTACAGACTTAACAACAAAAGAAACTTTAATAAGTGCTTCGGTATCTCTTAAAGGTACTAAATATGGAGCATACACCAACAAAAGCGGCTACTTTTCAATCAAAAATATACCTCCAGGCAATTACCAAATTAATATAAGTTACATTGGTTACGAAAAAATTAATGAGAAAATATCTTTATTAAAAGGTAAAAACATAAGAAAGGATTTTGCTTTAAAATTATCAAATACAAATAGTAAAGAAGTTACGATTTATGCAGATAGAGAAGATGAAAAAAGGCAAATATCAATTTCTAAAGTCAATATACCCGTTTCTCAATTAAAAGAAATAAGAATTGGTGGCGAATCAGATATTTTTAGATCATTGCAAATGCTTCCAGGCATTTTAACATCATCTCAAATATCATCTGGTTTATATATTAGAGGTGGCTCACCTGACCAAAACTTAGTATTAGTAGATGGTTCAGCTGTTTATAATCCTTCTCATTTGTTTGGTTTTATTTCAACTTTTAATGCTGATGCTATAAAAGATGTTGAATTAATTAAAGGCGGATTCCCTGCAGAATATGGCGGAAGACTTTCTGCAGTACTTAATATAACACAGAAAGATGGCAATAAAGAAAAATTCGAAGGTTTGGCTTCTGTTGGAGCAATATCTTCAAGATTATCATTTGAGGGACCTTTGGGCAATGGCTCATTTTATATAGGTGGTAGAAGAACATATCTAGAACTTCTTAAAGCTTTAGTACCAGAAGATAAAGAAAACCCATTGCCAGACTTCAATTTTTATGATATAAATGCAAAAATAAACCAAAGTTTTGGCTCAAATGACAAAATATTTTTAAGTGCATTCAGAAGCAAAGATCATCTGAATTACTCTGCTTTTGGTTTAGGAATTGATCTTAATATTGCTAATACTTTGGGTGCATTACGCTGGACACATATCTTTGATGAATCATTATTTAGCACTCTAAGTGTTAGTGGAAGTGAATATGAAAATGGCTTTACTGGTGATAACTCAGGTTATAAAGTATTAGTAGCTAATTCTATAAATGATATAACAGTTAAAGGTAACTTTGAATGGCTTGTAAATGAACAATTTACTTCAAAATTCGGTTTTGAAATTAATAAATATGAATTCAAATATTTATCAAATTTTGCAAATTCAGATTCTATTCCTGAAGGTTCGGGTAATGGAACTACTAATTTTACTGTTAAAGATTACTCCTTCAACTCCTTTGCCCAATTTAATTATCAGATAAATGAAGATTTTAGTATTCAAAGCGGCTGGAGATTAAGCTATTGGCAATTTATTAATCGAGTAACTTCTGATCCACGTTTTGCATTTCGATATCAAGCTTTACCTAATTTATCGGTAAAAGCTGCTTGGGGTATTTATCATCAAAACCTAAAATTGGCTACTCAACCCGACTTTTCTTTTTTTGATACTTGGCTTGGAACAGACAGCACTTTAGAATTAGGTCGCTCACAACATTACATTATTTCGTTTGAAACCAACCCATTAGAAAATTATGATTTAAATTTAGATGTTTACTATAAAACTTTAGAAAATATAAACGAACTTAATAGAAATGCTTTGAAAATTGGTACAGGGAGAGATGCTTTGTATCAAGGAAATGGAGAGTCTTTTGGATTTGAATTGTTTTTACAAAAGAGAATAGGCAAATTTACTGGTTGGGCTGGATATGGATTTGGAATTATCAATGCAACATTTGACTCTTTAAATGGAGGCAAAACTTTCCATCCAAAATACGATCGAAGGCACGATTTTAAAATTGTTGGTCAATATAATTTTGATGATACGTGGGATGCTGGTGCAAACTTTACATTTCAAACAGGTCAGCCATATACTGGTGCTACATCCCAATTTCAATCACTTTTACCTGAACAAACTTATGGCTCTAGAAAAGTATTTATGTCGGATAGATATGGATTGAGACTATCTCCATCACACCAATTAAATATAAATGGTAGTTATAAATTTAATATGTTTGGCTTGCAAGCAAAAGTAGTTTTAGATATTTATAATGTTTATAGTAGAAGGGATATTTGGTTTAGATATTATGATACATCGGGTGCTAAAGCTGAAGTAACTGATGTTAAGTTGCTACCAATTATTCCAACATTCTCATTAGAAGTTAAGTTTTAAAGGAAAAAATGAAATTATTAAACTCAATACTAGCTTGCTCTTTACTTTTACTATTGATATCATCTTGCGAAGATCCTGTGCCTTTGGGTGACTATCAAGAAAGATATTTAATAGAAGCATTTATCTTTGTTGGTCAGCCAATTAACGAAATAAGTATTTCCAAATCTCAAGCATTGACTGACTCATTTAAATTAGATAAAAGCATTAAGGAAGGATTGGCTCAAGTAAAAGAAGCATATATAAACGAACTTGATGCAAATGGGATTGTTGTCAAATCATTGAAGCTAATTCCAGATTCTTTAAAATTTTATGCCCAGGACACAAGCTATTTGATAAAAGAGCAAACTAGATATCAAATAAGAGTTGAGTTTTTAGATGGTGAAATTACAACAGGCGAAACTACAACTCCAATGCCAACTACTTGGGATTCAAAATATTCGATTAGAAAAGAAGTTCAATTCCCTTTAGATTCGCTTACTGCCAATCCAACTGATACTATTGCATGGGCTTCCATAGCTACTTCACCATATTATATTATTGCTGTTAAGTGTATAGACACTTTAGAGTATGGAAAATATACATCAAGTCAAGATGAAAAGGAAAAGAACAGAAGAATTAATAGACCAGTGAGAGGGAATAATTTCTTTAAAGATCAGACAAGTATGGGAATTTTACCTACAACCAAAACCCCAGTTGTTTGGTCAATATTCAAATGGTTTGGCAAACAAGAAGTTTATGTTTATGCACCAGATTACAATATGATTAGATGGTTTTTACAAAATAGAACTTCACGTGAGTACAATACTCTTCTAAATAGTTTAAAAAGTACAACTGGTAAAGGAATTGGAGTATTTGGTTCTAGCTCTGTTATTAAAGATTCTTTCTTTTTGGTTAAGAATAGAAAATAAATTTATTCCCATCAGTTGCACAAACATTAGAGTCTGTGTCTTGCCTTGTCATTCCTGACCTGTTCAGGAATCCAGTCTTTGCATTTGTATTTTTTTGTCATTCCTGACTTGTTCAGGAATCCAGCATTTGTATTCCGCATTCGTAGAGCCGCATGATTATGCGTCTCCCACACATTCAGTAGGGGCAATTCATGAATTGCCCCTATAAGACTGTCATTCCTCATACGATTGTGTGCTTGTTACGGAATCCAGCATTTATCTTTTTCTCTTCACCCTGAACTGAGACAATTGTCTCTTTCATGGTATAATCGCATTCTCTCAAAAACATCAGAAGGTTAAAAACCTTCGGATGCTTAAACTTTTTTTCAGAAGCCAGACAACAATGATTTTTAATATAATATTTGTTTAGTTTTATATAATTTTTTGATTTCTAAATAAACTGCAATATAAATTTAAGTATTCGCTCCAATAAAGAAATTATACCTGAAAGAGTTGTTCAATTCTTCAAAATCGTATTGTTTTATTTATTTTGTTTGCATAATTAATTTTATTCTATTTTTTATATTTCATAATTAGGAGTTACTCTTATGAAGAAGTTTTTTTTAATAGCAATAATATATATTGCTTGCTTTACGAATGCTAAGGCCTTCCCACCCGATAGTTGCTTGCAGGTGGTGCCTGCTCAATTTGAAGATAATGGGAACAAACTCAGTGGGTCAATAACCCTGATAGCTTAATGTGGGATACTTGTGGGCCTGTTAAACGTGATATCACAAGTCCATATGGCAAAGGAAAATACTTAGTTACATTTGATTATAATGTAATACCAAGAAACTTTGTTACAACTTCTGATTCTCTTATAACTTACACATTAAGCAATATACTACCCGCATATTCCGCATTAAAAGATAGTTTAATCTCTTTAAGTGTTTCATTAGGGACTTTTACTATAATTGAAGAGCATACCATGTATCCAGATACTTCAATTTTAGATAAGAGAAGACTAATTTTTAAATTTGATAATTTTCATTTATTACATCAAGAAGTTTTTTATTTTAAACAATTACCTTATGTATTTGGTGCGCGTCAAATGGCTTGGTTGACGATATTAGCAGGAGTTCAAAATCAAGGAAGATTAAACTCATTTTTAATTATACCAAACCCAGCAAAAAATGAGATTATAATTATAAACAGCAATAATTTATCTGATAATAAGATTTTGATTTTAGATGATAAAGGAAAAATGATAATGCAAACAGATTTTAAAGATAAAATAGATGTTTCAAGCTTAGCTAAAGGAGTTTATTTTGTTAGAATTAATAATCAAATTGAAAAATTTATTAAGGAATAATAATGAAAAAAATTTTAATTTTGATTTTAACTAATCACTTCTAAAAGAGAATTCACAAAGTAAAAAAAATCTTGGAAATATGATTTAAATGGTTAAACCCAAATAATTCATTAGAAAATATTATTCATATTTAACAGGTAATGTAAATTGCCTAGAATTATCCCATAATCCAAGAAACCATTGCCTTCGTTTTGGATCTAAAGATAATTTCAATATTTTAGAATTTCCTTTT
>JAPLFM010000011.1 GCA_026390675.1 Candidatus Kapaibacterium sp. | reverse complement strand
TTCTTATTTGAATTAATAGATAAATATGTTTTTAAAGCAACGGAACTGTCTTTATCAATATTTAGAATTGGCTCTTTTGTATCTTTGTAAATAGTTTTTATAATAGATGATCCAATATTTCCAACTGAATCAGTTGATGTTAGTCTTACTTCAATTAATCCATCTGAAAAAGTTGCTAAAATTGAGTTATTAAGTGCTTCTAGCGTATCTACAGAATTTTTTTGAATTATAATCGAATCACCATTTACCAATCCTAATGAATAGTTAGGGTTTATAGTCTTTTGGATAATCGTTATAGTGTTTTCACTATTCAACTCAACAGATTTTATACTTACTATAAGTGAATCCAAATTGCTTTTTCCTAGTAAATCTTAATTAGTTGGAACTTTTGTGTCTTTTGTATAAGACGCTTTGCCTATACCAATTAATGCTTGTGTGGAATCAAGCATCATTACTGTAGCAAATAAGGTCCCGTCATTAACTCCTTTTAAATGAATGTTTGTTAGTGTAATCGTATCTGCACTCATTTTTCCCTCAAAAACAGCATTGCTTCCTCCCATATTACTATACATATTTAATCGATAATTTTGGGAGGAACAGTCTTTACATCCAAATTGAACTGTTGCAGAATCTTGATTGTATAAATTGATTCTTTTCCCTAAAATTTCAACATAAGGAGTTACTTGTAAAATCTTAGAAAGCTCCACATCGAATCGAACAATTTCTGCAAAGGAGTAATATTTTTTATTGTGGGCTTGATCAATAATAACAATCGAAGAAACACCCCAAATTCCTGGAGGCGATCCAACTGGTAATAATGTTTTAGCGTAATACCTTTTAAAGCCATAAATAGACGAGTCGCTAAATATATTATTACTAGAACTCCCATTCCCTGCAATATCAAACAAGTGCTCTAATCCTTGCGGATCTCTTAAATAATAATAACCACTTGCAAATCCAGCAGCATGACCTGCAAAGTCAGTGGTGTCTTTTATCCAAACCCACATTTCAAATAGTGTTTCTCCATTTGGAGATGCAGGATTTGTTGGAGTTGCTTTTATAGTGATTTTGTTTAAGTCTAATATGGGGGGTTTATAATCCGGGTATTTGGTATTTATATAAATACTATCTCTAATCCCTCTTTGATGAATATTTAAAGGAGGTATAAAATAGTTTGTATTTGTAGTGTCTTTGTCTAACTGAACAACTCTTTCATTTAAGGCAATATCTTGCATTGAAAGTTGTGTGACAGTGTAATAACCACTTGGGTAATAATCAGGAATTGGGAAATAAAAATTTACAGTTTTCAAGCTGTCTGTAAAATCATTCTTTATCCCCTCTCCATTTGTTTGTGCAAAAATGCTGTAAGGTTTAATATTATATTTATCTGAACTGTCAAGGGTAGGCAAATCTATATTTGCAAAAACTCTTCCAAATGGATTAACCGTATGTTTTTCTTCAAATTTAAAACTAACTTTTATTGCTGTGGTTGGTTGTAAAGTATCTGCACAAGGGCCGCACATGTCTTTTGCAAGATAGCCTGATAAATCATTGAATTTATCAACAATTGAATCCAGCTTCAAAGACTTTTGGATATAAAGCGGGGGTGTGACATCTTCTAATGGATTATTCACAAAACATTTAAGTCCAAAGCTTGCATTACTTTCAAAACGTGCATTATTCTGTGCGTCGTAAGTAGCAATCTGGTCCACTTTCCGATAGCCACTTTTAGCAAATTTCGATAAAGAAATTTCACCTACTAATATATTTCCAGTGTCATTGATTGCATTTAAATGCATATCGGTAAAGGTTCCTACTGAACTAGAGAATCTTGTTGCAGCGTGTGTCGCACCATCAAGTTTTTGATTTTGGATGGTTAATTCAATTTCTAGTCTAATTTTTTTATCTGAAGTATCCGTACCAATTACTTCTAATTTTGTACGCTTAATTTTTCCGGGGTAATTGTAGTCTGGAAATAGATTATATACTTCAAATGTTAGATCAGGTCTTATAATTGAAATATACCTTGAGCCTTGCATAATTCTATCTCTAATAAATTCGAATTTTCTAATAGATCTACTTCTTAAAGCATCAGGATTTGTAATATAAAATGCAATCGATTCAGCCATATCTTCATTTGGGTTCAGCAAATGCGCATATGCCGATACGAACTCGGTTGTATTGGTGGTTGACCAGCCAGATAAAGTAGTGGGATCTAAATACCATCCCCCTAAAGTCGCCCAATCACTTTTAGTAATCCCATCAAAAGTATATTCCCATAAAAAATGGGCTTTCTCATGAAGTACTAACCGCTGCATTGATTGTATATCTTGTCCAGCAAAAGCGACTTCCATAAACTCAATAGTGTTTACCCCTGTAAAGGCTATAGCTGCTGCTAAAGGATTTCTTAAGTCAATTTGACCGTTAATTCTTCTTATTAAATATTTAAGTCCAGTTTGGCGTTGAAGCGCATCGGGATATTCTTCAAGCATTGAAAGGATAACTAATTTTTCATCTGAAGTAAATGATTGAAAATTAGTATAAGTTTCTCCCATTAGGGATGTAATTAAATTGGATGGATCTAGAAATTGAATACCAAATCTATTAGTGGCAATTTCGCTAATTCTGCTGGCATTAATTCCTTTATCAGTATAATAATAAACTATTGAATTAAATAACCTCTTTGAAAAAAACTTTCCTTTAACATTATTTAATGTAACCACTAAAGGAGCTGCATAGGTAAATGCAGCTCTAGAAATTGTAATAATATCAACACCATTAATATTAATAATATCAAGGTCTCTCTCAATATTCTGGTCAGTTATAAAAACCTTTGCTCTAACAAATGCCGAAGCCTTTTCTCCAAATTTTGGAAAATTTAATTTTGTAATATTTTGGTATAACCTATAAGATTCTTCCGAAGTCCATTTAGTTATTGAATCACTTAACAAAAAACCATAAGTATATAGCAGTTGAATTCCATTAAAATCATCGGGAACTTTCTCTTCCTTGCTTAAAACATTTATTTCTACCTTATTATTAATATAAGATTGCTGAGCGTGCCCAACATAAGAGCTGTCATCTTGCCAGTTGTATTTGAAATTACTGTCAATAGGAGTTTTGGTTAGTTGAATTATACTACTAATATTGCTATTGTTTAAATGCAAGGTGGTGGCGAGTGGGAAGATATAAGTCTTTGCATCAACACCTAGAGCCCAAGGGCCATTTGCTAATGAGTCAAATATTATATTAATATCTGATCCAGTACCCCCAATATATTTAAATTTAAAACTCGCACTGCTTTTTTGGATTCTAACTAAAGCAGTGTCTCCAAGTTCAAGACCCTTTACAATTACTGAAACTTTACTTTGGCTTATTGCAAAATAACTTTGGAAAAAGAAAATAACGAAAATTGCTTTTTTCATAGTTCAAATTTAAAGCTACCCTATGAGGGTAATATAAAGTTATGAAAAATATTATGATAATCAATTGTCAATTAATGCACCCCTTCACCTCGATTCGCCTCTATTTTCCCACTAAAAATTCAAAACCTGACAAGAAAGATGCAGCTATTTCACTTCTAAACCATAATGAAATCGGCACTTGGCAATTTGAATCTCATCATCATCGACCTTGTATATCAACCGATGTGCTTCATCAATTCTTCTGGACCAGAAACCGGCATAATTAAATCGTAATGGTTTAGGTTTTCCAATACCTTTATAGAGATTCCTTGAGATCATTTTAATACCTCATTGATGTAATTCAATTTTAAATTGCAATAAAAATATTG
>JAPLFM010000099.1 GCA_026390675.1 Candidatus Kapaibacterium sp. | reverse complement strand
CTATTTTTAAAAGATGTTGGTATATTTTTAGTTTCTAATATATGTTTTGCCACAGATAAATTTAATTGACATTCTGCTCTATATATCTCATCTTTTTGACGCTCTGATTGTTTGTTCATCTCATTAATAGTTTTTGAGTCTAAATCTGAAGTCAATTTTACTTGAAGTTCTTCATCAGTTATCTCAACTCCTTTTTCCAAACTTTCCTTACGTAATGCTTGACCTTTATCAATCATCTCATTAGTTATAGGATATTTAGCATTAATTCCAGCAAGGGTTTCTTGGAAAAGTTCTTGTTCAATTAAGACTTTGTCTCTAATTGCCATTGATGGTTTTTTAACATTTACTTCCACCATTGATTCTTTGCCATCTATATCAAAATATAGTTTAATTTTTTTTGTTTCAATCATTTTTTTATATATCCATTTTAAAAAATAAAGTGTAAGCTTTTTTGTTTCAATCATTTTTATTAACCAATGATTATAAAAAAGGGAGTGTTTTACCACTCCCCAGTTGGAGTATTAGGCAGCAGTTAAAAACTCTCTTAAAAATCCTTTAGAAATTGCAATTGATTTGTCAGCTCCAACAGTAACCACAGCAGAATCAAATATATCTTTGTCAACTGTACAAGCTACTTTTACTTTAATTGAAGTAAACTCAAGTGTTGGTTTTGAATAGTCAGTTCCACTTGTCTCAAATGAACCTGAAGTTGGAGAAACTGTACCAACAGCAACTACACACATTCTTTTTGTAGCTGATGATAATTTCTCTTGATGTAAGTAAGCAATAGCCAATACTAATTTTGATGTCGCAGATGCTCCAGTTTCAAGAACTCCTGTTTCAAGTTGAACATCTGGAAGTGTTGTACCAGCAGATGTAGCTGGAACAGCGAATCTATTTAAAAATGTATTGAAATCCTCACCACCATCATAGTTATTCCATGATAGTTTTACAGTTCCATCTTCTTGAAAAGCTGGTTTAGTAGAACCTATCAATGTATTTCTATATGCTTTATTAGAAGTTGTAGGAGCAGATACAGCTACATCCGAACCGTCTAATATCTCATAAGCAGTTCCACCAGTGTTTAATGCTATAGGGAAAAAATCAACTATACCATGACCATAAGCAACTTTTTGATTTGCCATTTTATTTAACCTTTAAATTAATTATTAAGAACAATTATTTCCAATTTGAGTACCTAAGTAATGAACGTGTAAATATCCATCACTAACATATTTTGCATAAGCTGTATTTGGTAAAGTTACTTTAACAACAATACCTCTATCGGTACAATCAGTACCAGTTACTTCGATTATCGCAGAGCCTTGCAAAGAGTTATTTAACCATTTTGACAAAGGTGCAGCTGGATCAGGAAGAAAGTGACCTGATTTGTCAATTAATAAATATGTACCACTAGTTCTTGATTTCACTTCTAATAAATGTGGAGTTAAAGTGTTAATTTTAGCTCCAACACTATTAACTTCATCAACATTGCAATATACATCAACACTATAATAGCCTATATAAGGCAAGCCAGCACTTACAGGCAAATCATATTCTACTGGAGAAGTAATATCATTACTTCCAAAAGTATATCTTTTAAACCAGTATCTTTGCCAATCTTCAAGTAATTCATAACTTTCTACAATCCAATATGCTCTATCTTTGCTCCATTATTTGCTATATTAAACCAACAGCCATCTTCAGCTGTTATCATAACTCGTCTATTATCTAAAGCAAGCCATTCATCAGTTGTTAAATTAGCATTTCCACCGATTGAGTTAATAGTTCCAATTGTTCTAGGTAAATTATCATCATAAGCATATTTTTGATTAATATGTCGTTCATAACCAGCTAGTAAAAATGAAGTTTCTAAATGAACAACTGTAGTTTCTGAATTTGGAGCAGTATGGTCTAAATCTACAGTCTGGTCAGTCCAACCAACTTTATATAATTCTTTACCATTGGTTCTGGTTAAAGTTCCATTTTCAGCAACACCTACAACATAATCATTGTGAGAAGTAGCTAAGTTTTTAATTCCTTTAATCAATTTGAATAGAGTATTCATTATGATTCAGTTTCCCCAAACAATACATAAACTATACCCTCTCCATCTGTCATTGTTCCAGTTTTTGATACTTTTACAGCCCCAGCTGTTAATGGTGTTACCACTCCGTCACTATCATATTGATTTGCTGTATCTGAATCAAAGTCTCCAGCTGAACTATCCATTAAAGTAATTGGAGATGTTGAATTTACTTCTACTTTTAAAGTTGATCCTAGAGTAAACCCAGTAGTTATATTAACAATAGCTCTAGTAACAACTGAATTTGCTGGAACTAGAGTAGTTGAACTTAATGGAAATGAGCTTGAGAATGTAAATGGCACTGCAATACATCTCCATCCGAAGTCCGCTCCTCTACCTTTTTTAACCCAAGAACTACCCTCGTAAGCATAAATTGCGTTTGCGTCAAGTGAAATAGTTCCAGAAATGGCTGTTCTAGTAGTAATTGTTGTACAAACATTTGTTGGCATTTGTACCCAAGCACTTGACTTACCATAGTAAATATATCCAGCTGTATAAGAGCCACCTGAAGTGTGACAAAATGCAAAAGAACCATTCACAACAGATGCTGGTGAACCACCATTAAATGCTATTGATATATCAGCGACACGACCTTTTAAATCCATTAAAGCAACTGCATCATTATTATCTGAACCCGTTAAAGGTATATTTCCGACAGATACATTTAAAAATGCATTATCAGCGTTGTTTCTAAATCTAAATCTATTTGACAAAAATTCTAAAAAGGCAGACTTAGCACCACCTAAATAAAATTTTGCTTTTTGAGTTCCATTTGTATTATTAAATTGCATTTATTTCCCTATTGATAATATATTTTAATTTTTCCAGAGCCTACTGTTGGAGTTCCAATAGTTAAATAGATATAATATGTAGTATCTATTGATGTAGTTAGTCCTGGCTCATTTAAATATGTAGCTTCTTTAGTAAGTTCAACTTCATCAATTGTCATTAAACTTGCATGTCCAACACTATCTCCAACAGTAATTTTTGCATCATCATCAAATGCTGATATAATTTCAACTTCACATTTATGAACCGTTTTACCATTTGGTACAATCCCTGTAATTACTGGACTTGCATTTAAATCATTAAAATCAAAATCTGAAATGATTACTCCTGGTAAAACTCCAATACTACATCTCCACTTTCATAATTTATTTTAAAAAGTTTACTCAAAAATAAATCTCCAAATCAGATTCAAATGTAAATGATGTAATTGAGTTGAATGTAATTTTTAATTTTACAGCATTTACAATTCTATCAAAATTTACAAAAGAAACATCAGTTAAATTACTAGTAGAGTTTATGCTGACAGTACTTAAAATAGTTTCTAATCCATCAATAGTTCCAATTATATCAATTGTACCATTGGCTGTTCCAACAACAGAACTCCAAGCTAATTGAATTGAGAAATTTTTAAATGATCCATGTTTTAAATATGTATCTTCATTTTTTGAAAACCAATCAGTAGTATAAACATCACCTAATGTAGCTTTGACTAAACTTGTACTTGCATGTAATTTTTTCATTAATTCCCTACCTCAAACTATCTTCCAAAGTATTATTTGGAATAATTTGTGAGGGTAAAACTAATTCTTTGATAACTGCTGTATTGAATGAGCCTCTTTGCTTAATATCAAAATCAGTCCAAGAGCCTAAAATTTCTCTTTGTCTTGCACCTACATTTTGGTATATATCACATTCAACAGTCATATTCTCTGTTCTAATTGACACTATTTTAATATAATTGCCATTTGCTCTTATTAAAGCCATTTGTTCACCTATTAAGTTGTAATTTCTACTAATTCAATTTTAAATAACCAATTCAATGTTGCAGTTTCACCACTATTCGCTTCAATTTTAAGAGAGCCATTTGTAGTGTCTGCTGTCATAGTAATTGCACCTAAACAAGACCCTGCCGCCCTGTCTGTTCCTAAAGTACCAATGGTTGAAATTACCGTTGAGCCTGCATTTGCAACTTGATAAATCATACCTTCTCTAATAAGTTTGCACCATTTAGTGTTTGTTGTATTTTGCCCTATTGCTGTAATTTTAAAAGCCCATAATTGATTATTAGCTAAAGTTAATCTTGCAGAACTATTATCTAAAAAGGCTTCTATATTGGAAGTTGATGTTGTTTGGCAAACTGCTGTTAAAAAGGAATGTTGTCTAGCACCAACAGTACCTATGCTATACCCCATTGATAGTTGTCCGTTTTTGTCAGCCTTTGACTTATATGCAACTGCCATTGCCCCTGTAGCACTTGCGTTCGTGGATTGTCCTAAAGCAACTGTAGCTTGTGCAGATGCCGATGTACTCCCACCGATTGATAATGCATAAACTCCAGATGCATTGCACAAATAACCTCCAGCAATACTGTCTGTAGCACTTGCTGTATTGTCCTCTCCACCAAGTATTACTGATTTGCTCCCACTTGCAACGTAAGTATTTGTAGTATGAACGGTTTGCAAATCTATCGCATTTGCACCTCTATTATTTCCACCGGTTGCTGTACCGTCAGCTTGAGCACCTAAATAAAATGCTCCTGTACCTTTTGGCTGAATTACAGTATCTACATTTGCTTGTGCTGAATTTGGAGTATATTTTACATTGTATCTTGAAGAATAGACATTATTACTTTCAGTCCAATTAGTCAATCCACCTGCAACACTTTTAGTTGCAATATTGTAAGTCCAACTTGCAATGCCAGTTCCTGTAATTGCTGTACAATGAATTAAAGCACTTTGCAAAGTTGCTAAAGTTACCAAAGTGTTCAAACCACTTGTTTGACCTGTAACAGTTCCTGTACTATCATTTACTAATAAATACCAATCCCCTAAAACCAAAGTAGAAACTACAGGCAAGACACAAGTTTGATTTAAAGTTCCTGTATATATAATTCTTTTTGTGCTTGCATTTGTTAATGTAGTTGTTGCTCCAGCAGTAGCAATTGAAGTGATACTATATTTATCTTGTTTCAAATCTAATGCTGTTTGTTGTGCTGTTGAAACAGGTTTACCAGCGTCTGTTGTATTATCTACATTCGCCAAACCAACCATTGTCTTAGTCAATGCTAAGTCACCACTACCTACAATTGAATTACTTGCAATTGTTTTAATATTGGTAGCTGAAACTAAAGTAGCTTGTTTCCCAGCTAAAGCAGTAGTAATTGTAGTTGCAAAACTTGCGTCATTACCTAATGCAGTTGCAAGCTCAGCCAAAGTGTCCAATGCACCAGGAGCTGAATTAACAAGATTATTAATAGCCGTTGTAATATCTGTTGGAGTTGCTTTTCCAGCTAAAGCACTTACCAATCCAGTAATATCAGACATAGCGTGAGAGTGAGTTGAACTCGTTGAAGCTTTTCCAGCTAAAGCAGTTGCAATTGTAGCTGCAAAACCAGCGTCATTTCCTAAAGCTGTTGCTAATTCAGCTAATGTGTCTAATACTCCAGGTGCCGAATTAACCAAACTTGCAACTGCTGACGATATTAAATCTGATACAGCTGATTCATTTATACCATTTCCTACATCTATTACTGGCATTTTATCCCTCTTTTAAATTAGAAGCAAGAACAGGACTCGAACCTGTGACCTTTGGGATATGAACCCAACGAGCTACCGACTGCTCCACCTTGCTATTTTTATATTTTACTTTACAACTAATCCTATAACAAATCCACCAACACCATATATCAGGTTTTCATACCATTTTGTATTGTCTTTAACATATTCAGTATTTACAGTTTTTAAAGTATCAGTTTTATTAATTGTAATTATTGAATCATGCCTTTTATAAGTTAAATCAAATACATTAACTGGGTAATTATATTTAATATTTATGCTGTCTTGATTAATCAATGTATCTAATTTCGCTTCAAATGGAGTTACTTCTGTTTTTTTACCATTAATTTCAACGTAAATAGTTTTATCTCTATATTCAATTATCCCACGACCTTGCAAAGTAATTGTATCATGTTTTAATTTCACTACTGTATCAGTTTTACCTTTCAAATAAATAGTAGTTGATTTTGAATTTGATGATTTCATAATAAATAAAGCAAACAATGAAATCAATATCAAAACAATCACAATCACTATATTTTTAATTTTTTCCATTATGATCTCCATCCAACTAAACCAAGTAATTGCATTCTTCCTAAAAAATGATATAAATTTCTTTTTCGTTTCCAAACTCCACCACCATCTCTTTGATTTCCTGTCATTCCGCTACTTGTATTGAATCCAACAGTTGAAACCCAACCCTTTTGTCCTACTTCAATTATTCTCTCAATGTGACCTGTTATCTTGCCTTTATTATTCCAAACAATTAAATCATGTTTATCAGGCTTGAAGTTTACTTTTGTACCTTGTTTTTTAGCTTTATTAAATGTTGAAATTGCAAGACCACTTTTAACCATTGGATTATCATTAGGGTTTTCATTTGTAACTTGACTAAAACACCAATACTGACCAGCATTACAATAAGGATTACCTCTTTTTAAATTTACACTTGCTAAATATTGAGATTGTTCTACTTCAAAGCCATCATTATTACCAGTCTTTTCTTTAACTCCAACTTGTGAAATTAAAATAGTCTCACTATTTTGTAAAACTAGAGGAGGACAAGGTAAAGTATATTTACTCTGTGAACTCAAATCACAAGTGAGAAACACTAGTAATAATATTTTAATTAGTAAATTGTGCAATGTAAACTCCTAAACAAGCTAATCCAACTAATAAATGAACACCTAAAAAAATGAAGCCTAAAACAATGGGTGATTCTTCAGTAAATTTCATTTTAGTAAAAGCAAATGAAGCGAAGCTTGAGAACACAATAGCCATTAGTTCAAGTGCTGATATTAACAAAATAGTATCAATGATTTGATTGTTTATTTTAAGCAAAGCCACCACAGCAGAAATCAAACATGCTGTTATCCAATGTCTTTGTAAAAAGCTCATAATCTCTTGATTGTTCATGATGTTTTTCCTTTTAATTTAGGAGCAAATCTTTGTTTTTGTACTGGTTGAACGTGTTCAACTTTTTCATTAACATTTTTAATTTTTTCTTCAAATAACTTTTCAAAAGATTTAAGTGATATAAAAATTTGCTTTTCAAGAGAATCAAGCTTGTCAGGAATAGTAGTTAATGGGTCTAATATCTTTTTGATTCCACTTAAAGCTTTATCTGTTTCAGAGCTTTCTTGTTTAAGATTATCTATGTCTTTATTCTGCATCTCAACCATCGTATATATTTTATTTAAGATTGTGCTGAACTCTTTGTTTGCATTTTCGACAGCATCGATTCTTTTTGATTGTGCTTCTAATGCTTTGTTCTGATTGTCATCAGTGTTTTGTTTGTTATTTTTCCAAACAGCTAAACCAACGATAAAAACAATTATAGCACCAATAATAGTGAGAATAGTTGGGAATAACCCCTGTAATGATTCTAGCATTTTTTACACCTTGTATTATAATTTTAATTAAAATCTAAATTTGTCATAATTCTAAATATATTTACAGATTGTTTCAGTTCTTGACTCAGAGGCATTGTCTCATTTAATTGAAATGGCATCAATATTAAGTCTGAACCTTTGTAATTTTCAATATCTAATTTTAACCCAACTAATTCATTTATTACTTTATCTTCAAATTCACTTATGTTATTTTTCTCTTTTATAGATCTATATACAATTCTTATTTGAATGTTAATAATTGCTAATTGGTTCTTACTAATAAATAAATTTTCTAAAGTTAAATCATTTGGGAATTGGTATGATCTAACTTTAACAAATACAGTATTAATTGGAGCTGTTAAAATATCTTCTTCAATTTCTCTTTTTGCTACCACATCATCAAGTTGAGATAATACTGATACAATTGCACTTTCTATTTCGTTTTTTGTTATCATTAATTAAAGTAATTTGTGCTAAATTTCCTTTCAAATTTACTTGCTGAAAAACCTACTACAGCAGATGAAGTTATAGGTACTTCCGTATTTAATTTAATTGAGCCATTTGAAATTTGTTTTAAAAGATTCATAGCTTCTGAATACCTTAAAGCAACTGCTTCAGGATAATCAGTTTGCGACCTACGTCTCCATAAATCGCAAACTGTTAAACTTACTGATATCTTCTTTAACACAATCAAATCGTTTGAATCAGTAATTGGAAGAGTTGAGACACCTTTTACAAATGAATTAATCAAAGCATCAGCTTCAGCAATTTTGCTTTCTACTAATGTTTCATTAACTGTCGTTGGAGTATCTGAATCATCCGTCATCTCAATTAACAAAATTTGAGTTAAATCCTCAATTATATCATTTACAGTTGAGTACATTATACCAATTTAATTCTTACAAATTGTCCAGATGCTGTTGATTTGTCAATAGCGTAACCATTGATTGCAACTGGAAGTTTACCACCCGTTAAAGTAGTTGCACCACCACCTGAACCTGACGCAACTGCTACAGAAGCTACAACAACTGCTTTTCCTGAACTATCTGAACTAACTGGGTCACCTGAAGCAAATGTGCCACCTGCTTCAATTACTACAATACCACCTACTGCTACAGCGACTTCTTGTCCAGCTACACTTGGAGCTTCGTTTTCTTCAAGAACTCCAACAGCTTTTTCGCTTGTAGAACAAAGAACAACTT
>JAPLFM010000057.1:4715-5330 GCA_026390675.1 Candidatus Kapaibacterium sp. | reverse complement strand
TCTATATGCAGAAACAATATTATTAATTTGGTCTCTATTCAAAGAATTCTTCAATTTTTTTAGATTTTCAATTAATATTTTATAAATATTATCACTTGGCAAATCTAAAATTCTTAATAAATTTTCAATTGGTATGTCACCATTTTTGTTTTTAGTTAAAACTTCATGAATTTTTAAAACTAAAGTTGGTTGTACTTCTTGAATTTTGAAAAACAATGAATCGCCTTTTTCAAGGCTTCCATTAATAACAGCATTGTAATTCCCATTAGGTAATGTAATACTAACAGAATTGCTACTAATCTTTTCAATTACAGTACCAACTACAATTTCGCCAATATGCAATCCACTATTTTCAGACGTTACATTTGCCTGTGTTTGTGGAGCTTTTGGCGAAGCTTGAAATTGTGAACCACTATTACTAAATGGTTTATCACTTGGAATTATATTTATTTGATCTGACATTTATTCAATTGTTGTTGGGTCCCAAGCTACTCTGTAATTCTCATTAAAAGAATCAAGTATCATCATATCATTTTCATTTATTTCAAAATCAAATACATCTGCATTTTCTTTCATTCTTATAGGGTTAACAGACTTAGGTAAAACTACAAATCC
>JAPLFM010000057.1:526-4653 GCA_026390675.1 Candidatus Kapaibacterium sp. | reverse complement strand
TTTGTAATGACCATCTAATCAAAATTTGAGCCATACTTTTATTATAATTGCTCGCAATTTCTTGTAATCTTTTATCATCAAATTTTCTTCCTCTTATAAGAGGTGAATAAGCTTCGATCAAAATTTTATTTTCAAAACAATAATTTACTAGATCTTTTTGATATAGATATGGAGTAATTTCTATCTGATTTATTGTAGGTTGTATAGGTGAATCTAATAACAATTCAGCAATATGTTTCTCAGTGTAATTACTAAGTCCTATTGATCTAGCACCGCGAGTTTCATATATGTGAATAAGTGCTTTCCAAGTATCTTTCCTCAAATTTGTCATTGGCCAGTGAATTAGATACAAATCTACATAATCCAAACCAAGTTTCTTTGTACTTTCTTCAAATGCCCTTAAAGTATTATCATATCCTTGATCAGTATTCCAAACTTTTGTAGTAACAAAAATTTCATCAGCTCCAATACCCGATTCTTTTATTGCTTTGCCAACATCAAACTCATTACCATAAATTGCTGCAGTATCGATATGTCTATAGCCAAGTTCTAATGATAATTGCACAGCATCATAAGTTTCTTTACCTGCTTTACTTTGCCATGTTCCTAACCCCAAAAGTGGAATTTCTGTACCATTATTTAATATTGCACAAGAATTAATATCCATTATTTTACTCTTTTATTTATTTATACATTATATAATGTAACTTTTTATTAATTTGTGTGTCTATAATAAAACGCAATTTACTAAATTATAAAAAAAAATTATTACAAACTCGAAAAACTTATGAAATATATTATTTACCTATTCATTTCAACTACTCTTTTTTCATATTCACAAAACGATTTGCCTAATTATTTATTATCCAATCCTAAAATTGAATATAAAAGTAATATGGAAAACAGTACTTTTCACAAACCAAAAGTGAAATATAATTCGACTCAAGGTTTAGTTTCTAAAAGAGATTATGATGCTTTAAATTATGATATTTCCTTAGATTGGACTAATCCACTTTCAGGTGATTCTTCATCTGGTACAAACTTCAGAAAATGGGATGGAAAAGTTGCTATTAAAATTCTAATTTTAAATGATGGAATATCTAAATTAGAATTTGATTTTAGACAATTAGGTTTAACTAAAATAACAGATTTATTTTTGAATGGTAAGAAACCATTAAACTTAGGGATAGTTGATACTATCAATGATTTACTTATATACGAATATGACAAATCATTTAAAAAAGGAGATACAACTACTATAGAAATAGAATATAGTTATAAATCAGATTTGAATTATGGTGGGTTCTTCCTTTATAGAAAAGGTAGATATGGTGGCAAACAAGGTAAGGATTCGCTTTTTACAGAAGAAAAAATTGCTTATACTATGGGTGAGCCAGAGGATGCTAGGATGTGGATGCCATGTAATGACAGACCTTATGACAAAGCAACATCAAAAATATCAGTAAAAGTTCCTCTTGGATTTAATGTTGCTTCAAATGGCAAAATGATTAATCATAATGTAAGTAGCACTTATGAAGTTTATACTTATCAAAATAAAGATGTAATGCCAACTTATTTAATGCAAGCAACTGCTTCTAAATTTGTTACTTTAACTGAAAAATATCCTAGATATAGTAATCCTCTAGATACTGTACCTATTACATATTTTTGTTGGTTAAAAGATATAGAATCTGACACTTCAACATTTCCTTTAAAAGCAAAAAAGAGTTTTTTAATACATAAAGACCTATTAACTCTATTCTCCAAGAGATTTTCAGAATATCCTTTTGATTCTTATGGTTGTGTAGCCATTTATCCATTTTCTTATGGTGGAATGGAACATCAAACAATGACATCTGTTAATAGGACTTGGCTAAACACTACTAATGGATATGGATTTGCCCACGAACTTGCTCATCACTGGTTTGGTGATTTGGTAACATGTGCTACTTGGCAAGACTTATGGTGGAATGAAGGTGGTGCCACTTGGTGTGAGGCTATTACAGCTGAAAGCTGGGGTGGTAAAGCTGAGTATGAGAAGAGAGTTCAAAGTAATTTCAACAATTATTTGTATAATGGAGGTTATTCTTTACCTGCAGTTTCAAATGTTGCAATTTCAAATTTGTTTAATGGAAATGGTTGGCCACTTATTTATCAAAAGTCAGGCGCTATATATCACATGCTAAGGTATATGTTAGGCGATAGTGCTTTCTTTCCAGCTTTAAGTAATGTTTTAATAAAGAACAAATTCAAATCATTAACTACGGATGAAATTGCATCCGCTTTTGAATTAGAGATAAAGGAAAGTCCTGTTCAAATGAAGACGTTTTTTAATCAATGGGTTATAAAGAAAGGTCATCCTTTTTACAAAACAGATGCGACTTATGTTAGTGATGGTATGGGAGGGTATAATGTCAATTTGAACTTAAAACAAATGCAAAGAACAATGTATAAAGATAGTCTAATTCCAAGTGTTTTTGAGATGCCAATTAGATATATTTTTAACAAAGGTAGTATCAAAACTGATACATTAAAAGTCTTAAACAACAAAGAAGATCAAAATTTTACTTATCATTTGTCATTTTTACCAGATTCTGCATTCATAGATTGGCGTTTTGCAATTTGTGAACAATCATTTAATTCTATTACATCTGTGGAAGAGAAAAATATTAAAGCTGATGACATTCAAATATACCCTAACCCTATTAATTCAAACATTGCTTATGTTGATTTTGTCTTAACTGAACCATCAAACACAACTATTAAAATATATAATCAAATGGGAGTTGAAGTTAAAACGCTTATATCAGAAAGAATGGAAGCAAACAACTACAAATTGAGCTTCAATACATCCGATTTATCAGAAGGACAATTTTACCTTGAAATGTTAAACAAGTCGAACAGTAAAATTTTGATATTTGGTATTGTAAGATAATTATTTATTAAAAACTATTTTCTTTTAACTATCTCCAAGCATACATATGTTTTTGGATATGGGACAGAAAATGTCATTTCAATTTTTGCAGTGATTTAGCTTTTTTTTATATTTTTTCTCGTCTTTTTCCTGTCATTCCTGCGAATGCAGGAATCTAAATTTTTTTATCATGTCATCCTGAATTTAGTTCAGGGTATATTTTACTTTTATCTATCATTCCTGCGAATGCAGGAATCTAAATTTTTTTTATCATGTCATCCTGAATTTAGTTCAGGATATATTGGCTTTTGGCTTTCAAAAAGTATTGCAAAAGAACCCCATCTCAGTCCTCCCCATTTTTTCAAAGTTTCTGAGAAACTTAGAAAAGGGGAGGAGGTAACCAATACAAAAGTCCATTTTTCAGTTATTTTGAGTGAAACGAAAAATCTAAAAGAACGCTTGACTCATGCCTGCGAAGGAGTGAGAGGAAATTGTTTTTGTTTTTAAAAGAAAATATGTGATTTAATCTAAATATTTCATAAATTGGAAAATAAAATTGTACTAAATTATATTATAAAATATATATCACAAGCAAAACATTTTAAAACGGTTTGCAAATGGTTTGGATGTTTTTATATGAAAAGATCTCTCTTACTCTTCCTTGCTATTAACATGCTACACAAACTCTCAAGCCGAGACATCTGATACTATATGGACACACCCTATTGCTGGAAATGTAATAAGTGTCAAATTTAGTCCTGATGGAAATTATGTTTATTCTGGAAGCACATCTAATATAGTAACTAAGATTGATGTAGTGACTAATAAAGTTTTAAAAGCATTTGATGCACCCAAAAATTTACATTCAATGGACTTATCACAAGATGGTAAATTCTTATTACTGTCTGGTGATACTGCTTTAGTAATTGTAAATGCGGAATCTGGAGAAATATTCAAAACTTTTGTATATCCATTTTATTTAGCACCTGATAAAGATGACTATATTACTATTCATATAAAGTCAGTTTCTTTTTCTTATGATGGTAAGTATTGTGGAATAGTTTACAATGGAGGTAATCCCCAAACAAAAACCAATCACAGTAATTTAATAGTTTGGGAGCTTGAAACTGGAAAGGTTGTTTTAAATAGAAAAGATGGTAATCTTATTTTTGAATCTTTATTATTTTCCCCAACAGAAAACATATTAGCTGTT
>JAPLFM010000057.1:0-496 GCA_026390675.1 Candidatus Kapaibacterium sp. | reverse complement strand
AACCAAAACAACAAAGTTCCAATAGAGCTTTACGAAGTAGGAACTTGGAAATTACTAAAACAGTTTGAAGGGCAATTTTTTTCAATTAATGGTCTTAAATTTTCTAAAGATGGTAATTATTTAGCTACTTGGAGCAACTCTGGTGAAGTTATATTAATATGGGATTTGAATACTTTGGCATTAAAACATAATATAAATGGTGTTAAAAATTTGATTACTGGAGTATTTGATGTTTGCTTCTTAAACGATTCAACAATCATTGCAAATGCTAATAATGTAATAGATACTCAACGAATATGGGGATCTATATTAATAAATTTAAATAAACAGACTAAAACTGTAATTGCTGATGGGGGTGGAGGTATAGATTTAAGTATTTTAAATTCAATGACTCTATTAGTAACTGCAAACTATACAGGGATAACATTATATAACCTAGATAAAACTTTAGACGTTCAATCAGATATTCAGCCACAACCAATAATATTATATCCTA
>JAPLFM010000273.1 GCA_026390675.1 Candidatus Kapaibacterium sp. | reverse complement strand
TCAATTTTTTATAATCCTTTGTTTTTCTTAACTTGAGCAATAATCCAAGTTGCCATTGCTTTAGCTTCAGCTGGTTTTAAACCTTGATTCGGCATACCACTTGGAAAATCTTTAGCATTCTTTGGAACTGGATTCAAAATAAATTTAACCATGTCACCTTCGTTACCAATATATTTAACAGCAACATCATTATATGCTGGTGCAGTAGTTTGTTTGATATCAAATTTATGACAAGCAATACATTTTGCATTAAAAATTTCTTGTGGGTTTATTTCAACAGGTTTAACTTCTTTTGAAGAGGATTCCAATTCTAACTTTTCATGAATTGAAGCTAATCTCATTAAATTATTTTGAGATGTCGTAGCAAAAGCAGATTGCTCTTTTGTTATATAAAAAGTAAATGCAAGAAACAAAAACCAAAATCCCAAACTTATATTTGAATTTTTAGATTCTTTTATATAGCTATAAAGTAATTGTGCAGAAATTACTATAAAGAAACAAGTTAAAGCTGCATAAATAAACAAATTACCATTTAAAGCATTTATAGGAGTAGAAATTATTGTCATAGCCAGTAAAAATGGTAATGCGTAAGAAGCAGACAATGCTATTTTCGATATTCTATCTTTAACAAAACTTACATAATTTGAATCGTCGAAATGTTTTCCACCTTCGAATGAAAAGTTTACATACAAGAATGTAATACCTGTAAACACAATTCCGAAAACTACAAAAAACAAAAATTTAAACTGAGCAGCCGAACTAAATAAAATTGGGAATACCCCGCTATCCCATAATCTAGAATCAGTAGCTAAATTCAAACTAGCAATAAAAAACAAATTTGATAAAGTTAAAAATACAAAACTCCATAAAGCTAAAGCACCATTATCATTATTATTTTCTTCTTCATATTCTATTAATTTAGAATCATTTGATTTTACTTTATTTAATACTCCAGAAAGAATTAATGATTTTTTGTATATATATATAGTTGCAGTACCTATGCAAAAGAAAACTAATGATACAACCATATAAGCAAGAACAGAATTAGTTGTACCATGTAATAATTGTGTATATAATAATATAACACCAATTAGAGGAGCTATACCCATTCCAAACCAAATAGTCGGAGCTTGAGTTAAAGTTTCAATTAAATCTTTAGATAAAAGATTAAATTTAGAATCATTGCTTTTCTTAAACATCCTATTATAGTAAACTGATAGAATAGTTGTACCATAAAGTAAAGATGAGTATGACAAGAAAAGTACCATAGCCAGAATAAGTAAAATTCTAAGCAAATTTAAATGTGGTTCTGATACCGGAATAACTAATTTATCTAACAATTCCATAATTAATGCCTTTTAAAATTTAGCTTTAAAATCAATTAGTTTAATAATCTATTAACTGATAATACAAGCAATACAACTAAAACGTAAATATTTAATTCTGTAAAAACAGCAAAGAAACCTTTGCTATCTAATGTTTCTGTTAAAACTCTTTTTGATCTAAATATAAGAATTAAACCAAGTATAAATAAAATCGAAAGAACAATCAATTCTTTTGTAAAACTAAAATATGGTATAATAACACCACAAGTAACTAAAGCAACTATCCAAATAAAAGTTAGTCTTTTTAAACTAACAGGTCCTATAATATTAGTTAAAGTTGGATAATCTGCTTTACTATATTCATCATTATAAATTAAAAGTAATAACCAAAAATGTGGTATTTGCCAAATAAATACAAACAAAGCTAAGAAAACAATTGTAGGGTCTAGTAAATCGCCACCTGCTGCTGCCCATCCAATTATCGGTGGAATTGATCCAATTACAGAACCTGGTATAACAGCTAAAGATGAAAATCTTTTCAAAGGAGTATATAGTATATTATACCAAAACAAAGCTGCTATTCCTAAATAGAAACACACAATGTTTGTATAAATAATCAGTATCCACAAACCCAATAATACTAATATCGCTGC
>JAPLFM010000045.1 GCA_026390675.1 Candidatus Kapaibacterium sp. | reverse complement strand
AAGATAAAGAAAGGGCAGATCATTCTAGTTCTAATTGGAACTATATATTAAAACTATTAAAAGAAATTATAGAAAGATAAATGCTGAAAAAATCAATTTTGATACTTTTTATAGTTGGATTTTTGTCAATTGAATCTAATTCTAAAGTAAAAATGCAATTAATGAAATGGTCGTCCAAAAGTTTAACAAACCTTAAAAGCAATAAAATGACAATTGAAATATGGTCTGATGTTCTATGTCCTTGGTGTTATATTGGCAAAAGACAATTTGAAAAAGCTTTAGCCGAATTTCCACATAGAGAAAATGTTGATGTAATCTGGAAAAGCTATGAGCTTGATCCAAACTCACCTAAAAATCAAGGTATTGGCTCTTACGATATGCTTGCAAAAAAGTATGGTGTTTCTAGAGAACAATCCATTGAAATGCATAATAATGTTACTGAAAGAGCAAAACCACTTGGATTGGAATATAACTTTGAGAAAGTACTTCCAACTAACTCATTTGATGCTCATAGATTGACTCATTTAGCAAAAAATTATAATCTACAATATGAAATGATAGAAAGACTTTCAAAAGCATATTTTACTGATGGTAAAGATATTAGTAAATATGAAGTTTTGAAAGAGCTTGCAAAGGAGATTGGTTTAGATGAAAACATTGTTTCTAAAATGTTAAATGAAAATGAGTTTTCAAAAGAAGTAAGAGCAGACGAGCTAGAAGCAAAAAATCTTGGTATATCCGGAGTTCCTTTTTTTGTATTGAATAGAAAATATGGCATTTCTGGAGCACAAGGTTCACAAGTATTTCTGGAAGCCTTAAATCAAGTCTGGGATGAATATCAAAAATAATTGATTTATCAATATTATCTTAAATTTTAAATCTTAGAAATTATATTTTTAAGATTTTTTTGTTTATAAAATATCATTTTACTGTTTCATATAGTCAAATCAATTAGGTAAATTGCATTGTTATAAAATGACAATTTTAGAAAACAATTTCTGATTTTCTATTTACCAAGTCCAATGCGTTATATATTAATAATTGTACTTATAATAAAATTTAATTTTAATTCACTTTCAAAAGATTGTGAATGTATTAATGAATTTAATTCAATTAAGCAAGTAATAGAAACAAACCATCCTTACTATCAATTAAATTACAAAAACAACCCAAGCTATTTAACATTTGCTGATAGTATAACAAATGTTATTAAAAATCAAAGCTCTAGTCAAGATTGTCTTTTCTTTATCAAAGAATACTTGGGTTTTATTCAAGACTTTAACTTAGAGATTAGCACTAATTATTCTAAGGTTTCATTTGATGAGAACAACAAAAATGATATCTTTAGCCTTCAAAACTCCTATGAATACAAATCAACTGAAAGTATAAATTTAGATACATCTAAATTAAAAATCGAATTTTTAAATAAAATGGAAAACTCTATTGAAGGTTTTTATAATACTTCTGATAACAAATTTAAGATTGCAATTATAATTGACAAGATTAATAAATGGGACTTATTAGGTGTAGTTGTAGATTCTAAATCAGGAGCTTGGCTAAAAGGTCAAATCAAATATTATTTCAAAAAGAAGTCTGAAAGTGTATATTGGGTAAAGTTATTAAATTCATTCCATAAACCAACTTATGAAATTGTAAACACAGAGAAAGATTATCAAAAACAATTAGGCTTTGGAAATGAAAGTTCAAATAATTTCATTTATACCGATAATGAAGTTTATGAGTTGAATAATGCTATGAATTATATTAGGATTCCATCATTTGACTATGATAAGTTTAACATACTGGCTAATCTACTTTCAACTAAAGGTGGAACAATTAAAAGCAAATCGTATTTAGTTTTAGATTTAAGAGGTAACACTGGTAAAAGTGATAGCTTTGTCAAACTACTTTTAAATTTCTTTGAAATAGAAAGCAATAACTTAGATGAAGAATTATGGGTTAGCAATACCAATATTAAACTATACGAAGACAGTTTAACACTCTTAAATAAAGAAAAAAAGAATTTAAGTGAAAGCGATAAGCTTAGAGAATTAATTATAAAAATGAAAAATTCAAAAGTAAATTCATTTTTAAGTTTAAGTAATACAGACTCAAGCAAAATAATAAATAAAGTAAGCACAAGCAAAATCCAAAAGATCTTTATTCTTCAAGATTCAAAATGTGCTAAAGCATGTGAGAGATTTATTCAAATAGCTAAGCAATCTGGGAAAGCAATATCATTAGGTGAAAGAACTTCTGGAAATATAGCTTTTGACAACAAAGTAAATTATCAAACTATTTGTGGAAATTTGTTAAGCTATTCAACTTCAATAAATTCAAAATTTATTCCTTATGAAATTTATGGAATCAAACCAAATATAGCAACTAATTACAATGTAGATTTGATTGATATTATTCAAAAGTATTTAATCTCAAATTAATTTTTTAAACAAACAAAACAATGGTAAATTTATGAAATCAGATATAGACATAGCAAAAGAGATAAAATTAAAACCAATTCAAGAAATTGCAAGTAAGATTGGAATTAATGAAGATCAGCTAAATCAATTTGGAAGAAACAAAGCTAAAGTAGATGTAATATTAGATGATGTAAAAATTGCAAAAAGTAATTTGATTTTAGTAACAGCAATTACTCCAAATAAAGCTGGAGTTGGCAAGACTACTGTTTCAGTATCATTAGGACTAGGCTTAACTAAAATTGGTAAGAATGCAATTGTAGCTTTGAGAGAGCCATCCCTTGGACCTTGTTTTGGAATGAAAGGTGGTGCAACAGGAGGTGGATATTCTCAAGTATTACCAATGGAAGATATTAATCTTCACTTTACTGGTGACTTTCACGCAATAACTTCAGCTAATAATATGCTTTCAGCTTTACTTGATAACTACCAATATAATAATAAAGGTAGCCAGAAAGGACTAAAACAAATACTTTGGAGAAGAGTTTTAGATATAAATGATCGCTCTCTTAGATACATTAATTCTGGTATGAATGGTTCTGCTAATGGTATCCCTGCTGAAACAGGATTTGATATTACACCAGCATCAGAAATAATGGCTATATTTTGCCTATCAAAAGATTTCGAAGATTTAAGACTAAGATTAAACAAAATTCTTTTAGGTTATACTTTCGAGAATCAACCGTTTTATGTTAGAGATTTGGGAGTAAGTGGTGCATTATTAGCTTTACTAAAAGATGCTTTCAAACCAAATTTAGTTCAAACTATTGAACATTCGCCAGCTTTTATTCACGGTGGACCTTTTGCTAATATTGCTCACGGATGCAATTCAATCATTGCTACCAAAGCTGCAATGACTTATGGTGATTATGTTGTTACTGAAGCTGGCTTTGGAAGTGATTTAGGTGCTGAAAAGTTCCTTAATATCAAATGTCGTCATGCTGGTATAGCTCCAAAAGCAACTGTTTTAGTTGTAACTTCTCAATCTCTGAAATTGCATGGAGGAGTTGAAGAGAAATTAATTCAACAGCCAAGCCTTGATGGAATAGTAAATGGCTTGAAAAATATGCAACGCCATATTGAAATACTTCAAAGCTTTGGTCAAACTGTAATTGTAGCTTTCAATAAATTTGGATTTGATACTGATGAAGAAATGGACTATATTAAAAATTGGTGCAAAGAACACAATGCTGAATTTGCTTTAAATGATGGATTTGCTAAAGGTGGAGATGGAGCTATTGAACTTGCAAATAAAGTAGTTGAGATAGTTGAAAACAATCCTTCCAAACCACTTTCTTTCACTTATGAATTAACTGATAGTATCGAAACAAAGTTAACTAAAGTTGTTACTGTCATTTATAAANTTAGTAAAACTGCCCTAACTGCACTTAAAAAAATTAATGAACTTGGACTGAACAACCTTCCAGTATGTATTGCCAAAACCCAATACTCATTTTCAGAAGATGCTTCAAAAGTAGGTGTTGCTGAAGGTTTTAACATACATTTTGAAAATTTGGTAATAAATAATGGTGCTGGATTTATTGTTGCAGTTGCGGGTGAAATAATGCGTATGCCTGGCTTACCTAAAGTGCCACAAGCAATGCATATTGATGTAATTGATGGTGAAATTGTAGGATTAAGTTAAGTTTAAAACTAAAATGTCCGACTTCAAAAAGTCAGACATTTTTATTATTGAAATCTCAATAACTAATTACTTTAAATGCAAAAAATTTTAAGTAATTTGTTTCAGGCATTGACATTAATATTGGGTGGCAAGGAGATTGCCCTCCTCTAAAAATTAATTGAAGTTGCTTTCTTTGTTTTGCGGCTTCACGAGTAATTAATTCCAAAAATGTTTCTTCTTCAACTGCTTGAGAGCAACTTGATGAAATCAAAATCCCATTATTATTTAACATTTCCAAAGCTAATCGATTTATTTTAGAATAGCCATGTTTTGCTGCTCCAACTTCTTTTCTTTTTTTAGCAAATGCTGGAGGATCCAAAACTATAATATCCCATTTTTCATTTTCAGAGGCAGCTTTTTCAAGATATTCGAAAACTTCTTTTACTTGAAAGTCAACATTTGTAAAATTATTAATTTCTTTGTTTTTCAAAGATGAAGCTATAGCATCTTTTGATGAATCTATCCCTTGTGCTTTGCTTGCACCTGCAAGAGCAGCATTTAAAGCAAAACCACCTTGGTTACAGAAACAATCTAAAACAGACTTCCCTTTTGAAATGGATTGAAGGAATTTCCTATTGACTTTTTGATCTAAAAAATAACCAGTCTTTTGCCCTGAGACTAAATTAAGACTTAATTTTACACCGTTTTCTGTTATAAATATTTCTTCAGGAATTTCACCAAATAGCACTTCTTCTTTTTGTTCAAGATTTTCAATTAATCTTAATCTTGATATATTTTTAGCAATTATACCTTTAGTATTTGGAAATGCTTTAAGCAAAGCATCAGTTATAATTGGCATATTAACTTCAATACCAGAAGATAAAGATTGTATAGATAGATAATCGCCATATCTATCTACAACTAATCCTGGTAAACCATCACTTTCGCCAAAAATCAATCTATAATTATCGGTATTTGGGAAAAGTAATTTTCTGTAATCTAATGCTTGATTTATCCTATCAAAGAAAAACTTTTCATCTATTAAATTATTTATACCAAGCAACCTAACAGAAATCAAACTATTTGGATTGTAAAACCCCAAGCCAAATGATGAACCCTTGCCATTGATTACTTCAACTGTACTTCCAACTGGAATATCTTTTGGCACTTGATTTAGCTCATTGCTAAATACCCAAAGATGTCCATTTTTTAATCTTTTATCAGCATAAGCTTTTAGATGAACTTTTGGAATAACAGGCATTATTTACCACCAAAAACTTTTTTCAACAAATCGCTTCCACGAGCTGCTGGATCTTTTCTGATGTTTTTTTCTTCGCCAGCTACCATTTTAAACAAACCATCAATTGCTTTCTCTGTTACATATTGAGTAAGATTTGGATTTACTTTTTTAACAAAAGGAATTTTGTTATATGCACTCATCAAATCAGACCAATATTTAGTAGCATTAGTTTTCTCTAATGATTTAGTAATCACAGGAGAAAAAGCTGAAATTAATTTTGGAGTTGTTTTACTTTGCAAGTATTTAGTACCAGCAGTTTCATCACTTCCAGTTACTATATTAAGTGCATCAGTAATTGTCATTGCAGTAATTGCACCAACAAATATATCAGTAGCACTTTTTGAAGCATCTTCAGCAGCTCGATTAAGTGAAACAATAGCTTCATCTACTTGCTTACCCATTCCAATTTTACGTAAAGTACTTTCTACCACTTGAGCTTCTTGAGGAAGTGGTATCTTAATTGCTGGATTGCTATAAAATCCATCAACAGCAGAAACAAGATTAACTCCTTTTTTTGTTCCTTGGATTAAAGCTTCTTTGATTCCGCTTGAAGCATCTGATTCACTTAAGCCTGTAGTTTTCTTAACTGCATCAACTATTCCACCCAATCCACCACCTAAACCTCCCAAACCATCTAATAAGCCACCTTTCTTTTCTTTTTTCTCTATCTTTTCAGTTTCTCTTTTTTGTGTAGTGTCAGTTTTAGTAACAGTGCTACTACTAGAACTGCTACTTTTTGTACCATCAGTTGAATTCGTCTCAGTTTTCGTCTCAGTTTTTGTTTGAGTTTCTGTTGTTGTTTTAGTAGTAGTTTGATCACCTTTTTTAGCTTTTTTAGAAGCTGAGTGAGAAAGTGATGGGCTTAGTAATGCCATTGCAACTAATGCAATAATTAGTTTCTTTTTCATATTTTCCTGTATTTGAATTTGTATTTCTTGTTTTACATTTTAACTACACAGATAAACTAATATAAGAGATAATTAGTTTATTAGGAATGAAAAAATCAAACATTTTCATTTTCCTAATTTCCTTTAACAAAGTTTAATATTTGAGGATAAATTTCATTGTTCATTTTAATTTGTAAATAATAAGCTCCATTTGGTAAATCACTAATATTGTATTTATTACTGTATGAGCCTTGCTCATAACTTTGATTTTCAATTTTTGTAACAATTAATCCTGTTGAATTTAATACTTTTATTTCAATATTATAAATATCAATTAAATTAAAATTTATATTAATTAAATTTAAAACTGGATTTGGTAGTAATTTGAATGTGTTATTTATAATATCATTAGATAATGAAGATTGTGTATCTACGTTATATCCACTAATTTGACTTCCATGTATATCGTAATATATAATATTATTAGTATTTATGGAAAAAGTTATATTAGAAACCGAACCAAATGAATTACAAATAATAGTTTTATTGTTTAACAATTCTAGTCTTTTCAAAGCGTGATTATAACCATTAAAAACATATTTGTCATCATTGGAAAATTTTATTGATAAGGCACTCTCATTACCTTGAACATATCCTTCTCCTTCTGATATTACTTCCATTGTTTTTAAATCTAAAACTTTTACCTTTGTGTTTTTTTCACAAAAATAAACTAATTTTATTCCATCATTAGAAAGTGCAAATATATTACTTTCTATTTGATAAATTATTTTGCCATTTTTATCTATTATTTTAAGATTAGAATAAATATCTGGCGGATCCTTACTACCATGATATTCAGGATAATTATAACTATATATCAATTTGTCATCTACTTTTGATAATGCAATATTAGTTATGTCAATTTCTTTTACTGCAAAATAATTTGTATCGTATTCTTTTATTAATTTCTTGGTTTCTGAATTAAACATCTTTATTGAATTGGATGAGAATCCAGTTATTATTTTTCTCTCTTCATTAAAATGATGATTTTTAATATTTTTAAAATTTATTTTGTTTGTGTATCTAAATGTAGATGTGTCAATCAAACCTAAATAACCATAACCACTTGCTGACATATAACTGCCATCTTTTGAAAAATTAAAATTTGTAATACTGTCTTGATTGTTGTCATATAATTTTATTAAATCACCATTTATTGTATTTATTTTATAGAAACCTTGATATGTATTAGCAATAAAATCAACACCAATAACAAATAACACACTATCATTAGGACTTAGCTTCGTATCTCCGATATCGTACTTTCCATAATCCCAAGAGTTTTTCTTCCATATTCTAGTAAATTTCCACTCTGAATAAGAGGGTATAGCAAAAGTAAGTAGCAAAGCAAAAGAGAGAATTAATTTTTTCATAAAACTAAAATTTTGTTAATTCATATTTTATAATTTAACTAAAATGATAAACTAATATAAGCGATAATTAGTTTATTCTTATATGAAAATTTTGACTAATTTGATTTTTTTAACCAATTCTAAAAAAATCCTTTGCAAATAAGAAAAAAAGCCTTAATTTTGTATTCCCTATTAGGGATGTTAGCTCAGCTGGTTCAGAG
>JAPLFM010000012.1:1625-2644 GCA_026390675.1 Candidatus Kapaibacterium sp. | reverse complement strand
TAGCTTCAATACATACTTTGGATTTAAATGCCGAACTAAATTTCCGACGACTAATTTTACTCATTTTTTCAGATTTACAGGTTTTTAAATGTACTATTTTCTATTTTAAGTACCTGTCCGAAATTTGGGGAGTATTATAGGGTAATTTAAATTTCTACTGATTTTCTCTAATTGATAACCAATAGGATACAACATTTATATTAAACGGCAGGTCTCATATTTGACCCATTTTTTCACTTTTTTAGAAAACCTGGCAGGAACTAGGCAGGGGAAATAATTTTTATTTCCTTATAAATTTAGCACCATTCCACTCCCACCTTATATTGTCTTTTTTGTCTCCAGAAAATATATCTAATTGCCCATTTTTATCAATGTCTTGAAATCTTATATGATAAAACCTATTTGCAAAATTATTGTCAATATATTGACTTGTTTTATCTGTAAATATTTTTCCTTTATCGTCTGATTTATAAAGTGAAATAAAATATACAGGAGCTCCATTAAGACTAGTGTAATTCCCACTTGGAAACATTTCCTTTATTCCATCTCCATCAATATCTGCAAAATCTAAATTTTGTAAAAACCAATCGCCAGACATACTAATAGAGGTGGAATTGTTCAAACTAAAAACTTTGCCATTTCCCCACAAAACTCTAAAATCATTTATTCTACTTGTTCCATTCGGATGAAAATTTATAACTAAGTCTAAAAACCCATCATTATTAATATCTACTAGTTCTGATTGATCTACAACCGGAATATCTCCAATTCCATTAAAGTCAATTGTAAAATTTGCCTTACTATCGTTCCACATAATTCTACTTTTAACCCCATTTGCTTGGTTGTGAAAATTAAATGCAATAATATCTAAATCTCCATCATTGTCAATGTCACCTGAACATCCTGCATACCAATATCCTTGATCCGAAAAGTCCCTTTCTTTATTAAAGCCTTTAGGTGAATTTAAAAGAATATTACAAATATCATAAGTGTTTAAATATCCTGAAGGAGAATTATTA
>JAPLFM010000012.1:0-1602 GCA_026390675.1 Candidatus Kapaibacterium sp. | reverse complement strand
GTGTGGTTCATTAATGTTAGCTCCTGTCCATGGGATTTGTTTTAAAATTGTACCATTATTCATAAAAATAGAAGGGGGTGGGTTAGGAGTAGGACTAATATTTAAATCATAACTTTCATAAAAAAATACATCTTCTTGCCCGTCTCCGTCTATGTCAACCTGTGTTGACTGTTCGTCTATAAATGGATTATTCTGATATTTACTTCCATCAGATTTGTACAATTGTGCCGATGAAAACCAAGCGTCAAAGTTGGATAGTTCATATGATGTCATCAAATAGTTTTTATATATTCTACTCCTATTGATAACAAATGTTTGAACAAGCGAATTGGTTGAAGTTGATTTGGAAGTAACTGTAATTTTTGCTGTGTAATTTGCTCTAATTGTAAAGCCAGATACTTTTATACTGATTGTACTTTGTGTACTTGATGTATCAAGCTTATAAGTAGTTAATAAAGTGTCATTTCTTTTAACTTCTAATGAATAGAGCAGCCCTAATGCAGGCAATTTTGAACTTAGGCTTATATTTAAATTTAATGTGTCACTACTTAAATTTAAAATGCCACTGGAAATATCTGGAGTAACTGAGAATTTAATAGCTTCTTCCTGAACAAATGGTAGTGTTGGTGGTGTTGGAGATAATGATGTTTTAGTACAAGCAGTTAGATATATAAATACAAAAGCAAAAATGAATCTTTGCATAGTTTAAGTTTAAAGCTATCTTCTTGAGATGATATAAAAAATAGGATGATCATCAGTTTTAACTTATTCCTCACCCCTTTCACCCTGTTGTCAATCTAAAAATTCAATACCTGGCAGGGCATTCTTATTAAAAAATTATCATTCATTCAGCCATATCTACTTAAGGATCAATAATTGTTGCGTTTGGTTGTAATCCTTTCCAATAATCTTGATAATGTAATTGCCAGATATTATTTCACTAAGTGAAATGTGGGTACTTTGACTATTGGTATTAGTATGTTTCAACACTTGGCCTTTTAAGTTTAATAATTGAATGGTTAAGGTTTTATTTGGTTTTTGTTGAAAATAAAGAATCACATCTGAAGAGGCTGGATTAGGTAATATTTTAGCAATATGATTAGAAGATGTTTCAATGGTGGGATTCACAGCTGTCACCACCAACATAAAGCTATCGCTTAGGTTTTTACAAGCATTTGCACCAGTTATTTGAATTTTATAACTGCCGATTGCAGTAGGTTTATAGGTAGCATTGGTGGCACCTGAGATTGAACTGTTGCTAAAGAGCCATTGATAGTTTACACCGGTTGAGGTGGTGGTTGCAGTGAATTGTGTTCCATTCCATTCGATGCTTGGTTTAGAAAGTATAGGGTTTATTGTCACTACAATTTTAGATCTAGGCCCTTCACAACCTGATACAATATCTACTTGACTAACATAATAATTAGTACTTCCAATTGTTGTAGTGCTAGGTTTTATTGAAGTACTAGTTCCAATTCCTCCTGTTTCATTTGTGCCGTACCATAAAAGAGTATCGCCTAAGGTAGCTAATGCATTTAAAGTGTCTGCAACCATATTTTGGCAGTATACAACATTTGTTACATTAGGTAGTGTTGGAGCAAT
>JAPLFM010000272.1 GCA_026390675.1 Candidatus Kapaibacterium sp. | reverse complement strand
TATTCCTTCTCCTTAGTAAGGAGAAGGTCAGGATGAGGTCTCTTAGCTATGTGGTTTGAGAAAGCCAAAATTCAATATACCCTGAAACGAGTTCAGGGTGACAAGAATAAATGGACTGAAAAAAAACTCAAAAAACGCAAAATCACTGCAAAAATTGAAATGACTTTTATTTATATAATTTGGAAAATAAAAAGAAGCGTAAAAAAATATCAGCTAAATTTGACAAAAAACGAACTTTGGAAAACGGAATTGGAAAATTTTTCCAAATTGAGACAGCAATTGGGGCAATCGACCCTCTTCCGTCATCTTGATTTGGTGTTGGTAAAGTGGGGTTCTTAATTGGTTGTTTTTTAATAAAAAATATACCCTGAAATAAATTCAGGGTGACAAGAATTTCTTTTAATTTCTTTCTAATATAAAGTGTTGTTTCAAAATAATAATATCATTCAAACAATTATTATAAATTTATTTCGTTAATTTTAAATAGAACTAATGAATATTATATTATAGTAAACAAAAGGGATAAATGAAGGTTTTTACACTTGAAGCAAAGCAACAACTACCAATATCAATAGAAGAAGCTTGGGAATTTTTAGCAAATCCGAGAAACTTAAGTAAAATTACACCAGAGTATATGAACTTTTGTATTACATCATTTGTTCCAGACGCAATTTACCCTGGAATGATTATTACATACAATGTATGCCCTATTCCAAATGTTCCAATGACTTGGGTAACAGAAATAACACAAGTTAAAGAACTTTCCCATTTTGTTGATGAACAAAGATTTGGTCCATATAGAATGTGGCATCATCAACATTTTCTTAAAGAAATAGATGGTGGTGTTGAGCTCAATGATATAATTCATTATGTTATGCCTTTAGGTTTTTTAGGCAATATAGCTAGATCAATATTTGTTCAAAAACAATTAAATGGAATCTTTGATTACAGATTTAAAGTTTTAGAAAAACTATTTGGTACTTTATAAAAAATCATTAATTTGCAATAAGAATTTTAACTACGAAATTATATTTAGAGAATATTATGAATGATGAACAAAAATTATTAGAATTTGAAGCAAAAGTAAATCGAAATGAGAAAATAGAACCAAAAGATTGGATGCCAGAAGCATATAGAAAGAATTTAGTGAGAATGATGAGTCAGCACGCTCATTCAGAAATTGTTGGAATGTTGCCAGAAGGCAATTGGATTACTAGAGCTCCAAGCTTACGAAGGAAAATTGTTTTACTTGCAAAAATTCAAGATGAAGCTGGTCATGGACTTTATTTGTATAGTGCTGCAGAAACTCTTGGAGCCAGCAGAGAAGAAATGCTTGATGATTTGCATACAGGTAAAGCAAAATATTCTAGTATATTCAACTACCCAACATTAAATTGGGCAGATATGGGTGCTATTGGATGGTTGGTAGATGGTGCTGCAATGGTTAACCAAGTTAGTTTAATGGGAACTTCTTATGGTCCTTACTCTCGTGCTATGGTTAGAATTTGTAGAGAAGAAGCTTTTCATAATAGGCAAGGCTATGAGATAATTGCAAAAATGTGTAGTGGGACTGATCAGCAAAGAGAAATGGCTCAAGATGCGCTTAACCGCTATTGGGGACCTTCAATTATGATGTTTGGACCATCTGACAAAGATAGTCCTCACTCTGCTCAAGCCCTCAAATGGAAAATCAAATCTGAAACTAATGATTCTTTAAGACAAAAGTTCATTACTCAAACTGTTCCTCAAGCACACGCAAGAGGTCTTACTATTCCTGATAAAGATTTGAAATTTAATGAAGAAACTAAGCAGTGGGAATATAGCGAACCAAATTGGGATGAATTCTTTAATGTAATTAAAGGAAATGGACCTTTGAATAAACTTAGAGTAAAAACTAGAAAAGATGCTCACGACAATGGTAAATGGGTTAGAGATGCAGCTGAAGCTTATGCAAAGAAAAATGCAACTAGAAATGTTGCTTAAATTTTAACAACAAAAGCCCTGAATTATCAGGGCTTTTAGTTATTTGAAATGTTATATCCTAAAACTCTACTCTCACTCCGCCAATAGGGAAAAATCCTAATTGATTTAGAGCTTTTGTTTTATCATTTTTAAAATCATATACATATTGCAATACATTTGTTCTATTTAATATGTTTTCTATTGAGAAATAGCTTATTATTGAAACACCTTCTAAATTTTGACGAAAATCTACTCTAAAATCAAACTTTGAATAAGTATCGTTTCTCATAGCAAAAGCATTTTTAGTATCGTAACTTGTAATACCTGTTTTCTTAGATTCTATTAAATCAATAGCTGTATATGGGCTTCCACCTGCTACAACAAACTTTCCAGACATTTCAATTGTAAATGTTTCTGACATTTTGATTTCGTAACCTGCAAGTACATTAAATATAAATTTGTTATCAAAAGCACCCCATCTCAAAACGTCATCAGAACCTTTGTATTGCTGGCGAACATAAGAAGCAGTTGATGTCATATACCATCCATCAGTAAAGTGCTTCATAAAAGTAAGTTCAGCTCCATAAGCATTTCCAATTCCTTTACTAACTGCATTGATATCTCTTACATCAACCGATCCATAACTAGTTCCCGAATTAAGCAATGACCAACTTGTTAATTTGTTACTCTCTATAGGAACATAAGATAAATCTTTATAATATGCTTCTATTTTTAAAATAGAATTTTTAGCAATTTGATTATTATAACCAATTATATAATGTGTAGATTTCATAAAATCTAAATCTTTATTTCCAGCTTGAGCAAAATACATTTGTAATGGCAATGATTGACTATGCATTCCAAAACCAAGATTTAATGATTGACCTGAACCAAGTTTCCAACTCGCAGCAATTCTAGGTTCTAAGGTGCTTTTACTACTCAATTCCAGATATTGACTAAATAAACCAGAATTCAAAGTTATATCTTCTGTAATTCTCCAATTCCAATTTACAAAACCCATATATTGCATTGAGTTTCCATTTATATCTAACCTATATGGGATACCAGTTGTTGAATTTCTCGAAACTGTATTGCGTTCTTCTAAAAGATTGTAATATTTGTATCTAGCTTCTATTCCACCTGTTATAAAGCTTTTGGAATTAATTGTATAATTTAATGTATATTTAGCAGTATGATACGCTTCACTTGATTTATCAGTTGTCCAAAGATATTTATTAAGGAAAGTCCCATTTTTGTCAGTAGTTATTGAATCTAATATAGTTCTATATCTTGAATATGAAGTACCAATAAGTAGTTTACCATAAAGCTGGTCACTAAATATATGCTGATAATTCAATCCAATTGAAATCAAATCAGTCCCATTTTTAATATCCATATCCCCAGTATAAACATCTTTTTGCTTACTATTTTCAATGTTTATATCTGAAGTAGCAAATAAACCTGTTACATAAATCTTATTATTTGCATCAATATTCCAATCATATTTAAAGTTCGCATCTTGATATTTAGGAACACCAGCAAAACCAAAATCTATTCCCATAGCAACTAATAAATCAAGAAACGAATATCTATAGTTTGCTATAAAAGATGCATCTTTATTTGCAGGACCTTCAGCTCCAACCTCTAACCCATTAAAACCAAACTGCCCCATAAACTCATATTTTTCTTTATTGCCACGTCTTGTTTTCAAATCAAAAGCACCACTAAGTTTGTCTCCATATTCAGATGGGAATGCACCTGTTAGAAAATCACTATTATCTAAAAATCTAGCATTAATTGCACTTATAGGACCACCAGTAGCACCTTGAGTAGCAAAATGATTGGGATTTGGAATATCAAGACCATCCATTCTCCAAAGTAATTCAACTGGCGAACCGCCTCTAATAATTATATCATTTCTTTGATCATTGGCTGATATGACACCTGCAAAATTTTGTGCTATACGTCCTGGATCTCCTCTTGAACCAGCATATCTATCCACATCATCAATTGAAAATACTGTACTTGAAACAATTGCTGATTCATTAATAGATTCAAAAACACCTTTTGAACCAGTTACAACAATTTCATCTGTTGTTTGATAACTTTCATTAAGTTGAATATTCATTATATATTCTTTTCCTGAAGTTAGAACTATATTTTGTGTAGTTGGTTCATATCCAACTGAACTTGTTTTAGCTGTGTATCTACCAATTGGTACATTTTTAATTCTAAATTCCCCTTTTGAATCTGAAACTGCACCTAATTTTGTTCCTTCAAGGGTAACTTTTGCTCCAATTACTTTCTGTTGCGTTTGTAAATTTAAAATCTCACCTTTTATTATTTGTTTTGGTGAAACTGATTCTTCCGAATATAAATTTACAAATGTAAATACTGTAAGTAAGAAAACATAAAACTTGTTCATCACAATTGCACTCCAATTAATATACTGACTATTAGTCATTTAACTTTAAAAAAATATTTAATTCAATTTTAATCCAATCTCTTCATAATTAAAGTTTGGATTTTTCATATAATAAAAAGCAGATTCTAAAAATGTTGTGAAAAGTTCCTCAGGGTCAAACTTTTGGTATTCTTTTGGCAAACATTTAACTTGTTGTATCATATCAAATACTCCGTTGCTTTCAGCTTGAAGTAAGTAACACAATTTTTCAGCATTAATATCTGGTCTAATGCTTCCATCTTGCATTCCAATAAGAATGCTGTCAGTCATAGTTTTAGCAATCAAATCATTGTTAATGCCTATTTGCATTAAAATATCACTTGCTATAGTCAAATCTATATCAATGCTTGAAAGTGAACTCAAAACTTTATGGTAGTCTGAATATTCCATCATAAACTTATAGTGTGCTCTACCTATTTCATTTAATTTTATAAAACCAAAATTACTTGATATAAATGCTACGCGAAACATTGAAGAAAGTTTCACAATAGCTCGCAAAGCTATACCGAAATAAACTTCATCTTTACTCTTGAAATACAGGTAAAGCGTACCCTTGCTCAGCTCAGCAGAAGATGCAATATCATCCATTGTAGTATCTCGATACCCTTTGCTAAAAAATAATTTTTCAGCCGAATCAAGTATATTATTTTTCCTTGATTCCTTTTCTCTTAATTTTCTTTCTGATATTCCCATTTTTCTCTTTTCTGACTGTTGGTCATTATTTATATTGCAATATAATTGATGAAATAATAATATGCAAGTAATATTTTGATTTTTATTTAATTTTATAAATAATCACTTTAAATTAATATTAGTTGTTCTTTAACGTTCATAGCAAATTGATTTTTACAAGTTACAAGAAATTATGTTTAGCAAAGAATACAAAGCGCATTACAAAGAAAACTTAAAAGTAGCCTGGCCTGTAATCTTAGGACAATTGGGTCACATGATGGCTACAATTGCTGATAATACAATGGTTGGTCAAATCAATAGTATTCAGCTTGCAGCTTGCTCATTCGCCAATGCTGTGTTTTTTGTAATATTTATTTTCGGTATTGGCTTGGCTATGGGAGTTACTCCAATTGTTGGAAAAGCATTTGGTGGAGGAGATATTGAAAAATGCAAAAGTATTTTGAAAAGTGGTCTGCTTGTTAATATAATTACTGCAATTATTATTACTATTTTGCTAATTATTGCTTCATTTTATTTTGATAGTTTTGGACAAGATAAAAGAGTTGTCAAATATGCGGTACCATTCTTTAGAATAATTGCAGCATCAATGATACCTTACATGATATTTCTATCATTTAAACAATTTACCGATGCATTATCACTTACTAAACCAGGTATGATAATATTGATTACCTGTAATTTGCTAAATGTTGTTATTAACTATTTACTAATTTATGGAAATTTCGGTTTCCCCAGATTAGAAATTGAAGGTGCAGGATGGGCTACTTTAATAGCAAGGATTTGTATGGCTATTTCAATGATTTTACTTTTTCTTTATAACAAAAATCTCAAACAGTATTTAAAAGGTTGGAGTAGAAGAAAGTTTAATATCAAACACATTAAAGAAGTTTTAAATGTTGGAGTTCCTATTGGTTTGCAATATGTTTTAGAAGTTGCAGCATTCGCTTCAGGTGCTTTTATTATTGGTTGGGTGGGTGCAATAGAGCTAGCTGCACACCAAATAGCTATTACTGTTGCTTCTGTTACATTTATGATTGCTACAGGTTTAGCTTCTGCTGCAACTATTCGAATGAGTAATTTTATAGGTAAAAAGAGTTTTAGAGATATGAAAGTTGCTGGTAATTCTGCTTTTATAATGGTTATCGCTTTTATGAGCTTTACAGCAATTATATTTTTCCTTTTTGGTCACCAACTTGCAAGTTTTTACGTTAAAGAGGAAATAGTAATTGTTATTGCTGTAAAATTGTTAATTATTGCTGCATTTTTTCAATTGGCTGATGGTATTCAGGCTATTGGACTTGGTACATTGAGAGGTGTGGAAGATGTCAAAATCCCAACTATAATTACTACAATAAATTACTGGTTTATTACAATCCCACTTTGCTATTACTTAGGAATAAAATTGCAATGGGGGGCTGCAGGTGTTTGGTATGGATATTTAATTGGTTTATCTTTAGTTTCAATTGCCTTATTCATTAGATATGAATATATAACAAAAAAAATTGTTAAAGATAATTTAGTAATGGTTGAATAAAATTCGATTAGTATTGATTTTAAATTCTTATCAGGTATTTATTTATCTTAGTGGAAATTATATTTTTTAATTTATAATGTATGTAGGTGAAATGTTTAATTCAATTTTGTAAGATGTGTTTTCTTAATAAATCTTTAAATGATTTGCCAATTGGTAGTAACTTTTTGTTTTTTAGAATAATATTTGGCAAGCTACCAAAATCAGAATCTAAAATAT
Organism: Candidatus Kapaibacterium sp.; assembly: GCA_026390675.1. Lineage (GTDB taxonomy): Bacteria > Bacteroidota > Ignavibacteria > Kapaibacteriales > UBA2268 > JAPLFM01. The sequence goes on along the minus strand of JAPLFM010000272.1, from coordinate 6,036 downwards.
AATGAACATTGGTTATATGAGACTTATGAATACGAATGAAATGATTTGAATTGAGTTTCAATGAAATTTCTTTTAATGATTCGCAAACAGTTACTTTCTTATCTAAATTAAAATAAATATCTGTATAAGAACCATTTGCTTCAAAACGGACAATGTCGCAATAATTATAAAATTTTTCTCCTGATTTGGTTCGAAATAAGATTCTATCATTAGTTACAGACTTGTTTTCTTTAAATAATCTGATTTCCTCTTTTAATTCTCTATCTTCTCTATCATCAACAAATCTCTTTATTGCTTCTTTTATAATTTCTAACTCAGGTGGTTTATTGAGATAATGTAAAACTGAAAATGTTAATGCTTCTGGACCAAAATTAGGATGACCAGAAATAACAATTACTCTGTAATCTAATCCTGAAGTGTTTTTAATAATATCAAATCCAATCCCATCTTTGAATTTAATATCTAAAAAAACTAGATCAGGTGATGTTTCTTTGATTACCTTAATTCCATCCATCTTTTACTGATTCTGCTTTACCTACTACTTCAATAAATGGAAAAGAGTAACCTAGTAATATTTCAAATGAATCATTAATAAATGGAGCATCATCTAAGAGTACAGTTCTTATTTTTTTAATATCTTTCATTTTATTTAATTCGTTTTTTTTATAATTCATAATTCATAATTGCCTAACTTTCATTACTCAAAACTATTCAGCTTTAATAAAAATGAATGTTTTGTTTTCTATTCTTAAAATATAGGTGCCACTATTTAAAAACGATATATCAATTTTATTATTCTCATATTTTTGGCAATTCAAGATTTCACCAGTTAAATTATATATTTCATAGTTTGTATTTTCAAGTTTATCTTTAAAATCATTTAAGTAAAAATAATCACCTGTAACTAAGAGTTTTGAGGTACTTAAATCATAAATCAAATTGTTTTCTTCATCAGAAACATCAAGTAATGTTGGGTTGGTGTAAGTGAAATATGTATAATTGTAATCATCAACATTTGGGATATACATAGTATTATTATAATAAGCTAAGTTAAAGGTTTCTAAATTATATTCAAGTGGTTTTTCATGACTTTTGCAAGAACCACTATCTGGGATAATCTGATCCCAATTAACACCATAATCATTAGAAATATCTATTTCATTATAGTAGCTTTGTAAAATCATTGTTCTGTTTTTATTATAAAATTTTAAATTTGCAGGTATTTGTTGGTCCCAATTCTCAAAAATTATTTTACTTGTTTTAATATTAGTAAATAAAGTCCAATTTAATCCACCATCAATAGTCTTAAAAATTTTAGCGTATAGTCTTTTTGTGCTATCAGTTATTATTATACTAAAATATCCATCTTTTGAATTCTTAAAATTTAATCCTCCAGTACTATTTATTGGTAAATTAATTCTTGAAAATGTATTAGCACCATTTGATGAAAAATATAATCTATAATCATTATCTTTGTTATTTGCATTATTGGAGGAACAATACAAAAAGTAAATTGAATCTTGAGTGATTGGGAAATACTGCAATAGAAAATAGTCTTTTATTTCATTTGGAGCTCCGTTTTTAATTTTAATTAATTGACTTAAATCCTGAGTATAAGTGTATATTTTATTATATGCTTTAACTATAATATTACCATTTGATAAACAAAATAAACTTTCTGCATAATAATTTTCAGTCAAGAAAACTTGTTTGATATCTTTAATATCATTTGTATTTATTCTAAATATGTATGCTTTATTTAAAGTCATATCGCCATTTTTACCATTTACAGTATCTACATATAACATTCCTAAACCACCACATAAAACATATATATAATTATCAACAACTTTGTAATCCGTAATTCTTCTTTGAGAGTAGCTCTTAAAAATTGAATCATTTCTTATTTTCATTGAATCATTTAAAAATGTTACCCATCTACCTCCTTTTTTAATTAAAACAATATTGTTTTTTATAGTATTTCCTTCAATTAAACCATAATCTCCAATGATTATTTGTTCACCTTTAGACGTAAAATCTGTGAATCGAATTCGAACTTTTTCTGTATCAACTTCAACACCACTATATGGATGAAAAAGTTTGAAATGTTGTATAAGTGTTGAGTCATGGAATCTAAGAAAGCCCTTACCTAAACAAGAATCTTGATATTGAGAAAATAGATTATAATGATTAACAATCAAACTAATACTTAAAATAAGTATTAGTTTGAAATTTATATTTAAATAATTTTTCATAATTTATAAAAATTTAACATTAATTAGTTTTAACAAATTTTCCACTTAGTATTTTACCATCATCAAGTATTAATTTATATAGATAAACACCACTTTGTATTGACTTTCCTATGCTGATTAATAATGAATTTGATTTAGGATTTTCAAATTTAGAATCTAATATTAGATTACCATTTAAATCAGAAACAATTAAATTCATACTACCTTTATATTCAAAATTTATGATAACATCTATTAAGTCATTACTAGAGTTTGAATTTAAAGTTAACTTATAGTCTAAATTACTCTTGTTATCTTTTTCAAAAATAGATTTTTTGTAATATGTATCATTACAAGTATCAAAACAGCCTGCTGTTGCACAGTCTGGATCTTGTGATGACCAAGTATCAGTTACAACCCAATTTCCATTTGCATTTTTTACTATAGTTTTTTTGCAACAATCATCAGCATCAGGTCCATAAGGATTTGGTGCAGTTATAGTATATAAATAATAATAAGAATAACAAGCACTTTGAATTATTCTCCAAGTTGTTGCACAACCTGATTCAAGTGGTTCAAAACCCATATTATTATTTTTAATGATTTTATAAAGTAAATTTTTGTAAATTGACTCAACTGTACTGTTGTTCAAACAATTTGGATCATATTCCATTTTAATAATTTCCAAATCTTGGCTACCACAAGCATTTCTATATGCATAAATTACATAACCTTGACACCCATTTACAATCTTAAATTCTCTTGTTATAGTCCATGGTATATTGAAACAATCTGGCATACAAGGTGTTGGAAGTGCGTTAGAATCTCTTTTTGCTGCACAAGTTACATCTTTGCTGATAACACAAGAGTCACCATTTGCTTTTAAAAGCTTAAATTTAATGGATTTTGAAGAATTAGCTGGAATACAACCATTACCAGTAATAACTTTATTTGTGATATTAGTAGTTTGTCCATTATCTAATTTGTAACTAGTAAAACAGTTATAGCTTTCAGGAATTGTAAGATTATAGTCATAACTACAACCATTATCAGGACATATATTACTTTTTTTAGATGAAACAACAAGCCAGTCATTTATATTTGTAGGACATCCACAACAGCTTAAATCAAATGTGCGTGTAAACATATCAACACCTTCTTGAAATACTTCATCGTGACATGCAGGTTTATGTTCTAAATTGAACCATTTTAATCTATATCTAACAACAGTTTCCCCAGGATTTGGGCAAAATTTATGTTTTGCTGGTAATCCTGAAGAACCTACATAAACATAATTTCCCGAAGAGTTCATTTGTTCAAATTCTACGCTCATTCCTGTTGGATCAGCATACCAAGAGCTTTCAATTTCAACACAACAATCACTTGTAATTGTCGAATATATTTCAATCCCATCTTTGAATTTAATATCTAAAAAAACTAGATCAGGTGATGTTTCTTTGATTACCTTAATTCCATCTTCCATCTTTTACTGATTCTGCTTTACCTACTACTTCAATAAATGGAAAAGAGTAACCTAGTAATATTTCAAATGAATCATTAATAAATGGAGCATCATCTAAGAGTACAGTTCTTATTTTTTTAATATCTTTCATTTTATTTGATTCGTTTTTTTCATAATTCATAATTACCTCACCACCATAGCTCTAATATTATGTGTATTAGTGCCATGCTTGATTTGAATCATATAAACACCAGTGGCTAAACCTGAACAATCCCAAGTAAGATAACCAGAATAAGCGTTTAGTTTGTTAATACTTATTTTTTCTTTATCAGCTACTTTGTTTCCATAAATATCATAAACACCAATATCGGAATCGTCAATATTATAGCTCATATCCCAATAAATTAATGATTTAAGCTCATTTCTTGCTGGAATAGGGAAAGGTGGATAGGAGTAGAAATAGGTTAAGTCTTCGGTTTGAGATTCTATTACTTCATTTTTAAAATTACTGTTTGGATGTATAAAACAAAACCCTAAATTTGATATTGAAGTTAAATTACCATTTATTTTGGTATTCTGATATAATTTGTATTTTATATTCTTTCTTTTAATCCAAGAACTTTTATCAAAAATATTATTAGACATATAATAGTTTGTATCACCTTGAAAGTAATAAATGTCGTTTATTTTCGCATAATATGGTGAGATATATTCAGTTGCACCTAATATTATTTTGTATTGACGTAAGTTGAAATCATAAACAGCAAGTGAATCTAATTCGTATCCAATCTCTGTTTTACTTATATCTAATTTACCAAGTGAATCATAATATAATTTAGTACCTTTTCCAAAACCTAATAAAAAAAATAATTTGTTGTCTTCTATTTTAAAATTTGTACCCATACTCTTAATTGTGTTTATACTGTCAAAATAATACCACTTTTCAATACTTTTATCTGAAGCTTTAAATAAATAATATGAGTAATAACTTGAATCCTTTCCATTGAATGACTTTGTATCATATTTATTTTCAACTAAACCAAATAGCTCATTTCCAACATTAAAAGTCCTTTCAAAATTAAATGAATCTAAAACAAATTGATGAACTAAATTAAATTTATTATCAAAATCAAATAATAGTTGAACGTAATTGCTTTTAAATGGAATAATAGTTAAGAAGTTTAGAATAAGCTCATTTTTATATTTTGCAAAATTTGGCAAATTTGAGCAATAATAACTTAATGAATCAATATATTTGTAGTTAAAAGTTTCTGCTTTATCACTTGTTATAGCTATATTTATTTGTTGATCTGTTGACCAAATAATTCCATTTCCCAAACTATCAAAATAAGAAAGCTTTGGATCTATTTTTTTATAATTATAAATTGTTGAATCTATAAATTTTTGAGGTAACCAAGTAATACCATAGTCTTTAGATTTATATGTTATAAGTCCTTTAGTTGTAATATAAATTGTATTATTTGAGAAATAACTACTTCTAAAATACAAATTTCCTTTAAATGATTTAAGTTCCCAGTTTAGACCTAAATTTTTAGATTTGTAAATCAATTTAGCATTGCCGATTGCAACTACATTATTTGTATCTAGAAAATATAGATTGTTAAAATTCATCGTATCTACTACTCTATCAATTTTTTGTTCAGATATAATTACTATTTTCTGAGATTCAATTTTTGAATAATATATAGTTGGAGGTTTGTTACTAAAAGATTCGCTATTAATTGTATAAATAGTATTTTTAAAATTTGTAATTGCTTTAGCTTTCCCTAATTTAGTTATATCCAAGGTTTTCAAATTATAATCTATTATAGTATCTAAATTTACAAAGTATAAATGATTATTTAAGTATTGTAGATTATTAGCATAACTTAATTTATTAGAAATCTTTTGATTTTTATAAACGTTAGTATAATTATTATTTAAATTTATTTCTAATACATTATAAGAATTACAAATTATATAAACATAGTTCGTATTTATTTGTATTTTTAGTGGGGTTCCATTAATTGCATCTAATGCTATTACATCTTTTTGATTTAAATCCAAATCATATTTAATTAAATTTTCTTTGGTTAAAACAAATATAAACTCATTTTCAAATACAATGTCAATAAGTTGAGAATTGTTAAACTCTTTTAAATACCATTCATTTCCATTAATATTTGAAGAAATGATGTAATTAGATGAAATACCAACAAGTTTATTACTTGTTGGTATTAATTTAACAATATTTATAGAATCTCCTATTGATTTTTGATTCCAATTTTCTCCTTTATCAGATGAGCTTAATATATTCCCATATTCTCCATATACTAATAA
>JAPLFM010000008.1:1213-2479 GCA_026390675.1 Candidatus Kapaibacterium sp. | reverse complement strand
TTATTTCAATTGATTTTGTTTTTTTCTTCTTGTATCAGCACTAAGAATTCAGTATATCTTAACAACGCTATCGATTCCAGCTATTTACAAATGCCTGTTGAAGCTGATAATTTAATTCAGAATAATGACATACTAAGTATTGCCATTACTAGTCTTAATCCTGACGCCTCCGCGTTATTTAATACTACTAATAATTTGGTTATCAGTTCTACTTCATCCGTAGGCAATAATTCACAGTCTTCGGGTTATTTGGTTAATTCGGAAGGGTTTGTTCAATTGCCTATTCTAGGAAATATTCAAGCTGCTGGTCTTTCAAAAAATCAGCTAAAAAACAATATCACCCAAATGGTATTGGATAAGAAATTACTTATAGACCCAATTGTAAACATACGGCATCTCAATTTTGAGGTAACCGTTATTGGCGAAGTGGGTCATCCAACTGTAATTAACGTTCCAAATGAAAAGATATCCCTATTAAAAGCACTCGGTCTTGCAGGTGATATTACAATTTATGGTAAAAAAGACAATGTTTTAGTGATAAGGGAAACGCAAGGTAATAAGAAGGTGAAACATGTTGACCTTAATTCAAAAGATTTCCTTACATCACCTTATTACTATTTGCTTCCTAATGATGTAGTATATGTTGAACCCAATAAGGATAAAGTGGCTAGTGTTGGGCGTGGACGTCAATTGGTTCCAGTTGTTTTAGACAGAATTATAAAATAATATGGAAAAAAATACGCGTAAACTTCCAGCTCAAAAAGAAGAAAGTCTTTTTGTTAAAATGATGAATAAGTATCTGGCATATTGGCCGATATTTCTCCTTTTTCTGCTATTTTCATCTTGCCTTGCATATGTATATATACTTTATGCCTCCCCAAAATATGAAGCAACGGCTTCTCTAATTATTAAGGATGAAAAAAAAGGAAATGATGATTCCAAATTGATGGAGTCCCTAAATATGATCAATGCAAAAAAAATTATTGAAAATGAAATCGAGGTGCTTCAATCTAGGCCACTGGTAGATAATGTTGTCAAAAAATTACATTTATATGCACCCGTATTTCAGGAAAGTAAATTTAATTCCTTATCGGCTTACCAGGAAGCGCCTCTCACTATAGAGGCGTTTAATCCCAGTTTAGTTCAAAAGTTTAAGGGAAAATTATACTTGAAATATGACTCCTTGAGTGGTATTGTATATATAAACAATCAGCCAATTGGGCCGATCAATGAATGGATTACTACTATTTATGGGAAATTTAAATT
>JAPLFM010000008.1:0-1176 GCA_026390675.1 Candidatus Kapaibacterium sp. | reverse complement strand
CAATAACCAATACCCATATTATTTTAATCTTCTTGAAGTTAAAGAAGCAGCCGAAGATTTATTGGGAAATCTGAAAGTGACAGCTTCAAATAAATTGTCCAGCGTTATCAATTTAAGTTATAGGGATTATAAAACAAATTTAGCAGAAGATGTATTGAATGAACTCATTGTAGCATATAATAATGAAGCTATTATTGAAAAAAATGCATTGGCAAAAAAAACGCTCTCACTAATTGAAGAAAGGTTAAATATAGTGGGCGGTGAACTTAATACAATTGAACAAAAGATTCAGCAATATAAGGCAGGGAGTGAGGCGGTTGATATTAGTACCCAAGGGCAACTGTTTTTACAAAATGTAAGTGCAAATGATCAGAAATTAAGTGATGTTAATATGCAGTTATCTGTAATTAACCAGCTAGAGAATCATATCCAGACTAATAATAGCAATGTGGGCATTTCACCTTCCACGCTAGGCGTTAGTGATCCAACTTTGTCACAATTATTAAATAGTTTAAATATAGCTGAATTGGAGCGTGAAAAACTCAAAAAGACGGTTGCTGAAAATAATCCTTTACTGGTTTCTGTAACTGATCAAATCAATAAAATAAAGCCAAATATTATCGATAATATTCAAAGCCAACGAAATAATTTGGAGGCCAATAAAAAATATTTAGCCGCTACCAATAGTCGTTATAGCAACATGTTGCATTCCATTCCAGTTAAAGAAAGGCAGTTACTTGAAATTAGTAGGGATCAAAATATTAAAAGTGGAATTTATTCCTTCTTACTTCAAAAAAGAGAGGAAAGTGAGTTGTCCTACGCTTCTAATTTATCAGATACTAGGGTTGTAAATTATGCACAATCCTCCAATTCCCCTGTTAGTCCCAATAAACTGATTATTCTTGCTGCAATTATTATTGCAACTTTTGGATTGCCCATTGCTTTAGTAAATACGATGGAGACATTTAGTCCAACTATACTTTACCGGAATGAAATTGAAGCGCTCACTTCCATTCCAATCATTGGAGAATTGGGATATAATAAGTCAAAAAAACAGTTGTTGATTGAGGCTGGAAAACGAAGTTTTATTGCAGAAGAATTTAGGAAAATTCGATTTTCATTACAATACTTAGGTATTGACTCTACTCATAATAAAATATTGCTTACTTCCAGTAT
>JAPLFM010000034.1:5785-11268 GCA_026390675.1 Candidatus Kapaibacterium sp. | reverse complement strand
TGCAGCTTGGAGTAAATCAAATGATGCAAAAGAATATACACTTGTAAGTGCTAACACTTTTAAAAATCCAATTCCAATAAAAGTTACATCAGCACCAATGGCAGCTGATGCTTTAGAGCAAAATAATACTAAAACTACTAGGACTGTTATAAATATTATTCTAAATTCAAATGATGTTTATAGTACTCCGGTATTTAAAGACAATTTAAATATTCATGTATCCAAAGATGTAGATTATTTTTCTATTAAAATTCCTAGTGATAAAACATACGATTATTATGTGAAAGCTATAGTTTATGATTTTTATTATCCAAATGCAGCAAAAACATATGCTTTAGATGCATCTATTTCTTACGAACTTAATGGAGTTTATGCTGATACAGTTTTTGATGATATTACTCCTGAAATTAAATTAAAAGCTGATGATATATTGAACTACAAAGTTAGTCCACTTTTTCAAGGCTTACTTGGTACTTATGCTGTTTCATTTCAAATGATGCGTAAAGTAAAAACAACAGGTGTAGAAGAAGAACTATTAATTAATAATTTATCTCCAAATCCTGCAAAAGATTTTATAAATTTTAGCAATAAATTTAATGATAATAAGTTAATAATCATTGATAGTAAAGGTTTATTTGTTAAATCGATTGATATTAAATTGAATGAGAGTCAAGTCAGAATTGACATTGGAGAACTTTCTAATGGTGTTTACTTTTTGAAAAGCAATAATGGTAGTGAATTAGAAAAATTTATTGTTTCAAAATAGTTTCTTTTATTAATTGCTTGATGAATTTGTTAATAATAATTTTATAATTTAAATATGGGTTTTTTATGTTTAATAACTTTAAAAAGTTGTTCTTGTTTTTGATCATAATATTGCTTTCAAGCAATGTATTAACTTCTGCACCTTTAAATACTAATCAAGTACAAATTGTATTAAAAAAATTCTTGTTATCAAAGAATAATGTTTCTAATGATATATTGATTACCTACCCGGTTGAAATTGATTTGAATAAACTAAATGATATTCAATCAGTTGTAACATCTCCTGATTTGTACATATTCAAAATTGGTAAAAAAGGTTTTGTAATTATGTCAGCAGATGACAAAGCTGAAGCAATCTTAGCATATTCTGAAGAAAGTAATATTGATTTAAAAGATATGCCTTCTCAATTAAAATGGATGCTTGAAAGCTATAAAGAACAAATAAGATTTATAAAATCTAATAATTCGAATCCTAAATCCGAATCTTGGGATAATATTCTAAACAACAAGTTTAATAGTACCGCTGCTGGACAAGTAAATCCATTATTGAGCACTACTTGGAATCAAGCACCGTATTACAATGACAAATGTCCTGTTGACCCATCATCTGGTCAAAAATCAGTTGCAGGTTGTGTAGCTACTGCTATGTCACAAATTATGAAGTTTTGGAATTATCCTACAAAAGGTGCTGGTTCTCATACTTATAATCACAAATCTATTGGTAATGTTACAGCAAACTTTGGAACAACAACTTATAATTGGACAGGAATGCTTGATGATGTTCAAGGTCCAAATTCAGCAGTCGCAACTCTAATGTATCATTGTGGAGTAGCAGTTGATATGGATTACAGTTCCAATTCAAGTGGTTCTCAAGGAAATACTTTAGTATCTGACGCCTTTGTAAATTATTTTGGTTACGGTGGTTCTACTAGGTTTGTTGATAAAAAAGATTATTCAACAAGTGTTTGGAATGATATGATTAAAGCTGAAATAACTCAGCAAAGACCTGTTTACTATCAAGGTTATGGTTCTGCTGGGGGGCATGCTTGGGTTATAGATGGTTATGACAACTCTGGATTATTTCATATAAACTGGGGTTGGGGTGGTCAAAGCAATGGATATTTTGCTTTAAATGCTATGAACCCTCCAGGTCTTGGAATTGGTGGTGGCGGCGGTGGCTTTAACTTTGGCCATTCTGCTGTAATTGGAATTGAAGGAGGGTCTGGACCGGCTCCTGGAGCATACAAATTAGAAATGGCTGGAGATATTGTTGTTGATCCAAATCCGATTTTAGAGGGACAACCATTTACTGTTAACACTAATTTTATAAATAATGGTAGTGGTGTTTTTAAAGGAACTTTAGGTGCATTTATAGGAGTAGTTCAAGGGCAAAGTGTTCAAATTCAAGATGTAATCGATACAAGTATTGTAAAAACTTTAAACCCTACAAAAACTTTTGGTGTTGGCGGAATTACTTTTAGTAGCAAAGGAGTTTCATTAAAACCTGGTTCGTATATAATTGTATTTGTAAGCAAAACTGAAACTACAAGCTGGGCTCAAATATTAAGTAATGCTAATACTACATATCCTTTTACTGCACAGATATCAATTGTTTCATACGACAATCCAATTGTATTAAATTCTGCTATCAAACCAGCAGGCGATAAAATGTATGTTAATACTGCTACTACAATTTCAACAAACATTAAAAACAATGACAAAGTAGATTTTGATGGAGATTTTTCATTACATTTATTTAATGCAACTGGTTCTGCTTGGATTCAAGAGTTAACTACGCTTCCAAATATTCAAATTGCTAAGGGAACTTCTAAAGATATAGTTTTTAACATTCCAGCTTTGAATGTTAGTTTAGGATCATATTTAATAGTAGCTTATGATAGACCTAAAGGTAAAACTAATTGGAATTTAATAAAAGCAGGAACTTTTTCAAATCCATTTTCTATAGCTTTGGAAGCAGCACCAATAAAAGCAGATAAATACGAACCAAATGATTTAAAGACTACTCCTACAAATATAAAACTAACTTTGAATAACGACAAAGCTACTTTTAGAAACGACTCTTTAACTATACATACTGCTTCAGATATTGATTATTTTCAATTTGTAACTGACTATACAGGCAAAAATCAAGTAGAAGTAGATATTAGTATTTATGATAGCCAAAATCCAAATGGACCAAATACATTTACTTTAGATGCTGGTGCAAATTACCTTTTAAATGGCGAACAATCTAGTGTATATACTGGTAAAATTCCAACTTTTACAATGAATGGAACTGATACTATTTTGGTAAAAGGTGTACCAATGAGTAAAGGTAAGCTTGGAAATTATAGCCTTGAAGTAAAAATGAAAGTAGTTACTTCAAGTGATGTAGATGAAGATATAAATAGAATTTCAATTAAACCAAATCCTGCAAAAGATTTTATTACTATTTCAAATACTTTAGGTTTAGATGATTTGGTATTAGCTGATACAAAAGGAAGTATTGTTTTAAAAATCAATGCAAAAGGCAAAAAAGAAATCAATGTAAATATTAGTGATATAGCTAATGGAACTTATTTGTTACAAAATAATGATTCTAAGACTATTGACAAATTTATTATTTCAAGATAAAAAATGAAAAGAACAATTTTGTTTTTATTTGGTTTGTTTCTTTTTCAAGGTTGCAGTAGTTGTAATCACAAGGATAAAGTATTGGTAAGAAATCCAGCTATTATTTATAGAGTTAAACCTGAATTTTTGGATAAAGTTCCAGTTCAATTAGATTCAACTAAAAAGGAAGTTCAAAGCTATAGAGCGCCAACAGATATAAAATCTAATGGAGGAAGTTTGCCAACAGCTTTAGAAGACGGTTTTTTCTTAGACAACATTGGTATAAACAAAAATACAAGCTATTTACAGATTACTATGGAAACATATTCAAAATTATCTCAAGCACCTGCAAGAGATGAAATGATTAAAATGATAATGAAAGGTGATCCATTTATTGAAATTTACAATACTAATATGCCAAAGACTGGTACTGAAGAATTTATTGACAAAATAAACAAACTTATTAAAGAAAAAGATTTTAGTTCGTTTAATAAAATTAAGTAAAAAAAAAAGCTGCCTTAAAAAAAGGCAGCTTTTTTTGTATAACACATAATTTCAATTATTCGATACCACCAGTATCTGTATGAATAATCACTCCAGCATCGCCAACTGCCCAGCCTCTAATAGCATTTATAAAAAAGACTGAATACAAACTTCCAGATATTCCTGATTTTTGAGTAATCCAAGTATTGCCTCCATCATTTGTATAAAGAACTGTTCCACCTGCTCCAACTGCCCAGCCAATCATATTACTAATAAATTGTATGTTTTGAATACTCTTTTGTTGATTTGTAGCCCAAACATTATTCCAAGTTATTCCGCCATCAGTTGTTTTAGAAATTCCTGTGTAATCTCCATAAAATCCATTGTTTAAATCAACAAATGTCATAGAATTACCTTCTCTCTGACTTGGTTTTGGTATTTTGTAGTTGTTCCATGTTAAGCCACCATCTGATGACTTAAAGTATTTATTATATGCAAAAACTAAAAGATTGTTTTTATCAATAGCAACTCCACCCATCACATAAGAACTATCACTCAAACCATTACTGTCTTTTGAATCAATTGCAATTTTATTCCAAGTACTACCTGCATCTGTAGTTTTATAAATTGAATTACCCATAACATAACCAATATTAACATCTAAAAACTTAATACTTGAATTATATAGATTTGGTATAACTATTGTCCAAGACAAGCCACCGTCTGTAGTTTTACTAACGTTATAACCAGTTGCCCAACCTATTAAATTGTTTTGAAAATAAATACTTTTAAAACTCTCTTTAGTGTTTGGAATATTTGAAGTATAAATATTAGTCCAAGAAGAGCCACCATCTAAAGTATGCAAAATACTTGCTCCAGCTGTAGCCCAGCCTTCATTTTCATTAATAAAATAAACACCTTGTAAAATTGATGTTGATTTAGAAATTTGATTATACCAGCCATTTTTTACAACAACTTCTAAAGTAACAACCAAATCACCGATTGTTAAAGTTTGATTTACAGGTAATGTATTAATATCTAGCCCAAGACTTTCAAATCCACTCATTGCCGCATATATTTTAGCTTTACCACTTTCTTTCACTTTAAGTTTATAATGTCCAGTTTCATCAGTATATGCATAAGAATTCCCAGTATAATCAACACCAGTTGAAACTACTTTAGCATTAGGAAGCGATACACCATTTTTATCAACTACTTTTCCTTCAACAAATGAAGTTCGTTGAGGTTGATCACAATTCCAAGAAGTAAAGTGAGTCACTTTACCAACATAATTAGTTCCTGTTTTTGTAGCAGCTCCTTCCTCAATCCATGTTCCTTGAGCTTTATCATAATACCAAAGAGGAATACTTGCAGGAGCTTTTCCTATAATAGCAGCTGGTAAGGAAACAGTAATTGTAGCTTCTTTACCTGGTGCTAAATTTACTTTTTCATTTCCAACAGTCAATTCTACATCTATAAAACCAAATGATTCAATTATAGTAGATGTACCATCAAGTCTTTTACCTTCAAAATTACCAGGGAACATATTGTTAAATTGTTTTGAAGTTGGATCAAAATAAGTAGCATTTACAGTTACATTACTTGATACTGTAACTCCTTTT
>JAPLFM010000034.1:4895-5766 GCA_026390675.1 Candidatus Kapaibacterium sp. | reverse complement strand
CCTTTTGAATCAACAAAAGCGTTTGCAGGGAATGATACAGTAGCTCCATTAAAATCAATTGTTCCACCAGCTATTGAAATAGTTGATGTTTTATTAATCAAAGATAATGATGCATTTAAATAAAATGTCTTATTATCAACAGTTTTAGTTAGCTTTTGAGTAGAAACATAACCCATTTTAGTATAATTAACTTTAATATTGTCACCTTTGGCAACTTTTATTAAAGTGTATTTTCCATTAGCATCTGTAATAGTAGAATTTGTACCTACCGAAACTGAAACACCTGATAGTAAAACTCCACTTGCATCCTTTACAATACCAGAAATATTGCTGTCCCCCACTTGTTCAACAGGATCTATAACAGAATCATCCTTTTTACAGGAATTTAATGTAATTGCAAAAATTAGTGCAATTGTAAGTATTAGTTTGCTGAATTTCATAAAACCCTTAAATTAATTAAAAAATATGCTTTATCATATTTTAGAATAAACACTTTACATGTAAAAAAGTTACAAAAAATTCATAGTTTCACAAATATATTTAAATATTTCTAAAAATTTTTACTTTTTGTGAGACGTTTTTTAGTTTGAAGTGTCTATCTAATAGTGAAAAAATACAAAAACAGAAAAAGTTTGTTTTGTTTTTTTAATTTAATAATAAATTATTATTAAATGTTGAAAAAAAACTACCAAATAATTAAATTTATGTAATCTTTTGTAAAAAAATTGGTTATTTATAATTAACTTTGTATTAAATGAAAATTATTAATTCTTAAAACTTATATACTTAGGAGCACTTATGTCCAAAATAATTAACAAACTCAAGCAAATCAAATACTTTTTGTTATTTAGCTTGATGATGATAACAGTTG
>JAPLFM010000034.1:0-4848 GCA_026390675.1 Candidatus Kapaibacterium sp. | reverse complement strand
GAGAACACCTCCTAGTGATGATGCTTGTGTAGTTCAACCAACAGTTTTTTCTTGGGATCAAGTAAGTGCAAATGTTTCTAACTATACGATTCAAGTATCTCCTTCAAGCTCTTTTTCGAACACATTAACTTTAATTGAAAATATTTCTACAAACTCACTTTCATTTACTTCGAATAACCTTGCAGTAAATACTACATATTGGTGGAGAATAGGAACAAATATAATTGGTGACCAAAATAGCCCTTATTGGACTAATTCAAATAGCTTTGTTACTAAAAAAGATCCTCCTACATTGGCATCACCTGTTAGTGTTTCTTGTGTACCTTTATCATCAACTTTTACTTGGTCTCCAGTTGT
This sequence comes from Candidatus Kapaibacterium sp., assembly GCA_026390675.1. Classification (GTDB taxonomy): domain Bacteria; phylum Bacteroidota; class Ignavibacteria; order Kapaibacteriales; family UBA2268; genus JAPLFM01. The sequence continues at coordinate 4,491 of JAPLFM010000034.1, read as the reverse complement.
AAGTGCTAGCTTATATAGAGTACAAGTCTCTAATGTATCTGACTATAGCTCAACAGCAACTCAATCATTAACCTTCTCAAATACTTTTGGTGCTGTTACTTTAGCGAGTAATTTCACAACTTATTATTGGAGAGCATCTGCATCTTTTAACTCAGGATGTACTACTGATTGGACAAATTCAAGTACTTTCGCAACAATTGTTGGTATAGCTTCGGCAAGTTCTCCTGCCAATGGAGCAATTGGAGTTGCTTTAAATACTCCAATTAGTTGGGCAAATATGAATGGTGCTGCTAGTTACGATTTAGAATATGCTAGTAATTCAAGTTTTACAAGTTCAAGTACTTTTGGTGCATTGTCTTCAAATACTTTTAATAGTGGAACTTTTAACAATTACAATTCAAATTATTATTGGAGAGTAAAATCTAATGGCGCTACTTGTTCATCAAACTGGTCTGCTCCTTACTCTTTCAAAACTATGTATCCAAGTCCTACAATGACATTACCAGCTAATGCAGCAACATGTGTACCTTTACTTGCTTCTTTCGATTGGGCTGACGTACCATCTGCTGGTGGATATGAATTTCAAGTTGCTAATAATATTAGTTTTCTTGTAAATACTATTTTGTATTCTCAAACATATACTTCGTCTGCTGCTATATATCAATTAAACAATGCTTCTACTACTTTCTTTTGGAGAGTAAGAGCACTTGATGCAAACAATTTTTCAGATTGGTCTTTAACTAGAAGTCTTGTAACAGCAATAGCATCTCCAATTTTACAATCTCCAGCCAGTGGTTCTATTGGAATGCCAATTAAAACTACATTAAATTGGGCAAATGTTGGACAAATTACAAACTTCAATGTTCAAGTTTCAACTGATCCTACTTTTGCAACAAATAAATTACTTGATACTACAATGATTGATGTAACTAAAGACATCATATTAAACAAATATAGTACTGTGTACTATTGGAGAGTAAAACAAAACTTAGGTACTTGTTCAAGTGAATGGGCAGCATCTAGATCTTTTACAACTTTGATTGGCTATCCTAATTTGATTTCTCCTGCGAATAATTCAACTACAATTACTTTGACATCTTTATTCAAATGGTCTGCTGTTGAAGGTGCATTATCTTATGATATACTATTTTCAAATTCAAGTACTTTTGCTAATTCTATTGAGCCAAGTAAAGGTGGTATTCAAAATACCGAGGTTACATTAGGTGGTTTATTGCCAAGCACTACTTATTATTGGAAAGTAAGAACTAATGATCCAAATGGTAGTTCACCTTGGTCTCCAGCTTTTAAATTTACTACAGGTAATATTGGAGCCGAAGTACCAACTTTATTAGTTCCAGCTTTTGATGCTAAGAAATTTGCTATTGATGGGAAATTAGTATGGAAAAAATCAGCTAGAGCTTTAAAATATAGAGTACAGCTATCTGAAAGTAATGTATTTACTACTTTAATTGCTGATAGTACAACCGTTGTTGATACAACTTATAAGGTAAATAATCTTAAGTATTATTCTACATTTTATTGGAGAGTTGCAGCGATAAATGATTCAGGACAAACTAAATATTCTACACCTCGTCAGTTTAGAACAACAGCGTTTGCTCCTACTGATACACCAACATTACTGGCTCCTAAAAATGATTCTATTAATGTAAAACTTAATGATTTGTTGTTTAATTGGACAACTGTTTTACGTACTGCAGAATATGCAAATAATCAAGATGGTGGTTATAAATGGCAATTATCTAAAGCATTAGATTTTGCTACAACTGTTTATGATGACAACACTTGGGGTACTGAAAGAAGAATTTATGGTTTAACTTCACTTACTACTTATTATTGGAGAGTTAGAGGTTGGAATGAAGGTGGTGATGGTCCTTGGTCGTCAATATTTAAGTTTAAAACATTAGATATTTCTTCAGTTGAAGATGGTATTCAAACTGATTTTAGATCTTCTGTAACTCCTACTCCAGCTTTAGATTTTGCTAATATTAACTTTGAACTTCCTTCTGAAGGTAAAGTTAAAGTATTTATTTCAGATAATACTGGAAGATTAATTACTAATATTTATAATGGAAACTTAGATGCAGGTAAACATAGTTTAGAATTTAATGCTAAATCTTTACCTTCTGGAGTTTATAATTATACAATTCAATTTGGTAAAGAATATCAAAGTGGTCAGATATTAATTACTAAATAATTAAGTATTGATAATTTGAAATTAATTAAAGGTCGGCTTCATTTTAGAAGCTGACCTTTTTTTATTTGATATTTAAGAAAATTGTGATTAAATTGAATTTTACAAAACATAATATTTGAGCAAATGTATAAAATCTTAACACTTCTATTTCTATTTAGTATCTCTTTAGTGGATTCTAATGCATGTACTAATTTTTTAGTTACAAAAGGAGCTTCTATAAATGGTTCTTCAATGATTACTTATGCTGCTGATGCAGGTGGGTTTATGGAGCCACTTCACTTCACTCCAGCTAAAGATTGGGCAGAGGGTGAATTATTAATAATCAATGATTGGGACTCAGGAAAATATCTTGGAAAAATCAAACAAATAAAACATACATATTCAGTAGTTGGAAATATGAATGAATGGCAAGTTTCTATAGGTGAAACTACATTTGGTGGTTTGGATTCATTAAGAGATACTACAGGTATAATAGATTATGGTAGCTTAATGTATTTGGTTTTACAAAGAGCTAAAACTGCAAAAGAAGGTATTAAAATAATTGAAGAATTGACTTCTGAATACGGTTATTTTTCTTCAGGTGAGTCTTTTTCAATTGCAGATCCAAATGAAGTATGGATAGTGGATGTAATAGGAAAAGGAAATGGTAAAAAAGGAGTTAATTATGTAGCTCGAAGAATCCCTGATGGTTATATTGCTGCTCATGCTAACCAATCAAGAATTAGAGAAATACTTTTTGATGATCCAGATAATTGTATGTATTCAAAGGATATAATTGAATTTACAAAGAAAAAAGGAATCTACAAGGAATACAAAGGTAAATTTAGTTTTGCTGATACTTTTAATCCAATTGATATTGAATCTGCTCTATTTTGTGAAGGAAGAGTTTGGAGATTTTATACATTAGCTGCACCAAACCAAAACTTAAAAGATGATTACTTCAGAGCAGTAGAAGGTGCAGAACCTTATCCATTATTTGTTAAACCTGACAAAAAAATATCAGTAAAAGATTTACAAAATTGGATGCGAGATCATTTTGAGGGTACTCCTTATGATATGACAAAAGGTTTGGGTGCTGGACCTTATGGTTGCCCTTACAGATGGAAAGGTCTTGAATGGAAAATGAAAGGTGACACAGTAAATAAATATGCTTGGGAAAGACCAATTTCAACTCAACAGACAGCTTTTTCTTTTATTGCACAAATGCGAAGTGATATGCCGAGAGAAATTGCTGGAGTGCTTTGGTATGGAGTAGATGATGCTGCTACATCTTGTTATATTCCTTTATATTCTTGCCTTGGAGTTGCTCCAAAATGCTTTGTAGGTGGATCAATTCGTGAATTTGATTGGAATTCTGCTTGGTGGGTTTTTAATTTAGTTGCTAACAAATCATATTCAAAATACAAATATATTTCAGAAGACATTAAAAAAGTTCAAAGCTATTTTGAAGATAAATTTTTAACCATGCAACCTTATATTGAGAAAACTGCTTTAGATATTTATAAACAAGATCCTAAAATGGCAATAATGTATTTGACAGATTATTCAGTTAGTCAATCTGAGCAAGTTACTGAAAGATGGAAAGAACTTTGGAAATATATTACTGTAAAATACAATGATGGATATATAAACGATGTAAATGTAAATAATGGTCGAACTCCAAAAGGAGTAGGTTATGACAATGATTTTCTTAAGCAAGTAATCGAATCTAGACCTGGATATTTTGATGTTAAGTGGCGAAAAAAAAATGAACTCAACAATTAATCATTTTTTTTGTTGAATTGATTTATGTCTAAATAAAAAAAGCTATTCATTAAATTTGAATAGCTTTTTTTTATTAAAAATATTAGAAAGGAAATAATTACCTATGAATTCCTTTAGTCGAATTCTTGATGAAATTAATAACTTCTTCAACTTCTACAACTACATTCTTTCCTTTAATAAATTTTTCAATACCATCTCTATTATTAAGACCTGAAAAAAGTAAAACATCAAAGAAATTCTCAATTTCATCTATTACATCTTTTTCAAATCCTCTACGTCTTAGTCCAATTTTATTTATACCTTCTACTTGAGCAGGGTTTCTTCCAACTAAACAATAAGGAGCAACATCTTTTACAATTTTAACATCAGCTCCAATCATCGAATGTTTTCCAACTGTACAAAATTGAGTTACTTTGGCTAAACCTCCAAGAATCACCCAATCACCTAAAGTAACATGACCAGCAAGTTGAGATACGTTTGACAAAATCACATGATTTCCAAGGTGGCAATCG
>JAPLFM010000052.1 GCA_026390675.1 Candidatus Kapaibacterium sp. | reverse complement strand
TTAAATATATTGAGCTTTTTTATAATAGAGAAAGAATTCATTCAAGTTTGAATTATCTAACGCCAATGCAATACGAAACTATGTACTATAATTACAATTAATCTCTTTTCTAAGAGTACACTGAATTAGGGGAAGATCAACCTAATATTTTCTTTGAATATGCATCTGTTATTAAACTTAAATATGCAAAGTCTGATTTCAATGTAACATAAGTTATATCACTAACCCAAACTTGATTTGACCTATCTATTACTAGACCTTTGACTTTGTCCTTATATCTCTTATTTCTATGATTAGAGTTTGTTGTTTTGGCAAATCTTTTGTGTCTTGCAATTAATAAATTTGAACACGAAAGTACATTGTTTAACTTGTCTCTACCTATCTTAATCTCATTTAAAATAAATTTGCTTTTAAGATTGTGATAAAGCTTTACTGTACCCAATTTTGGCATATACTTTCTTTCCGCATTAACTAACTCTACGATTTTATCTGAGTCAATATCAATGAAGTGATTATATTTTAGTTTATAGTAATATCCTTGCCTTGTTTTGCCAAACAATTCTGTAAGTTTATCTATAGATATTTCTGGATCTATTGATTTCATTACTTCAATTGCTTGGCACCAAAGTTTTTTCGTATAGCAATATTATAATTATTTTCTGCTAAGTCTATTAAAACATCTTGAGAACAAATCTTTAAATGAGCGTCCGATAAAGCTCGCTCTAAGTCTGCTACTCGTCTCTTGAGTTGTATTTGTTTATCGACATCTGATTTCAACTTAACCTCATACTTGACAACAGGATTATGCAATTTACCATATTTACGACACCATTCCAAGACTGTTGTTTTTCCGCCTATATTATATTTGCGTTTTAATGAGTCCTTACTAAAACCCTTTTCCACCTCTGACACTACCATCATTTTAAATGATTCGCTATAATATTTTGGAGGGGGACTCTTTTTGGATGAATCTATCTTGTACACTAAAAACTCCTGTTAAAGTGTAAAGCTATTTCAGTACAAGACACTTACACCTATCACTTCTCTTGATTCGGGGTGTGTCCAGATAGTGTCGGCGAGTTCGGCATGAGAAGGCAGATAAAATGCTAGTAAAAGCAATGTTAAAACAAAATACTTCTTCATAAATACTCCTAAAAATTATAAAAGGTAATATCAAATGTAAAAAGGGACACGCCCTATAAATTGCCACATACTTAGGTACTGGTATACCCACTCGCAGAACGTAAGAAAGACACCCTATCTGGGTGTTTCCAATATTCTGCGAGTTATAAAATTGGTTGTTTTATTGTAAGAACAGAAACAAAAAAATATGTACTACTTAAAAATTTACTTTATATCTTTTCCGATTATATTATATTATTGGCTATTTGATTATTTTAACTTAAGAAATTAAAACCAATAATCAAAATGAAATCTGCAAAATACTGCAATGATTTTAATCCAACAATTTGGAAGTTAAAAAGGAGAGTAAAAAAAATATTGCCTTTTTTTGTCAAAAAACACACTTTGGAAAACTTATTTGGAAAATTTTTCCAAATAAGTCCAAAAAGTAATTAAATTTATTTATATTCTATTAATCTCATACATTTAATCTATTTGTATTTCAGTATGTAATTTCTCCTTATTATTCCTTAATTTTAAGGTTTAATATTTACCAATTTATAAGATTTAAATGGAAACACAAGATTATACTAATAATGGCTTTGCTACTCGTGCTTTGCATGTAGGAAACCAACCTGACCCAACTACTGGTGCTATTACTCCACCAATTTACCAAACATCTACTTATGTACAAAAGTCTCCTGGAGTGCATCAAGGATATGAATATAGCCGTACTCATAACCCAACAAGAACTAGGCTTCAAGAATGCTTGGCTTCTTTAGAGAACTGCAAGTATTGTGTAGTAACAGCAACAGGTATGAGTGCAGAAATGCTTATACTTCATACACTTACTAAAGGGGTAAATGTTCTTTGTGGTGATGATGTTTATGGTGGTACATATAGACTATTCACAACTGTATTTCAAAATGATTTCAATTTCACTTTTGCTGATTCATCAAATTTAGAGTTATTTAAATCTAAAATTAATGAACTAAAACCTGCAATGATATGGATAGAAACTCCAACTAACCCACTTCTTAAAATTTGTGATATTCAAACAATTTCAAAAGCTGGTAAAGAAGTTGGGGCAATAACTGTAGTAGATAATACTTTTATGAGCCCTTATTTATGCAACCCTACTGACTTAGGTGCTGATATTACCTACCACTCTATGTCAAAATATATTAATGGTCATAGTGATGTAGTTGCTGGTGCTTTGATGCTTAATAATGAATCACTTTATAAAGACTTAGCAAGATTGCAAAATTCAATAGGTCCATCTCAATCTCCATTTGATAGCTGGCTTGTATTACGTGGAGTAAAAACTCTTGCGATTCGTATGCAAAGACATCAAGAAAATGCACAAATAATTGCTGAATATTTAGAAAAACATCCATTAGTAGAAAAAGTAACTTATCCTGGACTTGCCTCTCATCCTCAGTATGAATTAGCTAAAACTCAATATAATCGTGGATTTGGTGGTATGATTACTTTCTTTATCAAAGGTGGACTCGATAATGCAAGATTATTCTTAGAAAATGTTCATGTTTTTATGCTTGCAGAGAGCCTTGGCGGAGTGGAAAGTTTGATAGAAAGCCCAGCAATTATGACTCATGCTTCTATTCCTAAAGTTGAAAGAGAAAAAATTGGTTTAACTGATAATTTAATTAGATTATCTGTTGGAATAGAAGAAGTGAAAGATTTAATTGCCGATATTGATAGAGGCTTTGCTGCTTGTAAATAATATCGTAACTTATTGATATATTAGGGAATAATTGCAAATAATAAATTATTCTCTAATATCGTCTATAAGAATAAATTTAAAAACCAATAACCTTAAACCCAAATAATTCATTAGAAAATATTATTCATATTTAACAGGTAATGTAAATTGCCTAGAATTATCCCATAATCCAAGAAACCATTGCCTTCGTTTTGGATCTAAAGATAATTTCAATATTTTAGAATTTCCTTTT
>JAPLFM010000184.1 GCA_026390675.1 Candidatus Kapaibacterium sp. | reverse complement strand
ACATGACGAAAAGGAAATAATAAAATCATTATGTAATTATCATTGGCTATATTCCTAATCTTGTTGTATGTTTGGTATGACTTAAATTCTCCTCCTTTGGAGGAGTGGCTGGCTTCGAGCCAGACGAGGTGGTTGTCTTTTGTATTTTAAATCAATCATTACCATAAATATCCAAACCATTTGCAAACAAATTTAAAATGATTTGCAAGGTATTTGTTAGATTATACATAATTTAGTACAAGCCCTTTTTCCAATTTATTAATATCTAGTTTCGGTTCATTCTCTTTTGGTGGAAACTGCGATAGCAATTTGGAAAATTAAATTAAGAAATATTAATTATCTTCTAAATTTGACAAAAAACGAACTTTGGAAAACTTATTTGGAAAATTTTTCCAAAACTTACTTTGGCTTTATACTCCTTCTTCTTTAGGAGAAGGTCGGGATGAGGGATGAGGTCTCTTGGCAAAGTGGATTGAAAAAAATAAAAGCTAAATATATACTGAAATAAATTCAGGATGACAAGAAAAAAAAATGAAAAAAAACTGAAAAAATGCTAAATCACTGCAAAAATTGAAATAGTTTTATTTACAGCAATTTGTCTTCCACCATTTTGAATTTGTATTAGTTTTTAAGAAATCTAAATGAAGTAAAATTAATTATCTGCTAAATTTGACAAAAAACGAACTTTGGAAAACTTATTTGGAAAATTTTTCCGAAACTTTTTTGTTATTGACTTAATTGTGCTTATCATGCAATAATTTGTTACTAATAACTAAAACTAAAAGAGTAGTTAGCAAAGCACCAAAAATTATTAATTGCCACTTTAGATTTTCAGGATTTTGCTCTTGAATATTGACAAAAGACCTTAAAATATCTATTGCAGCAATGATAATAATTGACATTGTTAATTTGATTTTGATAGTAGTTGCATCAATGCCATCAATCCATTTTGGTTTATCTTCATTTTTTTCAAAATCTATTTTAGAAACAAATGTAGTATAACCACCAATTATAACCATAATTAAAAGATTCATTACTAAAGAAATATCTATTAGAGTTAATAAGCTAAAAAGAATTTTAGAATTTGAAAAACTAAACATATTATAATAAAGTGAAAATAGCTCACTTAAGAATTTATATAAATATATAAATCCTGCAAATATCAACCCAATATAAATTGGAAGTTGTATCCATCTGCTTGCAAATATAATTTTTTCAAAGAGAGATTCAATTTTTTTCATGTTTATAGTTGTTTTATTATGAAAGTTTTGTTAAAAAATTAATAACGCATAAATATAAATTTTAATGCAAACATAGTTATACTTATTTTAATCCTAATTTACTTCAATAGTTATAATAATTAGTTAATAAATCTGAACTAATTTTATTTTTTTATGATTAAAATCATAACTTAGTTTAAAAAAATTAGTTATTTTTGCTAATAAATTTAACAGATTCTTATTTTAATATCTATAAAAGGTATTCCTATGAAAAACTATAGTTCTGACAAAATTCGCAACATTGCCCTTTTAGGCCATTCAAGCACTGGTAAGACTTCTCTTGCAGAAGCTATGATGTTTGAGGCTGGAATAATTCAAAGACTTGGCTCAGTAGAGGAAGGTAACACTCTATCTGATTACAATGAATTAGAAATTCAGCGTGGTAGTTCTGTTTTTAGTTCTGTTATGCATACAGAATGGAAAGATTATAAAATTAATATTATTGATACTCCCGGTTCACAAGATTTTATTGGTGAAATGGTTTCGGCGCTAAGAGTTGTAGAAACAGGAGTTTTATTGTTTTCAGCCTCAGAGGGTATTGGTGTTAGTAGTGAATTGATTTGGCAATATACCGAAAAATTTAAAACACCAATGATAATGGCAGTAAATAAAATTGATCACGACAAATCCAACTTTGATAAAACTGTTGAAGATGCAAAAGAAAGATTTGGTAGAGCAGTTGCTGTTGTTCAATACCCAGTAAATGAAGGTACAGGATTTAATGCATTCATTGATGTATTGAATATGGTAATGTATGAATTTAATGGCAATAACAAACCTTCAAAATCATCTATCCCGGCATCTGAATTAGAAAAAGCAAATAAATTACATAATGAATTAATTGAACAAATTGCAGAAAATGATGAAAGTTTGATGAACCTTTATTTTGAAAAAGGTTCTCTAACAGAAGATGAAATGTGTAATGGTTTGAGAAAATCAATGCTTAAGCATCAATTATTCCCTCTTTTCTGTATTTCAGCTAAAAAGAATATGGGTGTTGCAAGATTAATGAGTTATATAGATAATGTTGCTCCTTCTCTAGTAGATATGCCTAACCAAATTGCAAATGATGGCACTGAAGTAATTTGCGATAGTACTAAAAATACTGTTGCATTTGTTTTCAAAATACATAATGAGCATCATGTAGGCGATTTGACTTTCTTCAAAGTTTATTCTGGTAGTGTTAAATCTGCAATGGAATTGGTTAATCCTGATTCTGGTGTTACCGAACAATTAAACAATCTATTCTATATTGATGGTAAAAAAAGGAATGATGCCACAGTAATTGTCGCAGGAGATATTGGTGCTACTGTAAAACTTAAAAACACACATCCCAATAATACTCTTTGTGATAAATCAAAAAAAGTTATACTTTCAAAAATTGAATTTCCATCTTATAAAATTAGAACTGCCGTTGCTCCCGATAACACAAAAGATGATGTTAAGTTGTCACAAGCTCTAACTAAGATCCACGAAGAAGATCCAACTATAATTGTTGAGCACTCTCAAGAACTTAAACAAGTAATTATTTATGCTCAAGGAGAAATTCAACTTTCTATTATAAAATTAAGACTTGAAAATCAATTTGGTGTTAAAGCCCATTTTATAGAGCCAAAATTGCCATACAGAGAAACTATTCAAAAACAAATAAGAACTCACTATCGTCACAAAAAACAAAGTGGTGGAGCAGGTCAATTTGCAGATGTTCATTTAGTTGTTGAGCCTTGGCACGAAGGTATGCCACAATTAGCTGGTGTAAGTATTAGAGGAACTGAAACTCATGACTTACCTTGGGGTGGTAAATTGATTTTCCAAAACTGTATAGTTGGAGGTGTAATTGATACTCGATTTATGCCTGCTATTATGAAAGGTGTTATGGAAAAGATGCACGAGGGACCTTTAGTTGGTTCTTATGTGCGTGATGTAAGAGTAAGTGTAGTTGATGGTGGAATGCACCCTGTTGATTCAAATGAAGCTGCATTTAGAACGGCTGGTATGAGAGCCTTTAAAGAAGCATTCGTTTTAGCAGACCCAAGAATTTTAGAGCCAATTTACGAACTAAATATTACAGTTCCCAATGAATTCATTGGAGATGTAATGAGTGATTTACCAGCCCGTAGAGGAATAATAGTTGGAATTGAAACTGATGGTATTTATCAAAAAATCACTGCTAGAATGCCTCTTGCCGAAGTTGACAAATACTCTACTGCTTTACGTTCCATTACTCAGGGCAGAGCTAATTATCTAGGTGAATTTGTTGAATATGGTCAAGTGCCACACGATATTCAAAATAAGCTTCACCAAGTATATTTAGCTGAAACTAGTCACGAGGATTAGTATTAGAGTTTGAATTATTATAAAAAGACTATTTCAAAATTTAGTAATTGAAATAGTCTTTTATTTTCTTTTTTGAATATTTAATTTGATCTTGTTTATTAGATTTACAAAGTATTATGAATAACAAACTTCAAAAAGCCTGTAAAATTGCTCTTGTAGATTATCTTGGGCTTAAATCAAACGAATCCTTGTTAGTAATTTCTGACTTTAATAAAAGAGAAATAGGACTTGCTCTTTATGATGAAGGTCACTTAATCTCATCAAATTGTATATATTTAGAGATTAGACCTCAATCTATAAATGGTGAAGAACCATCTAAAGATGTTGCTGAGCTTATGAAAAAGTTTGATGTAGTGGTTTGCCCGACAACAAAATCATTAACTCATACAAATGCTCGTAGAGAAGCATCAATGCTTGGCACTCGTGTAGTAACAATGCCAGGCATCACTACCGAAATTATGTCAAGATGTTTAAGTGCTGAAGCAGATAAAATAGTTGAACTTTCAAACAAGTTAACATCTCGTTTGCAAGGAGTTAAAATAGTTAGAGTTACATCAATAATCGGTACAGATATTAAGTTACCAATTGAAGGAAGAAGAATATTACCAAGCACTGGAGTATTAAAAGAAAAAGGTCAAAGTGGGAATTTACCTTCTGGCGAAGTATATTTGGCACCTTTAGAAGATAAAAGTAATGGTATAATTGTATTTGATGGCTCTATAGCTGGAATTGGAGTTTTAGAAAATCCAGTTACTGTAATTATTAAAAATGGTAAAGCAATAAAATTTAGTGGTGGCAGTCAAGCATTAAAATTTGAGAACATGCTTTCTGAAGTAGGAGGTGATTCTTTTGCAATAGCTGAACTTGGCATTGGTACCAATCATAAAGCTAAAATTTCAGGTATAATTTTAGAAGATGAGAAAGTGCTAGGTACAGTTCACATTGCTTTTGGAAATAACATATCTATGGGTGGAAATATTAATGTACCAATTCATATTGATGGATTAATCAAATCACCTGATATGTATTTTGATGAAGAATTGGTTATGAAAAAAGGCAAATTGTTGATTTGATAATTAATATTGATTTGAAGAACAAATTAAACAAATAAAAACTGATGTTTTTTTAATTTATGTCTCTGAGTTTCTAGATATCTATTATTACTTAAGGAAAAAGAATGTATAAAATATTAGATAATTCATATTTGAATTTAATTTTTAGATTGTTTCTTGGTGGATTTTTCATAGTTGCTGGAATAGCTAAAATAGCTGACCCTACACACTTTTCTAAAGAAATAATTAATTATAATATTACGCCAATATCTATTGTGAATATAATTGCTTTGTTTTTGCCTTGGCTAGAATTAATTGTAGGAGTTTTACTCGCTTTTGGAATTAAAATCAAAACAAATAGTATAATAATTGGAGTACTTTTATTAATTTTCATACTAATGGTATTTTCTGCTATGGCTCGTGGTTTAAATATTAGTTGTGGTTGTTTTGGTAAAGCGAGTGAACAAAAAACAGGTTGGGGAAAAGTGTTTGAAAACTTAGGACTGATGATTTTATGTATTTATCTATACTTTTCGAATCCTGAAAAGTTTACTTTTGTTGAAAAATATTGAATCACAGTCCAATTATTTACTTTTTAAAACCTTTAATAACATAACTTAGAAATAGTTTGAAAATTTCGTAATTTTGTTTTTTATATAAATACAAATTAAAGTGAGCATTTAAAATGGAAAGAAAATATTCATCTGTACATTATAGTGACTATTTGGAGTTGGATAGAGTTTTAACTTCTCAAAATCTTAGAAGTGTTGAACTTGGCAATCCGGCACATGATGAAATGCTTTTTATTATTATTCATCAAGTTTATGAATTATGGTTTAAACAGATTTTACATGAGTTAGATTCAGTCTTAGATAATTTTCACACAATTGAAGATGATGAAACAATTGTAGGTATTGCAATAGCAAGACTAAATAGAGTAACTGAAATTCAAAAAGTAATGATAGAACAAATTCGTGTTTTAGATACAATGACTCCACTTGATTTCCTTGACTTTAGAAATTACTTAATTCCTGCCTCTGGTTTTCAAAGTTTTCAATTCAGATTAGTTGAAATCAAATTGGGGTTAAGACCACATACTCGATTAACTTATAATGACAAATCTTATAATGTTGTTTTTACCGAAGAAAGACAAAAAATGTTAAAGGATTTAGAAACTACGAAATCTCTTTTTGATTTAGTAGAAGGTTGGCTTGAGCGAACACCATTTTTAGAATTTGAGAATTTCAATTTCAAAGAACAATACTTAATTGCAGTTGACAAAATGGTCGAAAGAGAAAGACAAGCAATTGAGCAAACTGAATATTTGCCAGATGATGCTAAATTAATTAGATTAAGAATGTTAAATGAAAGTAAAGCGTACATTGAATCCTCAATGGATGAAGAAAAGCATAACGAACTTGTAAAAAATGGTGAAGTAAGACTTTCTTATAAAGCTACTATAGCAGCACTTTTGATTAATCTTTATAGAGATGAACCTATTCTAAGAGGCCCTTACAATTTGCTTAATAAAATCTCTGAAATGGATGAACAATTTACAATGTGGAGACACAGACATTCTCAAATGGTAATGAGAATGATTGGACGTAAAATGGGAACTGGTGGCTCTTCAGGATATGAATATCTTAAAAAAACAGCTGAACAACATCAAATTTTTAAAGATTTGCATAATATTTCTACTTTGATGATTCCAAGATCAGACTTGCCAATATTACCTGAAATACTTAAAGAAAAGTTGAATTTTGCATTTAAGGCTGGTCAATGAAAATAAATTTAGAAGGTAAACACGCAGTAGTATGTGGTAGTACTCAAGGTATAGGAAAGGCATCAGCTATCCAATTAGCAAATATTGGAGCAACAATTACATTAATTGCTCGAGATGAAGAAAAGCTTATTGAAACTTGCAATGAGTTAAATACTCATTTTGGTCAAAAACATAATTATATTGTAGCTGATTTTTCAAAACCGGTTGAATTAATAAAAACACTTGAATTTGTAAACTTACCAGTTCTCATTTTAGTTAATAATACTGGTGGACCAAATGGCGGTCCTATTATGAATGCTAAAATAGAAGATTTTGAAAGTGCGTTTACAAATCACTTAAAGTGTAATCATTTGCTTGTTCAGAAATTTGCACCAGGTATGATAGTTGCTCATTATGGTAGAATTATTAACATTATTTCCACTTCAGTAAAAGCACCTTTACCTAATTTAGGAGTATCAAATACAATTAGAGGAGCAGTTGCTAGTTGGGGTAAAACCTTAGCAAGCGAACTTGGTATTTATGGGATTACTGTTAACAATGTGTTACCCGGAGCTACTCTTACTCAAAGATTAAAAAATATTATTGATACCAAAGCAGGAGGAGATCCAAATCTTGCCTCAGAAATTGAAGAATCTATGATTAGAGAAATTCCAGCTCGAAGATTTGCCGAACCAATTGAAATTGCTAATGCAGTTGCTTTTTTAGCAAGCCCAGCAGCTTCATATATTAATGGTATAAATTTACCTGTAGATGGTGGCAGGCTAATGTCACTTTGATTTTTTTATTAAAAACAAAAATAGATTAATGACTATAACTAATTATCAAGTAATTTTGATTTCATATTTGTTAGGTGCAATTCCTTTTGCATTTATCCTAACTAAATACAAAACTGGCAATGATATTCGTGATGTAGGTACTGGAAGTATTGGTGCAATGAATACATTCGAAACAACTAATAGTCGTTTATTGGGATTTTCTGTATTTCTGTTAGATGCAATTAAAGCATCAATTGCTGTTCTTATAGCAAGGCAATTATCTGGTGGAAATATGTACACAGCTTCACTTGCTTGTGTTTTTGCAATGCTTGGCCATAATTACAGTGTATTTATGGGTTTCAAAGGTGGGAGAGGCTTGGCTCCAGCGGTTGGTGGCATTTCAATGATCAATCCTCTTGGTATTTTCTTTTGGGCTCTAATGTGGGTTACTTCTTATTTTATTATTAAAAAAGATGTTCACATAGCAAATGTATCTGCTTCACTTTTGTCGCCTGTTTTGCTTATTTCTGCTCCAAATTTAATAATCTGGAAAACCCAAACTATGGGATTTTCTAGAATATGGGACTATATAACTTTATTTATTTTAATGAATATAGTTATAATTGTAAAACATATCGAACCAATCAAAAAAATGATTGATGAAATAAAAGATGGTGAGTTTTAGGTAAGATATTTAGATTAAACTCTAAATGGCTTACCTTTTACTTTTACAATTGTATAAGAATCTTGAGACACATTGAGATTTTTCAGTTCTTCATTGTCATTAATGATAATTACATTATCTTCAAAAGCTGATTCAGGTCCACTTAAAACTATATGATTTGGAAAACTTAATTTTTTGCTATTTAGCTTTCTATTAATTAATGTAATATCTTTTTCAATATTTTCTGGTAAATGAATTGCAATCTCATTAGCATAATTTTCTATCATTTCTTCATTTGTAAAATATGACATTGCAAACTCTTTTGGTGAAAACTCCAATTCATTTGTATTTTTCATTGATGAATTTAATGCTGTTGCCAAATCCATTTTTCTTTCATTTGTTTCAAAACTATTTGCAATGTATTTTTGAGTAGCTTCATAAAACCTTTTTGTTTGAATTTTAGGATTAAACTCGGTACTAAAACCTAAAAAGTCTTTAAAAAAGTATTCCGCTGCAATAGAATCTGTTCTAAATTGATCATCGTATAGTAAACAGCCATATTGGTCATTTGGATACCCCATTTCAACATGCTTTTCTTCAATCTGGTCAGCTCTTCTTTCGAAAATCACACCAAATTTTAGAAATCTTTGAGTTGGGCTTAAAAATATATTTCTTAATATATTTAAACTATTTCCATTTAATACAAATGCTTCATGTAATTCTGCTTTAATAACAACTGCTACTTGATGTCCCGAACTTGTGTAGCCATCAATTAATATTAGATAACCTCCAGAAATAGCAGATGATTTGGTAGCATTTGCAAGTAGCTGTGCAATTTTACCACTAGATCTTACAAATTCACTATCAGCATTAATTGGGAATTCTCTACTATAACCAAAGAACCCGCTCTCAAGTGTGTCTGAGATGTAGAGTTCAAATGCTTTAGCTGTTTTATGAGCCGCATCATTAAGTCTGCGTTTAATTATTTCTGAAGCTGATTCATCAATTATCACTAAATTCATATTTAGCAATACATTTGCAAACTCTTCATCTGGATCTTTTTTTAATATAGTATGGACTGAAATTCGTTTAAAACTTAAATCTTCAAAATTAACCATTTGTCTTTTATTGTTTTAGTAAAAATGCAAATTAAGGATTTCAATATATAAATTATTAAGAACTTATACACTTCTTTTCAATATCACTACTCAGATTAAACATTAAGATACAATTTGAAAATTATGAAATCAATGTTTTGTAATTTGAAAATATTTTTTGAATTTCACTCAAATCTTTATTTAAGTCAAATATTCCAAACATTGTTGAGCCAGAACCAGACATCAAAGCCAAATGAGCACCATTTTCATAAAGTTTGTTTTTGATTTCTAAAAGTTCATTGTGTTTAGTAAAAGCGTTTTCTTCAAAATCATTAAAGACAAATTCTTTTAATAAACTTGGGTTGTCATCAGCTCTTATTAAAACATTTGCAAAATTTACAATCTGTCTTTCAACTAGAGTTCTTCCCAAAGCATTATAAGCATCTGGAGTAGATATATGAATGTTAGGTGAAACTATTAACAACTGAAAATTCATATCGTAGTCAAAATAAAACAGCTTTTCCCCTCTGCTATTTCCAACAGCTGTTCCGTATTTCAAAAAATAAGGGATATCAGAACCTAATGCTTGTGCAATTATAAGTTGGTTGTCAAATGGAATATCCAAATCCCAAAGTTCAGATAATGCTTTTATTGTTTCGGCTGCATCCGATGAACCACCTCCAAGACCACCTCCAAATGGAATATTTTTGGTAAGTTCAATATCCACACCCAATTTAACATTATACTTATCTTGAATTTTAGCAGCTACCTTAAAAATTAAGTTTTGTTCTTGTGGAATTCCTAAATCAACATTTATTTTTATATTTATTTCGCCAGTATCATTTGACTTAAAAATCATCTCATCTGCGAGTTTTGTTCTAAAAAACACTGTATTAATATTGTGAAAACCATCTAATCTCTTATTTAATACCTGTAAACCTAAATTAATTTTGGCATAAGCTAATTTTTTAATTAATTTCATATTCTACTTTTGACATTTTACAAAAATTCTTTTTTTTATGGACAATTCAATAACTTATAAAAATGAAATCTTTAGGAAGGGCATACATTTATGCTCTTTGGCTATTCCTTTAATTTATTTATTTATAAGTAGAAAATTAGCGTTGCAAATAATTATTCCATTAACTGCGATAATGATTATTTCAGACTTACTAAGCCGAAGAATCAAATTTCTTGAAAAATTAATTTTTGGAGTATTTGGCAATCTACTTCGTGAACACGAAAAAGAGGGTAAATTAGTGCTTAATGGAGCTTCGTGGGTTATGATTTCTGCTTCACTTTGTATTGCTGTATATCCCAAAATAATCATGGTTATTGCATTTACTATATTAATAATTTCAGATACTTTGGCAGCATTAATTGGTAGAAGATATGGCAAATCAAAACTTTTTGACAAATCTTGGGAAGGTACTGCCGCCTTTATTATAAGTGCTATTGCTGTTGTTTTTATGTATTCTTTTAGTTTTAATGCACCAATTACTTTATATATCTTTGGAATATTAGGAGCCATATTTGGTGGCTTTGTCGAAGCTGCATCTACTAAATTAAAAATGGATGATAATTTTTCTATCCCAATTTCTGTTGGTTCAATCTTATGGATTGGTGGATATTATGCTGAGATTATTAAATTACCCTATTTAAATTTATTAAATTAGTATTTTTCTATGATTTTTTTTATCTTGTCACCCTGAACTCGTTTCAGGGTATATTTGGCTTTTGTTTTCCAAAAGCATTTCTAAGAGACCTCATCCCGACCTTCTCTTTACTAAGGTGAAGGAGTAAAACAAAATTTTTTTTCTGTCATACCTGCGAATGAAGGTATCTAATATTTGACTTTCAAACCACTTTTCTAAGAGACCTCATCCCGACCTTCTCCACGTCTGGAGAAGGAGTAAAAAACAAATTGAGTTTTGGAAAAATTTTCCAAATAAGTTTTCCAAAGTGCGTTATTTGTCAAATTTTTTTGTCATTTTGAGTG